>CACZAR010000015.1 GCA_902779135.1 uncultured Coriobacteriaceae bacterium | reverse complement strand
CTCATGGCAGCAGCGGCAATATCAGGCGTCAGCGTAATGCCGAGCGGCGTGAGCGCGCCTGCAGCCACGGGAATGCAGATCACATTGTAGAACAGCGCCCAGAACAGGTTCTGCTTGATATTGCGCATCGTTGCGCGCGAGAGCTGGATGCCCGCCGCCACGTCCATGAGGTCGTTGCGCACGAGTACCATGTCGGCGCTTTCGATGGCAACATCGGTGCCTGCCCCAATGGCGATGCCCACATCGGCACGAGCGAGAGCAGGCGCATCGTTCACGCCGTCGCCCACCATTGCGACTTTGCCATCGCGTGTCAGGAGTTGATTGTCGCCGGTGAGCATGACCGTACGCACGCCAAGCGCTTTCATTTCACGCACAGCTTGTTCGCTTGTGGGTTTCACCTGATCTGCGATGGCAATCATGCCGAGCAGCTGACCGCCCCATGCGAAGAACAGCGGCGTTTTACCTTGCTGGGCAAATTCTTCAGCTTTCGATTCGAGAACACCCAGGTCGATTCCAGCCTCGTGCATCATGGCCGAATTGCCGCCGAGTGCTTCGGCTCCTTCTGTCACACCCGTCAGACCTCGGCCCGCGATTTGACGGAAGTCCTTTACGGGCAGCTGGTCGCTCTTTTGCTCTTTGGCATAATCGCAAATCGCTCGTGCCAGCGGATGCTCGCTTTTCTTTTCGAGCCCGTATGCCAACATGAGCAAATCGCCCTCTTCGATTCCTTCCGCCGCAATAACATCGGCGACTTCGGGCATACCCTTTGTGATGGTGCCCGTCTTGTCGAGCACCACGGTCGCGATGTTGTGCGCATTCTCAAGCGCTTCGGCACTCTTGATGAGAATACCCTGCTTGGCGCCACGGCCAGTTCCGACCATGATAGCTGTTGGAGTCGCAAGCCCGAGCGCACACGGACAGCTGATAACGAGCACAGAGATGCCATGCACGACGGCTTTGGAGATGTCCATGCCCGAAACGACAAGCCAAATGACGAAAACAACAATCGCTATTGCTATGACCACAGGCACGAACACGCCGCTTATACGGTCGGCCAAGCGTTCGATAGGCGCTTTCGAACTCGTTGCATCGTCAACGAGTTGAATGATATGCGCGAGCGCAGTATCGTTGCCCACGCGCACGGCGCGCATCTTGAAGTAGCCAGCAGTGTTGACTGTCGCGCCTGTGACTTCGTCGCCCGCAACCTTGTCCACCGGCACGCTCTCCCCCGTGAGCGCCGATTCGTCGATGACCCCGTTCCCTTCGAGCACGACGCCATCGACGGGCACGCTCTGGCCGGCGCGTACCACAAGCACGTCACCCACTTGAACGCGCTCGATGTGAACCTCTTGTTCAGCGCCGTCATCGGTAACGATCGTAGCCGTCTTGGGCGCAAGGTCCATAAGCGCTGTGATGGCGTCTGTTGTGCGGCCCTTCGAACGCGCTTCGAAGTATTTTCCAAGCGTGATGAGCGTGAGAATCATGCCCGCGCCCTCGAAATACAGATCCATGGCTGCCATATGCGCTTCATGCAACTCGCCCGCCCCAAGCGCGATGCCCACGTGGTACAGCTGCGCGATGCTATAAACCATTGACGCAGTGGCTCCGAGCGCCACGAGCGTATCCATGTTGGGTGCACGATGCGCAAGGCCCTTGAAACCGTTGCGGAAGAACTTGAAGTTCACGAACACGATGGGCAAGGTTAGCAAGAGTTGCGTAAGCCCAAGCGTCATCGAGTTTTCGGGACCGAGGAAACAGGCTGGCAGCGGCCAACCCCACATGTGCCCCATGTCGAGGTAGAACAGCGGAATCGCGAAGATGAAGCTGACGATGAGACGCATTCGCACCGTCTTGGCCTCTTTAGCAGCAGTGTTCTCGGGTTTAACCATAGGAGCTGTCGTACCCACCACAGCAGCAGAGGCTTCTACACGGGGCATCGCCCCATAACCAGCCTTGTCGACCGCCTCGCTGATGGCCGAGAGCGTTTCAGGACTGCCATCATACGTGACGTCCATGCTGTTCTTCAGTAGGTTGACGACCGCCTTTTCCACGCCGGCAACTTCAGCGGTCGCTTTTTCAACGCGCGCTGAGCAGGCGGCGCACGTCATGCCCGTGACATCGAACCGTTGCGTGGCCATCTATCGGCTCCCGAACTTCCTGATGAGGTCCATGGCCTCGTCGACCACGTCTTCGTTGCCCTCGCGCACCTGCTCGACAACGCATGTATGCAGGTGATTCTCGAGCACGAGTTCACTGACACGATGGATGGCTTTTTCAGCCGCAGCAAGCTGCAGCAACACGTCGCCGCAATAGCGATTGTCGTCGAGCATGGCTTTCACGCCGCCAAGCTGTCCGATAGCGCGGTTTAACCGACGCTGCAAATTGGCTTGGAATTCTTCGTCGCGCGGTGTGCTCTTGTATTTGCATTCGCATTCTTGGGTGCTCATGTTCTTGCCTCTCTATACTCCCTGGGGGTATTTTTTCAGGCATTATAGCAATTATTGCCGCTTTTTTCTCGACAACTCAAGTTTTCGAACATCAGAGCACATGCCAGCGCATCAAATCAGGACTTGTCGAGAGAAAACGCCTTGCCTGGGCACGCCCAGCGCCCCAATTCCTCCCGACAACCCCCGATCCTGCGCACCGAGCACGCCGCGGATGCGCTCTGCAAGTTCATCGGCAAAAAGAAAAGTCCCACCGATGAGCATCATCGGCGGGGCTCGTTTAGTTTGCTGCGTGCGCTACACCTGATAATCAACCGTTGCCTGGATCATTGCGTCGACGTTATCGTCTTTTGCGTTGAGCGGGCAGTCGCAGCCGGAGCTGATCATGAGGCCGGTTTTGGGTCCTACATCGTCAATCAACTTGGTTACGTAGTCATACACTTCACTCGGCGTGCCGAACGCCAACATGCTCGAGGGGACGTCGCCGAGCAAGCACATGCGGTCGTCCAAAATTTCGCGCGCTTTGCGCATGTCGGTAGAACCATCGAGCATTAGCACGCATTTCCTTGCAGGGAGCTCCTTGAGCGTTTCAAGCTCGCTGTCCCAACATGAGTCGAAGTGCAGCACTGGAGTGACGCCAGCCTCGATGGTCTTTAGAACCATCTCTTGTAGATAAGGCCACACGTATTCCATCCAGGTTTCGTGGCTGAGAAGCTCAGGGGCCGCGCGCCAACCACCCACCCAAGCGCCAACTGGCTTGGACTCGAGCCCCGCAAGATAACCACCGAGCATCGTCGGCCACGCCACATCCATGGCCTCTTTCACAAGCTCTGGCTCCTCGAAGAGATCCATAAAGAAGTTCTCCATGCCTCGTGCTCCGCAGAAGTTCTCGATGGGAGTTGCACCATAAGCGCAGTTCATAACAGGAATGCTAGCCTCATCCTTCATTCTCTGGAAACCCGTGCCCGCATAGGCGAACCAAGCCTGCGCTTCGGGCTTATTCAGAGGGTCGCCGATGCGCTCCTTCATGTAAGCATCTTGCCAAGGACCATAACCGCCATCGATGATGGCCTGGTAGTCATCAATCGACATCTTCTCTTGTTCGTGAACCTGCCACAGCTCGTCGTCAGGCAGATCGATACCGGGCGCTTTGACCTCAGCAAGCCACAACATCGGAAGTGTGTAAGGCGTCATGCAGGGAGAATGCAAACTGTCAACGCCAGGGTGCTCCTTGCAGAAATCAACCGCTGCGCTGACAGAGCGCGGAAAGTCAGTAACCGCTTCAGCCATCGTAAGACCCATGCGCTTGGGCAAATAAGCAGGGCCGTTCCATGAAAACGGAATCTTGTCGACTGTCTCCATATGGACGGCTTTCATAGTACGCTCGAGATGCTCTTGGTACAGATTCATGGTCAACTTCCTTTCGCTTTAAGGGCATAGTGCTTCAAACACAAATCGGTGTTTAATTGGTTCTATGCGATAATGGGAAACGGCCTCTCCAATACGCATGTTACCTGGATGTTTTCCGAGAGACCATGTAGTCTATCGTCAATTTTGCACAAGGAACGCTCTTTACATTTGTTGTTGAATCACAAATGAGGTCATCATGAAGTTGAGCATGTCGCTATTAGCCTGGTACCTGCGGGACCAACAGCCCATTTGTCACATTCAAGACGACAGCCTATGCATCCAAGGGCTGCGATTCGTTATGGACGACGTGGAGGAAATGCAGCCAGAATACCTGTATTTTGGGATGGGTTTGCATTTCTTCACCGATGAACAATACGCTGACAAATGCTTGGTCGTGAACCACCACAGCATGTTGCTTTTCGACGATGCAGACTACAATACGTTGCTGAACAAAATCCTCTCTGCTTTTGATTTCTTCAACAGCTGGGAGGCCGACCTGCTCGATGCAGGAACCCGCCACGCTCCACTTCAAGAATTTGTCGACATAGCAGCGCCAGTGTTTGAAAACCCGTTGGCGGTTGGCAGCCTTGACATGAGCTTCATCGTTTCGAGCGACTTGGAAGGCCATCGCGTCGATCCGCTTTGGGAAAGCATTTGCAAGGGCACGGCTAATGTGAACCCCGCCCTTTACGAACCTTACCTCGACACTGTGGGCGACAGAATCGAGGATCTCTCTGAAGAGCCTAAGCTGGTGCGCAATGTTTACGAGGGAGGGGATCCCGTCGCGATGCTCTACCTACCGCGTGACAAGGGTGTCGCGGGGTACATCTCCATCCTTCAAGAGAACAGCGATTTGACCGAACAAAACCTACAGCTCGCACCAACTTTTGCGCGGTACTGCTTGAAGGCAGAGGAGCTCCTTTCCGAATCAGGAGCCCTCCAATCCGGCACAGTTTTATTCAAGCGGCTCTTAGACGGAAACGATGTCGGCTCCGACAATATAGCGAGATTTGCCAAAGCGCTCCCTTTGGCACCCTGGCGCTTGCTGGCTATCAAAGTGAGCGGACGCGCTGATCAGCTTGCCAAAAGTGCATTGCTCAGCGACCTGAAGCGCCAGCCTGACTGCCATTTCCCACTCGACTACGAAGGATCCTGCTTCTGCATTGCGAAAAACGATGCAGTTTCGAGGATTGATTTACTCCAAGGGTCAGTCTCGATAGGGGCTTCGGTACCCTTTGGCGACCCAACCACCTTGCAGACCCGTCTCCAGCAAGCGCGTTTTGCCCTCGACCAGGCCAGAGACTCTCGAGGTTTATTCCTTTGCGAAGACTACGCCTGCGAATACCTCTTGCGTACATTTCGCGCTCTCGACTCTACCGCCCCTTTGCTTCATCCGGCGCTCGAGTCGCTCGAACGCTACGACGAGGAGAACCAGACCGAACTGCGCGCAACGCTCTCGGTCTACCTGCGCCACGAACGTAACCAACTTGAAGCAGCAAGAGCTCTTTTCATCCATCCGAACACCATGCGCTACAGACTCAACAGGATTCGCGAAGTCGCTGGTTTAACCTTGGAAGACATGGAAGAGCTGAAGTACCTTCGGCTTTCCGACTGGCTGGAACGAGAGTAGGTATAGCTACAAAAAGACCGTGCCGGAATCCGACTTTGTGTCACAGGAATCGCAGTTCTTCGCCACCGAGTGAACACGTTGCCCGTGCACTAGAGAAGTCGCGAATGCGCTTTGCGAGCTCAACAGCGTTTCCGGACGGAGTCACTAGATGCATAGTGACATCTTGGGCAAAGTCGGTTTCGTCCACATGCGCGTTCCAATCAGCTAGACGACTGGTCAGCGGCTCGTACAGTTGATATGGAACAACGACTTCGAGCGAGCGACATGGAATGCGTTGCGCGATGCGCGCAGCATCGAGCGCATCGGAGGCGGCTTTGGTATAGGCACGCATGAGACCGCCTTTTCCGAGCAAGGTGCCACCGAACACACGTGCCACGACGCAAACCGTATCCTTGAGCTCGCGGCCTTTTATGGCATTCAGGGTCGGAAGCCCTGCCGAACCATGGGGTTCTTTCGCATCAGAGAAGAACTCGGATCCGTCGGCCAACACCCAAGCCGAAACATAATGACTTGCAGAGGGAATCTGCTCGATGATGCGATGCCTGAACTCAATGGCTTCGTCAGCAGACTCGGCATGCGTCGCAAATCCGAAGAATTGGCTTTTGCGGTCCTCGACGAACGATTCGCCTGTTTCACCAGGCGCCACCGTGGAATATGCCTTGAGCATTCTTGCCATGGGCAGCATTATACGCAAGGAACGGGTTGCGCCAAGAGAGCCGTCCTACTGGCACAACCTTTGGTATACAGTGTTTAAAGTGATGCTGATAAGCGAATTCTGACATCGAAGGTTATGCCATGGACAACATCAAATTGCACTATACGGAACATGGAAGTGGAGAACCTCTGATTCTGCTCCACGGCAACGGCGAGGACTCCTCGTATTTCGAACGCCAAATAGCCTTCTTCCAGAACCGCTATCGCGTGATTGCCGTTGACACACGTGGGCATGGCAAATCTCCTCGCGGCACAGCTCCGCTCACACTCAATCAGTTCGCTGATGATTTGCGCGCCTTCATGGACGAGCTCGACATTGCATCTGCCCACATCCTGGGGTTCTCCGATGGCGCGAATGTGGCCATACTGTTCGCGTTGGCTCACCCCACGCGCGTAAAAAGCCTCATCCTCAATGGCGGCAACCTGTTCCCCGAAGGGTTGACCGAGCAAACGCGTCGTGAAATTGATGAGGAGTACGAGCAAGCTGTCTCGGCGAATGACGAAAACCTGCTCGAACTGCTTCGTTTGATGATCGACGAACCGCATATCGACCCTGCCCAGCTTTCTGAGCTGAACAAGCCCACGCTCGTCGTAGCAGGAACTGACGACATGATTGAGAAAACGCATACGCGCCTGATCGCCGAGAGCATTCCCAACGCGCAACTGGCGCTCATCGAGGGCACGCATTTCGTCGCCTTCGAAAATCCCGATGCGTTCAACTGCGTAGTGAGCAAATTCTTGGTGAAATAAAAGCAGGGTTCAAGTCCATGCAATGACCCTAAGAAATGAAAACAGCCCCTGGTAGGGGCTGGTGTAATCATGGTGGTCAGGGGGGGACTTGAACCCTCGGCACGCGGATTTTCAGTCCGCTGCTCTACCAACTGAGCTACCTGACCGGATGTTATGCGCCGTGACGCGAAAAGACATTCTACTAGTCACCGTTCGGCTGGTCAACCCACATTCACGTTTTATACAAGTGAACTCGAGCAGACCACCTGCACAAAATTTGCCTGCAGAACACGCGATGCGCCGTATTCATCCATCCAATCGAGTTCTTCCGAAACGCATTTTCCAGACTCGTCGTACCAACCCACAAACAGGAAACCGTCATCAGGATAGGCATGGTAGCTCTGCTCCCACTCCCCCGTTTCTTTCCATTGGGCGTTGTAGATGGGATTGAAGGACAATCCAACATGTCCACCGTCGCCTGCAGTCAGCTCAAGCGGTTTGCTGACCGCATCACCTGGTGCCAACGCCCGTATGCGCACGAGCGGATTTCCCGTTGCATACAGATGACGCAGCAACGGATTGCCCGTCGTGTCGAGATCCGTGATTGCATTGTTCTGCACACGCAGATACTTGAGTTTCGCATTATGCGACGTATCGAGCGATGTTAAGCAATTGTCATTGACATACAGCTCGACCAATTCGGGATTGCGCGAAACGTCTATGGATTCAAGACGGTTCATGCCGATGTCGATACCCTGGCAGGCAGGCATTTCGGTCGGATCAAGCGCCGTTATCTGGTTGCTCTGCAAGCCCAGAATGCGCAAGCTCGGCATGTTGGCAGCGTCGATGGACGAGATGCGGTTCCGGTACAAGTCGACAAACACCAGATCAGAACAGCCCGAAATGTCGAGATTCCCGACAAGATCGCAACCGCGCAAATAGATTTCAAAGCTCTGCAGTGGATACACGTCTTCGTTCAGGATGTGGATACCGAGCCCCACGAGCTTACCGTCGACTTCGACCACCCCGATGGGCAAACCTTCTGCCCTGTTGTCGATAGTTTCGCTGGCGTCCTCGTAGCTTTTGTCCTTCGATGTTGTCTCGATGCGCCGAATTACGTGATGGCGCGTTTCGACTTTCTCGGCATTCGAAATTCCGTTTTCATCGACTTGGGCGAAAAACGCCGCCATTACCTCGCGGTCATGCTTGTTCATGTAGTGCCTCGCTTGCCTGATTGAGAAACAACCAAAAAAGAACTGCCTATTTGGCTGCTACCCAAACAACAGCTCGCGCTCTTCAGCTGGCAGGGCGGCACGAGCCTGATCGCGCAGGCTGTTCACGCCGATGAAGAACTGGCGCATCATGGCTACCACCAAATAGCGGCCCTTCGGGGTGAGCGTGAGCTCCTCAGGCGTGTCGGTTGCGAAGGCACCGGCGAGCTTCATGAACGTCATCTCGGCGGGCAGACCATTCTCGACGGTCATGCCGAAATCGCGCTCGAACTGCAGCTTGTCGAGCCGCAGCCCGAACAGCTGCATGAGGAAGCGGTAGCGCATGCGGTCGTGCAGGTTGAAGTCGGTACGGCCCATGATGGACATGCGGCCTTCCGCGATGGCCTCGCCGTACTCGCGCAGCGAGAACGTGTTCACGTACAGGCTGTTGCCCAGATACGTGATGCCGCCGCTGCCAATGGCCGGGTATTCCTCGTACTGCACGACGTACTCGTCGATCATATCGCCGCCCGCACTTGTGCCTTCGTCGTAGTCGAAGCGGTTGTACGTCCAAGCGCTGCTGTGCGTGAACAGCGGCTTCTCGCCACCGGACAGCAGTTCGTCGATGATCTCGTAGTAGCGCTGTTCGCGGTTGTAGTCGACCGAGCCGACGGTCTTTGCCAGCTGACGCTCAACTGAAGGCGATGCCATGAGCGGATAGAACGTGGTCTGCGTGCAGCCCGATTCGACGATGCGCTCGACATCGTGGATGAGCATGTCCTCCGTCTGTGCTGGGAAGTTGAAAATCATGTCGGCATTCATCGACACGAAGTATGGCGTGGCCAGCTGAATGCGCTCGACGATCTCGTCGGCACAACCGTACTTGTCGTAGCGATCCATCTGCTTGAGCAGACCATCGTCGAAGCTTTGCACACCAACCGAAAGGCGCTGCACACGACCCTCGAGCTTCTCGAGAATCTCGGGAATCAGATGGTTGGGGTTGGTCTCGCTCGAGACCTCCTTGATGCTGAACAGGTCGCGTGCCTGATCGATGGTCGCGCACAGCTCGTCGATCATGACCGTGGGCGTGCCGCCTCCAATGTAGACGCTATCGAAGTCGTAGCCCAAATCGTAAAGCATGCGCATTTCCTTGCGCATGCTCTCGAAATACGGCACAGCGCGTTTCTCCGAGAACGGGAAACGGTTGAACGAGCAGTACGGGCACAGCTTCGTGCAGAACGGCACGTGCATGTAGAGCATGTAGCGCTTGCCAGGTTGCGGCCCCGGGACATGCGTGTCGGTCGTGCGGTTGATTTTCAAATAATTCTTCGACGTTGTATCAACGGCGAGGCTTAAAAAGCGCTCTGAAAACATGAGCGGACTCCAAAGAAAATCGATTGCTGACGTTGCTTTGCAAATTGTAGCTTGTTCCAAACCCCATAACGACAGAAGGGTCATTTCTGCAGAAATGACCCTTCGATATCGATGGTTAAAGCGCTGTCCTAGGCCCAGGAATCACGGCCACGGATTGCACGCAGACCGATGTCGGTGCGGTTTTGCTTGCCCTCGAAGTCGATGAGCGCACAGGCCTCATAGGCACGCTCGCGTGCAGCCTGGAACGTGTCGCCCATTGCCGTAACGTTGAGCACGCGACCGCCTGCAGTGACAACATTGCCTTCGTCGTCTACAGCCGTGCCCGCATGGAACACCGTGACGTCCTCGAGCGCGTTTGCAGCGTCGAGTCCGGTGATGACCTTGCCCTTTTCGTAAGAACCCGGATAGCCGGCGCTTGCCAGGACAACCGTGACGGCCCATTTATCTGCCCATTCGAGCTCGATTTCGTCGGGACGGCCTTCAGCGACAGCCATCATCACGTCAACGAGGTCGGACTCGAGGCGCGGCAAAACAACTTGTGTTTCGGGATCGCCGAAGCGTGCGTTGTACTCGAGCAGCTTCGGACCAGCAGGCGTGAGCATGAAGCCACCGTAGAGCACACCGCGATAGTCGTAGTCGAACTCGTCGGCCGTCGCAGCAGCAGCGCGGCTCATGACGTCGATCATCGTCTCCAGCTCGTCATCTGTGACGATCGGCACCGGTGAATACGCGCCCATGCCACCGGTGTTGGGGCCTTCGTCTCCGTCGTAAGCACGCTTGTGGTCCTGCGAGGGAGCCATGCAATACGCCTTGCCCGCCGAAACGAACGCGAGCATCGAGCACTCGGGACCCGTGAGGCATTCCTCGATGACAACCGTGTTGCCCGCTTTGCCGAATGCACCCTCGAAGCACGAGGTGACAGCAGCATGAGCTTCTTCGACGGTCTGGGCGACGACAACGCCCTTGCCGGCAGCCAGTCCGTCAGCCTTGACGACGATGGGGGCGCCCATCTTGTCGATATACGCATGAGCGGCAGCTTCATCGTCGGTCGATAGGTACTCGGCCGTCGGAAGGTTGTTGCGCATCATGAATTCCTTGCAGAAGGTCTTGCTTCCCTCAAGCTGGGCACCTTGCGAATCGGGCCCGAACACGGGAACGCCGGCGCCGCGCAGCACATCGGCAACTCCAGCAACGAGTGGAGCCTCGGGGCCGATGACCACGAGGGCGATGTCGTTTTCCTGCACGAAATCGAGTACGGCTTGACCGTCTTCGGCATCGAGGCCGCCAACGTTCTCGGCGATGAGCGCCGTGCCGCCGTTGCCCGGCGCAACAAACAGTTCCTCTGTCTTGGGCGACTTCTTCAACGCCCATGTAATTGCATGTTCTCGTCCGCCACTACCCAGTACCAGGATGTTCACTTGTGTTCCTTTCAACAATTACTAGAACTCGAAAGCCGTCGTGTCTTGCTAGTCTTCGTCGCGATACCAATCCCTGACGATGGTCTGATCGCGGTCGGGACCAACCGACACGAAGCTGATGCGCACGTTGCAAATGTCCTCGAGGTGCTTGACGTAGTCTTGCGCGTTCTGGGGCAACTCCTCGAACGAACGGCACTCGGTGATGTCCTCGCCCTTCCAGCCGGGAAGCTCCTCATAGATGGGCTTCGCGTGGAACAGCACCGATTGCTGCATGGGGAAGTAATCGTAGCGCTTGCCATCGCATTCGTACGCGACGCACACCTTGATGGTGTCGAACACGGAAAGCACGTCGAGCTTGGTGAGCGCCACGTCGGTCAGACCATTGACCTCAACCGCATAGCGGCCGATGACAGCATCGAACCATCCGCAACGGCGCTTGCGCCCAGTCGTGACGCCGTACTCGTGGCCAACGGAGCAAATCGTCTCGCCGATCTCGACCTCTTCCCCAACGCCGCCATCTTCGGCAAAGCGCTGCTCGGTCGGGAACGGACCAGCACCAACGCGCGTGACGTAAGCTTTCTGGATGCCCAGCACGCGGTTGATGGCCTTCGGGCCCACGCCGGTGCCAGTCGCCGCACCACCAGCACAGCATGGCGACGACGTGACGAACGGGTAGGTGCCATGATCGATGTCGAGCAGCGTGCCTTGTGCACCCTCGAACAGGATCGACTTGCCCTCGCGCAGCGCCTCGTTGAGCAGTTGCGCGGTCTCTGCCATGTACGGCTTGAGGATCTTCGCGTAGGGCAGATATTCCTCGCAAATTTCCTCGACCGTGTACGTATGAAGACCGTAGATCTTCTCGAGAATCGGGTTCTTCTGGGCGAGCACCGTCTCGAGTTTCAAGCGGAAGATGCGCTCGTCCATAAGATCCTGCACGCGGATGCCCTTGCGACCTGCCTTGTCCTGATAGCACGGGCCGATACCGCGCTTCGTCGTGCCGATTTGGTTCGCGCCGAGGCGCTTCTCATCGGCACCGTCGAGGTCCTTGTGGTAGGGCATGATGATGTGGGCATCGCAGCTGATCTTGAGATTCTGGCAGGAAATGCCCTCAGCTTGGAGCATCGCCATCTCTTTGACGAGCACGCCCGGATCGATCACGACACCGTTACCGATAACCGGTACGGAGTCCGGATACATCACGCCCGACGGCATGAGATGCAGCGCGAGTTTCGTGTCGCCGTGGATTACTGTGTGACCTGCGTTGTTGCCGCCTTGATAACGAACAACGAAATCGTAGTCGCGGGCAATGAGGTCGGTTACTTTTCCCTTGCCCTCGTCGCCCCATTGGGCGCCGACCAACACTGTGTTCATGGTGAGTCCTTTCGGATTGACTGCGCAAACGATCAGCGTTCCCTGGGAGCAGCGTGCCATCAAACCTACAGCACGAGGTAGTTCAATTTGGGCTGAGCCTCACGCAACGCCTCAACTGTTTCCTGGTGGCAGGTGAACACGATGACCTGTCGGCACTCAGCCAATTCCGCGAGAATGCGGGCGGCAGCTCGACGGCGCGTCGAGTCGAAATTCACGAGGATGTCGTCGGCAAGCACCGGTATCGCACGCCCGACGTTGTCGGCATGCAAGAGCATCGCCACGCGCAGCGAGAGATAGAGCTGTTGGCAGGTGCCCAGCGACAGATGACGCACTTCGCGCGCCGTGCCATCATGCGCGATTGCCACAAGCCGCCCTTCTGCCGTCATGGAAATCTGCGTCCATGCGCCGCCTGTCACGGTGGAGAACAGCTCGCTGGCTTTGCGATACACCTCGGGCTGACTGCGGCTCTCCCACGCCGCGATGCTCTTCTCGAGCATCCGCTTCGCGAGCAAGAGCGAGACAAGCTCGTGTTTGGCTTCACGCAAGCGCACACGCGTCTGCTGATGCCGTATCTTCGCAATGTCGAACGAGCGGTCGTTCCGCGCGGTCTCGAGGCGTTCGGCAAGCTCTCCCATGCGCACGCTCATTTCGTCGCAGGTCCGTGACAACGCTTCGCGCTGGCTTTCCTTGATTTCGATCTCGTTTTCGAGGTCTGAGATTGATGCATCGATCTCATAACCAGCGTCAACAAGGATGTCCGCTCGTTCGCGGGTGAGGCTCTCTATCGTTTGCTTGTTCGTCTCGATGCGCATTTCGAGAGACGCGAGGCGTTGGTTGCGCGCCTGCATGTCAGAACGGGCCTCGCGGGCATCATCGAGAAGCGAACGCGCTTGGCGAATCGACCCGTTGGCTGCAGCAAGCCCCTTTTCCTCGAGGAATGCTTCCACATCATCGTCCAGCAGCTGTTTGGCAGCCAAACTGGTGTCGAGTTTCTTCTTGTCTTGCAACATGACCCATTGGGCATCCTGCTTACGGGCGTCGAGCGCTTCGGCCGTCCGGTCGGGACGCGCAACGAGTGCCACCGTCGTTACTGCCAGCAAGCAGGCGAACACGATGAGGCCGATACCGAGAGCAGTAAGCGAGAGGCTGTTGATGGCCCGCGCATGCACGAACACGGGAACACCGGCCAGCGCAAATGCAAGGGCAAGCAGAGCCGGAAGCACAGCAAGGGAGGTTTTCGACGCCCTTGCGCGTTTAACCTGAGGAGAATCGGTATCCATCTCCATGAGCGCCTCGTATGCAGCCGATGAAGCCGCAGCGTTTTCCTTTGCTATATCAACCCCGCGCGTAGCTTTTGCCTGCTCGTCGGCATATTCGTCGAGCTTGTCGCGCAACGAGCGATCGGCAACGTTGTCGAGGAGCATGAGCCTGCGATCAAGACCCGTATCTTCCGCTTGCTCAGCCACATGTTCGGAGTATTCGGCCTCGAGCGCGGAAAGCTCAGCTTGAGCTTCGTCGACCTGTGCATCGATGCGCTCGATGCGGTCGCGGCTCGAACCGAGCTTCTCGATTTCGCGGTTCACGTCGGAAAGATGTCGGGCGGTTATCTCACGATCCTCCTGCAGGGTCTTCAGCTCCCAGTCTTCCCGAATCCTGCGCTCGGCCTCATCGCCCAACTCTTTGACCAGTTCGTGTTCGGCATCGAGCCGTTCTGCGAGATTGAAAATCGATCCATCGGCTTCAGGCGAACGTGATGTCAACGTGGCAATGCGCTGTTCGATTTCCACAAACGCGCCAGCAGGACTTGTGCCGGTCCCTGAGCCAGCGGTGAGCAGACGAGCCGTGACGTCCGATGAGTTTCGAAGCGACCTCAGTTCATCCGAGGTAAGCGAGAACATCGTCTTGAATGTTGCGCTGTCGATATCGCTCGTCGGATGCGCATCGCCCTTGAGGCCGTCCTCGTTGTTTTCGCGGCTGGCCACGGTGCCGTCAGAGAACGCGAGAGCACCCGAACGCTCGCCCGTCGCCGGACTGTAGGTGTTTCGCACGCCATGGGCTTCTTCCCATCCGAACAGCACGCCACCCACGAAAGACGCAATCGTCGATTTGCCGGCCTCGTTCGGACCGTATACCACATTGAGCCCTCGCTCGAACGGGCCAATCTGGTAATCCTCGAGCCCGCCGAACCGCCCGATGTGAATATGTTCCATGAACCTGCTCATTCGGATTCCTTCTCGAGCAGGTCCATGACGAGCGTTTCGGCCACGTCATTGAAGTCCGAAATCCTTCGTGGAAGCGACGCAGGAACCGCGATGCCGCGTTTCACGAATTCGCTCTGGATGTAATTGATCGTTGCGTCCTCGTCAGATCGCTGCCGATTGGCAACGCTGAGGATGTGTGATGCAAACAATCCTTCGCGTTTTGCCAGTTCGAAATCACGCTGGGGAGCTGTTCGGGCAATCAGCGCATCGCAATAGAACGTCGGATAGGCATCGTTCAACCGCTTGCGCATATCGTCCAAAACATGCGGTTGAACGAGGTATTCATGCAAATCGGTTTTCCCTTCGAGGATGATACGCACGACCATGTTCTCGCAGTGGTCGTGCCCGTTCTCGTGGAACAGGTTGCTCTGAAGAAGCTGGCCAGCATCGGCGAGCGTCTTGCAAGAGGACACGTCCACCTTGATGGTGTGGAACACAACGCTTGCGGTAGGCAGGAATTCGAGGGCGATGCTCGGTTTCAACGAACCTTGCTGCTCCTCGATCGTCACGCAATAGCAGCCGCGGCTCTCGGACTCCTTAAGATCGCGCCCTTGGATGCATCCGGGGAACACGATGCGCGGATGGCTTTCCGAAGGCAGGACAAGACGCTTGTGGAGATGGCCGCACGCCCAGTAATCCACGTCAGAGCGCATCAACTTCTCAGGATTGGAGTACGCCTTGCTCTGGTCGAGGTCAAGGCCGGTGTGGATGATGCCGACCATGAACGGAGCACTCTGAGCGTCGGGACGCGTCAACCTTAACGCCTCAACTGCCGCATCACGATCGATTCCATCGGCAATGGGCTCCTCGAGAGGCCATGCCTGATTGTGATAACCACGGGCGCCGATGAGACAAAGGGGCGCACCGTCGCGCTCGAACAGGGCGAATTCGGGTGCCTCACCACCAATGAAATGGACCGATGGCGGCAGGAACTCGAGAGATTCGCTCCATACGACGAACGGATCGTGATTACCCGCGATGAGATACGAGGGTATTCCAGCCGAGTCAAGCCGGTTCAACCCGTCGATGAAGCGAAGGTAATCGCCATACGAAGCATGGGCTGTATCGAACATGTCGCCCGCGATGATGACGAAATCGACGTTTCGGGAAAGCGCAGCGGAAATCACGCGATCATACGCCGTGGGAATCGACTCGATCAGTCTCGCTTCCCATTCAGGAGTCAGGTCGGCGAAACCTCGCACGGGAGCCCCCATGTGAATGTCCGCAGCATGTATGAACGTGAGTTTCCTGGTCATGCAATCAGTGTACCGCACGATATTCGGCATTCAAACGACGCAACGTCTCTGAGCGAAGCAGTCCTCGGTTGATATTACGTTTGCGATGCGGCTACGCCGATTCGGCATAGTTCATGAAGCGAGTGTATTCGGGGACGAACGCAAGCGTGATGTCGCGCGTGGGACCATTGCGGTGCTTGGCCACGAGCAGCTCAGCCGTTCCCCAATCGGGACGATCGTCGGATTCAGCTTCGGCCTCGTCCATCGATCGGTCGATGAACATGACAATGTCGGCATCCTGCTCGATCGAGCCCGATTCACGCAGGTCGGACAGCTGAGGTCTCTTCTTGCCACGCATCTCGACCGCACGCGAGAGCTGCGAGAGTGCGAGCACCGGCATGTCCATTTCCTTTGCGAGAATCTTGAGCCCTCGCGAAATCTCGCCAACTTCGACGGCGCGGTTGCTGTCGCGGCGCGCTATGGCCGGCTGCATGAGCTGGAGGTAATCGACGACGATCAAGCCGTGCCCCTGCGCAGCCCTTAGCTCGCGACGCGCTTTGGCGCGCGCTTCGAGAATGGAGAGGCCCGGTGAGTCGTCGATGTACAGGTCGAGCTGGGAAAGGCGGTTCGACGCATCGGCAATTGCGCCCCAGTCGCCCTCCGAAATGCGTCCGCTGCGAATTCGGCCGAGATTCACGCGCGCTTCAGCGCAGAGGATGCGCTGCACGAGCTGGCCTGCACTCATTTCCAGCGAGAAGAACGCGACCGACGTGCCTTTCTTGGCAGCCTCGACGGCCATGTTCAGCGCCAAAGACGTCTTGCCAACGCCTGGCCTAGCAGCCAGAATGATGAGGTCGCCGCCGCGAAGGCCGTGGAACAGCTCGTCAACATCCTTGAAGCCGGTCGGAACGCCTGCAATGTGGTCGCCTTGCTCGGCAAGCTTCGTGAGCTCTTCGAACGCGTCGGTGAGGAGCACGTCCATCTTCGTAAAGGACGATGAGACGCGCTTTTCCGTGACCTGGAACAACGTTTTCTCGGCTTCCTCGACCACCTCGTCGAGGTCGTCAGGCGCATTGTACGCAAGGGCGGTGATGCCCGCCGATGCGAAGATGAGCTGCCTTAGAATCGATGTGCGCTTCACGATGTCGGCATGGTTCGACCAATTCGTCAACGCAAAGGTGTTGTCTGCCAAATCGACGATGTATGAGCGTCCACCTACCACATCAAGCTGACCAGTTGCGTTGAGGTTGTCCGCAAGCGAAATCTGGTCAACGGGAATGCGGCGAGCATTCAAGTTGACGATTGCCTCGAAGATAATCTTGTGCGCGGGCCTGAAAAAGTCTTCGGGCTTGAGCTTGAGCAGAATCTCCTCGAGGATGTCGCCGTTGAGGATGCACGCTGCAAGAACCGATTTTTCGGCTTCGATGTTCGCAGGGATGGGCTTGTTCGAATTCGTCTCACTCGCTGTGTCGTTCACCATAGGTCCAGGCATCTGTCTTCCTTGTCTTCTCGCATTGGTCGTTCCATAGTAACGCAGTCAAAGAGCCTGTTCATCATCAATTTTTGCGTGCAAATCAGCCCGTTTTTCAACTCCACAGCATAGAGGGGAAAACCCCTTCGCTCTATCTTGAGCAGAAGGGGTTTTCCACATTTTCCACTGCATTCCACAGTGGACAACTTTTTTCTTTGAGGAACTATTCCTCGGCAGCCTCCGGTTCGGCAGCCTCTACAGCCTCTTCAGTTGCTTCCTCGACCGCTTCCTCGGCAGCTTCCTCAGCAACCTCTTCGACAGCCTCGGGCTCAGCAGGAGCCTCAGCGCCGAAAACGACGCCCTGCTCGTCGGTCACGAGCAGCTTGACCTCGGCCTTGATGTCGCGGTAAATCGAAACCTCGACAGCATGCTCGCCGACGACCTTGATGGCCTGGCGAACGTCGATGCGACGACGGTCGACCTCGACATCCTTCTGCTCCTTGATGGCATCGGAGATCATCTGAGGAGTGACGGAACCGAACAGGATGCCTTCGTCGCCAACCTTGGCCTTGATGGTGAAGGTTGCACCCTCGAGCTGGGCCTTCAGGCTCTCAGCGTTGGCAATGCGAACCTCTTCGCGCTTGGCGATGTTCTTACGACGGAGCTCGAGCTGCTTGAGGTTGCCCTCAGTCGCCTTCACGGCAATGCCCTTCTTGAGAAGGTAGTTGTTGGCGAAACCGCGGGAAACTTCGACGACGTCGCCTTCGCCGCCCTTGCCCCTCAGCTCTTCAAGAAGAATAACTTTCATTGTGGGCCCCTTTCTTTAGTCGCGCCTACGACGGTCACCGCGGCCGCTGACAGCGGGAACCGCGTAGGGCATGAGGGCCATCGTGCGAGCGCGCTTCACGGCGTTCGCGATGTCGCGTTGATGCTGCACGCAGGCGCCCGTGACACGACGCGGCTTGATTTTGCCGCGATCAGTCACGAACTTGCGCAGAACCTGCGTGTCCTTGTAGTCGACGTAGTCCACCTGGTCCTTGCAGAACTGGCAGTACTTACGACGAGGCTGTTTAGAATAATCGGCCATTTATTGCCTCTTTCAATCTTAGAACGGGATATCGTCGTCGTACACTGAAGAGGTCGCGTCGATTGACGGCGCTGGAGCCGGGGCAGGAGCAGCCTGGTAGCCGCCGTCACCCTGGTATCCACCCTGATAGCCGCCCTGTTGGTAGCCGTTGTTTTGATAGCCACCCTGCTGACGATCGCGTGAAGACATGAACTCGAGCTCGTCGACGATGACTTCGAGCTTGCTGCGCTTCTGGCCTTCGCGCTCCCACTGGCTCCAGCGGAGCTTGCCTTCGATGGCCACCTTGGTGCCCTTCGAAAGGTAGTTCGACAGACTTTCTGCGCGGTTGCCGAACATCGTGCAATCGACGAAGTTCGCGTAATCCTCCCACTCGCCCGTCTGCTGGTTGCGACGGCGATCGTTCACAGCGACGCCGAACGACATGATGGCCATGCCAGACTGCGTGCGACGAAGCTCAGGATCGCGCGTGAGATTGCCGCTTATGATCACTCGATTGATGCTCATGTTCGTACCTCTTCCTACCATGTGCCCGCATATGCGGGCAATCTTTCCGATTAGTCGCGGTCCGCGCGAGCCACGATCATGTGGCGCTGGACGTTGTCGTTGATGCGCAGAATGCGATCAAGCTCTGCGATGTGGTCGGGATTAGCATGGAAGTCGATGAGGATGTAATCACCCTCGGACAGGTTGTTGATCTCGTACGCAAGTTTGCGCTTGCCCCAGTTATCGACATTGTCGACGGTGCCCTCACCTGCGGTGATGACGTTCTCGATGCGGCCCATCACATTAGCGCGGGCTTCCTCCTCGAGAGTCGGAGCAACGAAAAACAGCAGTTCGTAAGCCTTCATCAGCTCACCTCCTTTGGACTAGACGGCCTCGGCTGGTGAAAGCTTGCACCGAGGCAGGTAAAAAACAGCCTGCTCATTCTAGCAAACGCTTACGTCCTTCACAATAATTTCCACATTGGACGTTAAAACGTCACGCTATCACCACGCCATCCCGGTTCCGGCACGGTGCCGCGCGCTCCGAGTTTTAGCGAACGGCACCTTGCGGAACATCTGATACGGTACTGATGCAATCCATTGATGCAACCGCAATCGAACCGTGTCACGCCCTGCATTGCATCAGCTTGGTTCACCCGAAAAGCAAACGGGCGGCGACAAATTGTCGCTCGCCCGTAGCAGCTTGTTCTCTAACTGGTCTATGCGCGAAGGCTATTCTTCCTGCGCAGCATCCTCGGCGCTCTCGGCCGTATCTGCTTCCGCCGGCGTTTCCGCAGACTCCTTGGGCATTTCGCCAACAATGGATTCGAGCGTGAGCATGTAGTTCTGGCACGGCCCAACGTAAATCGGCTCGTTGTGGAATTTGAGGTTGCCCTCTTTGTCGACCCGGTAAATCAAGCCAATCGCATGGCCGTACGGCTCGCCCGGCATTCCGCCCTGAGCGATGATCGCATCGGTCTGGCCCATATCGGTGTCGATGAAGCCGTCGTAGCAGAACCCGTACGTACGGGCGCCCTTCGCGTTGGCAACGGTTTTGCGCGCTGCTGCGAAGCGTTCGTCGGGCGTATTGCCCTCCTGCACTTCGAAGAACAGCGTATCACCGACCGCAAGAGCGGTGAACGGCTCGATGACCTCGCCTTCGAGCATACGGTCGCGCGCCTGATTGATGCTGAAACGCAAAACGTTCTCGAGCAACAGCGGAATTTCAACTACTTGGTCCTGGTCTGCCACAACGGCCCCCTTGTCATTATCGTTTCATTAGCCGGACTATTATAACCTGACAGTGGGAACTGTCCCCACTGTCAGGTTTCTTATTGCAGGAGGGTATCGAAGTCGAGGTCGAGCGGTTTTTCGACCTTGCAGACGTAACCGCCCTCGGGATCGACGTCGATGAGCACGTGGTCGCGCTCCATGAGATTGCCGCGTACAACCTGTTCGGCAATGCGATCGACCACTTCGCGCTGGATGAGGCGCTTGAGCGGACGGGCACCGAAAACCGGATCGTAACCATCGATGGAAAGCGATTCCAACGCCGCCGGCGTGACATCGAGCGTGACGCGACGATCTTCGAGGCGCTTGCGCACGTCGGCAAGCTGAAGCTCCACGATCGGTTCGATGTCGCTGATCGACAGCGCGTCGAACGTGACGATGTCGTCGATGCGGTTCAGGAACTCGGGCCTGAACGTTGCACGCAGCGCCTCGTCGATGGCGTGTTGCTTGGTCTCCTCATCGCCCTGCTCCGAGAACTCGCGGATGAACTGCGAACCGACGTTGCTCGTCATGATGATGATCGCGTTTTTGAAGCTGACAACACGCCCCTGGCCATCGGTCAAACGGCCGTCATCGAGCACCTGCAGCAGAATGTTGAACACATCCGGATGCGCTTTCTCGATCTCGTCGAGCAAGATGACGCTGTAAGGCCTGCGGCGCACGGCCTCGGTGAGCTGGCCACCCTCGTCGTAGCCGACATATCCCGGAGGAGCACCGATGAGGCGTTGCACGCTGAACTTCTCCATGTACTCAGACATATCGATACGAATCATGGCCTTCTCGGTATCGAACAGGTACTCGGCAAGCGCCTTTGCGAGCTCGGTTTTGCCAACGCCCGTCGGACCGAGGAACAAAAACGAGCCGATAGGCTGGTCGGGGTCGGAAAGGCCAGCACGGTTGCGCCTGATGGCGCCAGCCACGGCGTTGACCGCTTTGTCCTGGCCAACGACGCGCTTGTGCAGTTGTGCTTCGAGGTCGACGAGCTTTTCCATCTCGCCCTTCATCATCTTGCTGACCGGAATGCCCGTCCATGCGCTGACGACTTCGGCCACCTCTTCTTCGGAAACTTCTTCCTTCAGAATGGCGCCGTCCTCTTGGCGCTCATTGAGCACGCGCTCGGCCTCGGCGAGCTTCTGGCGCAACGTCGGTATGGTCGCATAGCGCAACTCGGATGCACGCGAAAGATCGCCCTCGCGCTCAGCGCGCTCTTCTTCGACCTGAGCAGCATCGAGCTCGGTCTTGATATTCTGCACGTCAACGATGACGTCCTTTTCGTTTTGCCACTCGGCCTTGCGGGCATCGAGGCTCTCCTGCGCCTCGGCGATATCGCGGCGCAGTGCTTCGAGGCGTTCCTTGCTGGCGTCATCGGTCTCGCGCATGAGCGCCTGCTCCTCGATTTGCATTTGCGTGAGCTTGCGCGCTGCTGCGTCGACCTCTTCGGGCATCGAGTCGATCTCGATGCGCAGGCGGCTTGCAGCCTCGTCCATGAGGTCGATTGCCTTGTCGGGAAGGAACCTGTCGGCAATGTAACGGTTCGAAAGCTCGGCAGCTGCCACGATGGCGCCGTCGGTGATGCGCACGCCATGATGAATCTCGTACTTCTCCTTCAAGCCGCGCAGGATGGCGATGGTGTCCTCGACGGACGGTTCGCCTACAACGACAGGTTGGAAGCGACGCTCAAGAGCAGCATCCTTCTCGATGTACTTGCGGTATTCATCGAGCGTCGTGGCGCCGATGGCGTGAAGCTCGCCTCTCGCAAGAGCTGGCTTGAGCATGTTGCCGGCATCGATGGAGCTGTCGCCCGCCGAGCCTGCCCCCACGATGGTGTGCAGCTCGTCGATGAACAAGATGATGCGGCCGTCGGAGTCCTTCACCTCGCGCAATACGGCCTTCAAACGGTCCTCGAACTCGCCGCGGTACTTCGCGCCTGCCAGCATCGATGCGATGTCGAGCGTGATGATGTCGCGGTCTTTCAGGCTCGAAGGCACGTCGCCGTTGATGATGCGCTGTGCCAGACCCTCGACGATAGCCGTCTTACCAGTTCCAGGCTCGCCGATGAGCACGGGGTTGTTCTTTGTGCGACGGGAGAGCACCTGAATGGTGCGACGGATCTCCTCGGAACGTCCGATGACCGGGTCGAGCTTGCCCTCGCGCGCCTGCTGGGTGAGGTTCGTGCCGTACTGGTTCAGCGCATCGAGCTCGAGCTTCGACGTCTGGTCGGTGACACGCGCTTCGCCGCGCAGCTTGTCGTAGGTTTCCTCGACCGCCTTGGCCGTGGCGCCTGCAGCGTTCAGGATCTTGCCGGCTTCACCTTTGTCGCCCGCGAGTGCGATGAGCAGATGCTCCGTCGTGGCGTAGCTGTCGCCCATTCGCTCCGCCGTCTTGACCGCCTGGTCGATGACCTTCAGCAAATCGTTGCCTGGCATGGCCATGGCCATGCCGCCCGTCGACTTGGGCTTGGCAGCAACCGCGTCGGCTACGTTGCGCTTGAGCTGCGCTGGATCGGCCCCCACGCGCTTCAAGATGGCCTCAAGGTTGTTTTCTGAGGCGTCGAGCACCGCCGCCAGCAAGTGAATCGGCTCGATGATGCTGGCGTCATTGTCGCCAGCGACGCCCATGGCAGCCTGGAAAGCCTCGGCTGCAGAGGCACTCAGTTTGTCAAGTCTCATATCTTCATCACCTTCTCAGTGAATTGACTAGTGAACTCGCCTTATGGCGAGCGTGGTTCCGCCTGTGCGGACGAGGGAGTTCACGCTTTCGCGCGTCTCGAGCTCGTGCACGCGGTCTGCAAGGCGCCTCACGCGACGGTGCAAGTCGTCAATTTCGCGGTCGCGCTCATCGAGCCTTCCCCGTAGGTCGAGGATGCGAATGACGCCTGCAAGGTTGATGCCTTCATCGGTCAGCTCGTTGATCAATGCGAGCCGCTCGATGTCGGCCTGCGAGTACATGCGCGTGTTGCCGCGCGTGCGTTGGGGCGTCACCAACCCTTTTTGCTCGTACGAGCGCAAGGTTTGCGGATGCATCCCCGCAAGCTCAGCTGCAACGCCGATCATGTACAGCGGTCTATTTCGATCTTGCTCGTTCATCTTTTTCCTCCTCGACTAACCAAAACGGCTTTTTGGCTAGCTCGCTTTTCTAGGAAGCGTCCCTGAACGCCTCGAGCGCAGCGCGCTGAGCGTCATTCAAGTTGGTGGGAACGGGAACGTTGACGGTGACCTTCAAGTCGCCGTTGCCCGTGCCCTTCACACGCGGTGCACCCTTGCCCTTGACCGAGAGCACCGTGCCTGCCTGCGTGCCTGCAGGCACTTTCATGCGGATCTTCGAACCGTCGGGAGCATCGACCACGATGCTCGTGCCAAGCGCAGCTTCGGCCATGTTGACCGTCGCTGACGTGTGGACGTCGGCGCCCTTCCTGCTGAACGTCGGATGCGGCGCGATCTTCATCGTTATGATCAGGTCGCCCGCTGCCCCACCGTTCTGACCCGGAACGCCTTGGCCGCGGAAGCGCTGGCGGTCGCCGTCGTTGGCGCCTGCCGGAACCTTCACGTCAAGCGTGGTGGCCTCTTGCCGTCCGGGAATGCGCACGGTCACGCGCTTGGTCGTGCCGTTGAACGCCTCGTCGAACGTGATCTGCAAGTTCACGGTCGTATCCTGGCCCTTCTTCGGACGCGGCGCCCCACCATAGGCGTAACCGCCTCCGATGTTGCCGAAATCCCAATCGGTGCCGAATGCGCCTTCGCCGTTGCGCAGGCGTTCCAGGATGTCGGCCCAACCGCCAGCACCGCCGAAGATATCTTCGAAGTTGACACTCGCACCGCCTGTGCCACCACCCCAGTTGAAGGGGATTTGGCTTTGGTCGGCCGTGCCGTACTGGTCGTAGATCTTGCGCTTCTTTTCGTCGGACAGCACCTCGTATGCCTCGTTGATGTCCTTGAACTTCTCCTCGTCGCCTCCGGCGTCGGGATGGTTCTCACGCGCGGCCTTGCGGTAGGCTTTCTTGATCTCGTCTGCAGTGGCGTTCTTCGACACGCCGAGCGTCTTGTAATAATCCGGCTTACCGGCCATATCTCACACCACCTTTCCTAAAACAAGGGCGAGCTTCGAGCCCGCCCTTTGTGCTACTCTTCGTCACCGGACTCTTCCGGCTTCGGGCGCTTCGGGCCGCCCGTGGTGATCGTCACCATTGCGGGCCTGATCACCTTTTTGCCCATCTTGTAACCCTTTTGGTAGACGTCGTGGACGGTTTCGTCGAACGCTTCCTCGTCGGGCACGGTGCCGACGGCTTGGGCTTCAAGAGCGTCGAACGCTTCGCCCGCCGGATCGATCACCTGGACGCCGCCTTTCACAAGCACGTCCATCAGCTTTGCCTGGACCGCTTTCACGCCTTCGAGCAAGCCGGCTTCGCCGTTTTCGGTCGCATAGGCGATCGAGCGCTCGAAATCGTCAAGAACGGGAAGCATGCTCTCGACCAGCTTCTCGGCGGCGCGGGTCTTCTCTTCCGCGCGCTGCTCGCTCGTGCGACGACGGTAGGTGTCCCACTCGGCATGCAGACGCAGGTAGCGATCTTGCCAATCGGATGCTTCCTTGCGCAGCTTTTCGAGCTCGCCGGTGGCAGCAGCCGCGGCTTCCTCCACAACCGCTTCGGCTTCGGACACGATGTCCTCCTCAGCAGCTTGGGCGTCTTCGACGATCTCGGCCTCTTCCGTCTCGGCCTCTTCGGCAGCTACTTCGTCAGACGCAGCTTCGTCGGCAGCATCTTCAATCGGAATCTGGAAGCCTTCTTTGACGTCTTCGTCTTTACGCTTCGTCATCTCTATTTCTCCTCGTCAGGATCGACGACCTCGTAGTCGGCCTCGATGGTGCCATCGTCAGCCGGAGCGCTCTGCGCACCCTGGGCCGCAGCAGCGGCAGCGGCGGCAGCTGCGGGGTCGAACCCGCTGGCGCCCTGGGCACCATTCTGCGAGTAGACAATCTCGGCCAGCTTGTAACCGGCTTCTTGCAGAGCCTCGGTAGCCGACTTGATTGCCTCGATGTCGGTGCCCTGAAGAGCGGTCTTGGCCTGCTCGATTGCGCCTTCCGCCTGGGACTTGGCATCTGCCGGAACCTTGTCGCCAAGCTCGCGCAGCGTTTGCTCGGTGGCGTTGACCAGGCTGTCGCAGTTGTTGCGGACCTCGGCCTCTTCCTTGATACGCTTGTCTTCCTCAGCGTGGGCCTCGGCATCCTTGACCATGCGATCGACTTCGTCGTCGGACAGGGCCGTGGAGCCGGAGATGGTGATCTGCTGCTGCTGGCCGGTGCCCAGGTCCTTGGCGGAGACGTTCACAATGCCGTTGGCATCGATGTCGAACGTGACCTCAATCTGCGGCACGCCACGACGTGCGGCCGGAATGCCGGAGAGCTGGAAGCGGCCAAGCGTCTTGTTGTCACGTGCCATCGGGCGCTCGCCCTGCAGGACATGAATCTCGACAGACGTCTGGTTGTCAGCTGCGGTCGAGTAGATCTCGGACTTGCGGGTCGGGATGGTCGTGTTGCGGTCGATCATCTTCGTCATGACACCGCCGAGCGTCTCAACACCGAGCGACAGCGGGGTGACGTCGAGCAACAGGATGCCCTGGACGTCGCCAGCGAGAACGCCGCCCTGAACAGCTGCGCCCATGGCAACAACCTCGTCGGGGTTGACCGACATGTTCGGCTGCTTGCCCGTGATGGTCTTGACGAGCTCCTGCACGGCGGGCATGCGGGTGGAGCCACCGACCAGGATGACCTCGTCGATCTGGCTGGACGTGTAGCCAGCGTCCTGCAGCGCTTGCTCAACAGGCTTGCGGCAACGATCGAGCAGGTCGCGGGTGATGCGCTCGAACTCAGCACGTGTCAGCGTGTAGTCGAGGTGCTTCGGGCCGGAAGCGTCTGCCGTGATGAACGGCAGGTTGATGTTGGTCTGCGTGACGGAAGACAGCTCGATCTTGGCCTTCTCGGAAGCTTCCTTCAGGCGCTGCAGAGCCATCTTGTCGGTGCGCAGGTCGATGCCGTTCTCGGCCTGGAACTTGTCGGCAAGCCAATTGATGACACGCTGATCCCAGTCGTCGCCACCCAGGTCGAAGACGAGAATCTTCTCGTCTTTGTTCGTCTTGTCGAGGCCATAGGCCAAAGCTGCAGCTGTCGGCTCGTTGATGATGCGCAGAACTTCGAGGCCTGCGATCTTGCCGGCATCCTTCGTGGCCTGACGCTGAGCGTCGTTGAAGTATGCCGGAACGGTGATGACAGCCTGGGTGATGGGCTCGCCCAGCTGCTTTTCAGCGTCGTTCTTCATCTTCTGCAGGACCATTGCCGAAATCTCCTCGGGGGTGTAGTCCTTGCCGTCGATCTCTACAACTGCACGGCCGTCCTTGCCTTGCTTGATGTTGTACGAAACGGTCTTCTGCTCTTCGAGGGTCTCGGAGTACGCGCGGCCGATGAAGCGCTTGATGGAGCTGACCGTGTTCTCGGGGTTCGTGACTGCCTGGTTCTTTGCAGCCTTGCCCACGACGCGCTCGCCATCTTTGCGGAAGCCCTCGACCGAAGGCGTGGTGCGGTCACCCTCTGCGTTGACGAGGATTTCGGGCACGGTGCCCTCCATGACCGCCATCGCCGAGTTGGTGGTGCCCAAGTCGATACCAAGAATCTTTGCCATTTGTATTACCTCTCATCCCTTCGGACATTGTTACCTTATATATAAGTGTTGCAGCGCTCGCTTAAACCTACCTGAAGACATGCGAGCTTATCTTCAACGATGTCAACTATAAAATCTGAGTCATGTCATGTCAAGTTATATGCTGTGAGGTGTCATAATTCTGTCAACTATGTGTTTGAACAGCAAAAAGGCCTGCTCGAAAGCAGGCCTAGATCTCATATGAAGCTTGGATTCTCTTCGTTAATCCTCGGCAATCTCGGTGATTGCACCCATCGGGCACTCCTCGAGGCATTCGCCGCAACCGATGCAAGCATCTTCGTTCACGACTTCGGCGACACCGCCAGGAACTTCCAGAACTTCTTGCGGGCAAGCGTCGACGCAAATGCCACAACCGATGCACTCGTCAGCATCAATCAAGGGACGTGCCATAGTGAACTCCTTTTCCAATCAAAGCTAGGTACCCCTAAGAATCTCTCTTTGCGCAAGATACCATTACTTGCCGCATTTGCAAGTACTGTTTTCCTTTTTTCGGCAATGAGATCCTAGCAGATACGGGGAAGCTGCTCTCCAACGAGCATGTCCAGAATCCGACGCCCGCCGAATGCATTGCGTACGAACACTTTCGGACCGCGGTCCGGCTGTACTGCGCTCACCTCGCCGATGATGGCGGCGTCGACACCGTATTTATTGGCTTGCATAGCAGAAAGCACCTGGTCAGCAACCTCTGCGGAAACGATGCAAACCATCTTTCCCTCGTTTGCGACCTGGAACACGTCATAGCCCAACATGTCGCATGCGCCGCGTACCGCGTCGCGCACCGGCACTGCGTCTTCGTCGATGGCGATATCGACCTGTGATTGCTCGGCGAGTTCGTTGAGCGTCGACGCCAGACCGCCACGGGTCGGGTCGCGGAAGCAGCGCACGGCTCCAGGAGCGGCTTCTAACACGTCGGCTATCAGATGGTTCAAAGGCGCCGCATCGCTCTTGACATCGGCCGAGAACGACAGCGATTCGCGACAGCTCATGATGGTGATCCCATGGTCGCCAAGCGTGCCGCTGACGAGCACGACATCGCCGGGCTGGCACTTCGCTCCACCCAGATCGACCCCTTCGGGCACAACGCCGATTCCACTCGTGTTGATGTACACACCGTCGCCATGGCCCTTGTTGACAACCTTCGTGTCGCCCGTTACGAGCTTCACGCCTGCCTCGATGGCCACATCGGCCATGCTCTTGCAAATACGCTTGAGATCGGCGATGGGATAGCCTTCTTCAAGAATGAAACCGCAGCTCAGATAGAGCGGTTTGGCACCGCTCGTGGCGATGTCGTTCACCGTTCCGCAAATCGCAAGATGCCCGATGTCGCCACCGGGGAAGAAATGCGGCGTCACTACGAAACTGTCGGTCGAGAACGCAAGGCGGGCGCCTTCGGGCAACTCGGGAAGCACTGCGGCATCGTCACCGCGACGCAGCTCGTCGCCCGCATATGCCTCGAAGAACACCTCGTCGATGATGCGACGCATCATCGTGCCGCCACTGCCGTGGCCGAGCAAAACCTTATCTTCCATTTGAAACTCCAATTGCTCAGGACGTGACGGAAGAGCAGCCTTGCCGTCACATTTAAAACGCGGCAGAACAATCGCCGTCCTGCCGCGCTCTGGTTGCGCTTAGATCATTTGACCAGTCGTGGTGACGACAAGACCGCCGTTCTTGACACCTTTCGTGCCCAAAATGACATCCGCGATGTCGCGCACGTCAGTTGCCTCGCCACGCAGGATGATGACCTCGAGGCAGTTGTCCTCGTCGAGATGCACGTGCGTGGTCGAGACGACCTCGGTGTAGTGAGCGTGCTGGATGTGATGCAGCTTCTCCTGCACGTCGTGGGAATGGTGGTTGAACACGATGGTCAGCGTGCCCATGACCTCAGTGCCGGGCAGTTCGGCCTCTTCGGCGATGAGCGCCTCGCGCACCAGGTCACGAACAACTTCGCTTCGATTCTTCGCCAAACCACGACGGGCGACGAAGCCGTCGAAGCGCATGAGCAGGTCCTCGGGCATCGCAACCGAGAAACGGGCAAGTTCGTTCGACATGCGAGCCCCTAAACCAAACTGACCGTTACGCCCGGCGCGGATGCAGCTTCTTCTTCGAGCTCATCCTTCGCGTCCGCCAACAAGGCACGCACCTCGTCGAGCAGCTCTTGTGCGGAATGGAGCTTATCGTCGGTTTTGCTGAAACCCGCGTCGCCCGCTTGATGGGCCAGGTTGTGAACCCAGCGGCGCTCGAGCTTGATATGGTCGTCGATCTGGTCGATCATCTGCTCGAATTGTCCAGTGTTGATACCGTTGCTGCACATATGACGTTCCTTTCGTTTTGACGAAGCCGAGGAGAACCCCTCCACCGCTTCACCAACCTTGCTATCATGTCTGTTATACGAGCGCTTGCGGCATTTCGCAAGGGGAAGTGTGAAAATAATGGCGCAGAGTAACATATATGGAGCGGGAGCGGCTAGTATTTTCGAGCTTTTCGGCGATTACGTCGAAGGCGATGCGGGCCGTGCAGCACTCGTGCTGGCTTCGAAGCGACCGTGCGATGCTTCCTTGGATGCTCTCGACAAGTCGTTTGCCGCATTTGGGTATGGAACCGACGCCTTCTCCGTAGCGACCATCGAACCACTTGACGCTTCGGCCGAAGGCGGCGATATCCCTCTCGATTCCCAAGCGCTCTTCCTGCTTGTCGAAGGCCTCGATCCCCTGCTGCTGATCTGCGCCGACGCAGAGGTGGTCTCACTCGCTTGCTTGGCATACCGCTCGCAGTTCGAGCAAGACGCACCTGCACGTGTACTCGGCCGTCCCGCCGTCATGTTCCGCAACCTCGACGATCTCATGAAGTCCGATGCTGGCAAGCAAAAGGCCTGGAAGCTGCTGAAATCGCTCCCACGTCGGTAGGCTCTAAAACAACTTCGGATTAGCTGCGCCAACGGGTGAGGCGGCGCTCGATGATGTCGAAAATGGCGTAGAGCACGACGCCCAGCAGGGCAAGTGCGATGATGCCCGCGAACATGCGCGGGTAATTGACCATCGACCAAGACTGCATGATGAAATAGCCCAAGCCTGTCGAGCCGGCCATCGCCTCCGCAATGAACAACACTGCAATTGCCGTGCCCACGCCAATGCGCAGCGAGGTGAACACCGCGGGCATCGTTGCGGGGATTACTACGTGACGGTATTCATCCCAGCGGCTTCCGCCAAGCGAGCGGATGGAAAGCACGGCGCTTTCGGGAACGATCTTGACAGAGTCGCGCACCGCAACAAGCACCTGGAAGAACACCGTCAACGAAATCAGGGCAATCTTAGGTGCATCCGCCAACCCGAGAAGCACGAGTAGAATCGGCAACAACACGACTTTGGGAATCGGATAGAGCAGATAGAGCACCGGCGCGAACAGCGCGTCAAGCGTGCGGGAACGCGCAAAAACATGGGCAATCGGCACGGCAAGCGCAGTTCCGATGACAAGCGAAACGATGACGCGGTAGGCGCTCGTCCAGAAGTAGGGCACGAGCGTCGGGGCGTTTTGCGCAAGCACGCCAACGGTGGCAGCGGGCGTGGGCAATGCAGGCGAGTTCACCAACAAAGCCGTTATCCACCAGCCGGCAATTATGAACACGACGGCGAACACGTAGCCGATAATGCGTCGAATCATCGAAGGCGGCCGGTTCATCGCACAACCTCCGCACCCGAATCTGTCGGGTCGCCGCCTTGCGTCTCAACTGAAGAGCCGTTCGCCAGAGCAATCCTGACTTCCTGGCACTTGGCAGAAAACTCGGCCGAGGCACGATAACCCGCCATGCCCACATCGGGATTGTCGATCACAGCAACGACGGTGCCAGGACGCTCGCTGAATACGAGAATCCGCCTGCCAAGATAGACCGCCTCTCCGATGGAGTGCGTGACGAGCATCTGGGTGTGGCGACGTTCGAGCCAGAGATCGAGCAGCGTATCTTGAAGTGACTCGCGCAGCAGCGCATCGATCGCCGAGAGCGGTTCGTCCATCAACAAGATATCGGCGTCCATCGCAAGTGCCCGGGCAAGCGCAAGACGCTGGCGCATACCACCTGAAAGCTCTTTCGGATACGCACGTTCGAACCCAGAGAGTCCAACTTTTTCGAGAGCCTCGGTAGCGCGCGTGCGCGCTTCGCTTTCGGGAACCTTGCGGATGGTCAAGCCTAATGCTGCATTTTGAAGCACGGTCTTCCACGGGAAAAGACCCAGGTCTTGCGGGATGAATGCGGTGCCGCGACGGGGTTGGTCGACTGGAACGCCTCCGACGAGAACGCGACCTTCAGACGGCTTGAGCAAGCCGGCGACCATGTGTAGCGTCGTCGACTTCCCGCAGCCAGACGGTCCGATAAACGCAACGGACTCGCCTGCGGCCACCTCGAATGAAAGGTCGTGCACGGCGACAAGCGACCCATCGTCACCGTCGTATGTCAGGTTGACGTCCTCGAAGAGAATATCGTTGATGCTGTGCTCATCCATAGTGGAGTCATTTTCCCATACGTTTCGCCGCACGGCATGCAAACTCAACACGCGAGCGCGAAACGTTGAGTTGACTGGAGCGAAATGATGCGCTTTGTCTCAGGCGACATGCCTGTCTCTATTTGATGTGACCGAGGAAGTCTTTCGTGCGGTCGTTCTTCGGATGGTCGAACACTTCGGACGGCGAGCCCTCTTCGACGATGACGCCACCCTCCATGAAGATGACTCGGTCAGCAACCTCGCGGGCGAAGCCCATCTCGTGGGTGACAACGACCATGGTCATGCCGGCTTCAGCCAGGCTGCGCATAACATCAAGAACGCCGCGCACGAGTTCGGGGTCGAGCGCTGAGGTGGCCTCGTCGAACAGCATGACATGCGGATCCATGGCGAGAGCACGTGCAATCGCGACACGCTGCTGCTGGCCACCGGAAAGTGCTGCCGGAAGGAAGTCGGCGCGGTCGGCGAGTCCAACGCGGTCGAGCTGCTCGAGCGCGATGCGCTCGGCCTCTTGCTCGCTGCGCTTGAGCACCTTGCGCTGCGCCAGCATGACGTTCTTCTTGGCCGACAGATGCGGGAACAGGTTGAACTGCTGGAACACCATGCCCACATGTTCGCGGAGCTTGTCGACGTCGGTGCCAGGAGCCGTGATTTCCTGCCCCTCGATGAAAATATGACCGCCCGTCGGTTTCTCGAGCAAGTTGATGCAACGAAGCATCGTCGATTTGCCCGAGCCAGACGGTCCGAGCACGACGACGACCTCGCCGCGCTTGACGTCAACGTTTACGTCGCGGAGCACCTCGGTCTCGCCAAATGACTTCGAGAGATGCTGGATGCTTACCATGATGTCGGATTCGCCCACCAAAGGCCCCTTCCTGCAAATTCGTTTGTAACCTGATTATTATAATGCGAGAAAGCAATTCGGCGCGCCAAAGGAGACGCCTCATGCACGACGTACATGTTCACCTTGATTTCATGGCAAACGCCGAGCAAGTGGCATCCGACGCTTATTCGGCGGATATCGCGCTTTTCGCCAATACGGTAACGCCCGATGGGTGGGCCGCAGCGCGGGCACGTCTCTCCGATTTTGGGAATGTACACGTCGGTTGGGGGATGCACCCCTGGTGGGTCGATGACACAACGGCATCAACTTTGCCGTCAATCCCCGAAGATGTTCGGTTCGTTGGCGAAGTGGGGCTCGATTTCAGCAGGCGCCATGAGGAAACACGCGATGCACAGCTTGAGGTGTTCCAAACCATTGCCAACGCATGCGCCGAACAGGGTGGCAAGATCATCTCGATACACTCGGTGCACGCTGCACGCGAAACGCTCGACATCCTCGAGACGTGCGGTGCGCTCGAATCGTGCACATGCCTGCTCCATTGGTACACTGGCCCAAGTGACCAGATGAAACGCGCAATCGTCGCAGGATGCTATTTCTCAGTCGGCCCACGCATGGTTGCAACTGCGAAAGGCCGCGAGTACGTCAAGGCGATTCCCGCAAAGCAATTGCTGCTCGAGACGGACGCACCTCCCGGCCAGAACGTCGACTACTCACTCACCGAGCTATGCCACGAGCTCGACACCGTCTCCCAAGCAATTGCCGCCATAAAAGGCGAAGGTGCTCTCGAAATCATCGACAGCACCTTCCACAGATTGTTCAACTATAGGCAACTCTCGTAAATCTTGCGGCAGTCCTCGAGCGTGAGCTTCTGGAAAGCGCCGAAGCATTCTCCCTTGTTGACGCGCAATGTCTCGAGCAACGGGTCGATGTCATCTGCCGTCAATCCGAAGTCAGCAAGCGTCGCCGGCATGCCAAGTGAGCGGAAGAACGCCTGCAGCTCATCGATTGCAACCTCCACGGCGTCTTCGATTGCCTCATCGCGCGGCGAGAACTCGTCGTCAACCGGCTCGATTCCGAACACCGCAGCCGCAAAGTCGAGGAATCGCTGCGGATCGCTGCGCCACACGTAGCGCATCCATGCTGGCATGACAACGGCGAGACCGGCACCGTGGGTGATCTCGGGATGATGAGCCGAAAGCTCGTGCTCGAGCGCATGGCTCTCCCAACCGCCCGCGCGCGCCGTCGGCGACAAGCTGCGTCCACAACCCGCGATATCGTTGTGAGCCAACATGCCCGCCCACATGATCGTTGCGCGAGCATCGTAATCTTCTGGGTCCTCGAGAGCGCGCGGAGCTTCATCAATCAACGCATTCACGAGCCCCGTCGCAATGTTATCAGTCACAGGAACCGCTTCCACACCGCTGAAGTAGCGTTCGCAGATGTGCGAAATCATGTCGGTCACGCCAGCTGCGGTCTGGTACGGCGGCAGTGTGAATGTGAGTTCGGGGTCCATTACGGCCAGCTTCGGGCGAAAGATGTCCCCGCTCGTTCCGACTTTGCGGTTCTCAGCATCACAGCTGATGACGCACGACGCAGACGCTTCGGACCCAGCCGCTGGAATCGTAAGCACAACAGCAATGGGCAGGCATTTCTCGATCTTTTGGCCTTTGGCGAAGAAATCCCACACGTCGCCATCGTAGGGAATACCAAACGCCGTTGCCTTAGCAGCATCGATGGTGCTGCCGCCGCCAACGGCCAGCACACCATCAACCTCGTTCTCGCGCGCTTTAGCAATGGCATCGCGAACCCAGTTGACCTCGGGGTTCGGGCGAACGCCGCCCGCTTCAACATATAAAACGCCCGCAGCTTCAAGCGACGCCTTCACTCGGTCAAGCACGCCAGACCGGACAACCGAACCCTTGCCGTAGACGAGCAGCACACGGTTGAAACCCATTGCCGCCATTTCGGCGCCCGTCGTATCAACCATCTTCCGCCCAAACACGAACCTTGTTGGCGAGTAGTACACGAAGTCTCTCATAGTCAACCTCCGCTCTCACGCCGCCGAAGCCACGAAAAGGGAAATTGCTCCTTCACGCAGACCTGCGGACGGCAGTCCATCTTGTTCATAGGTTATTATAGGGGGGCTCTGGAGTATTCGAAAACGGAGGGTCCCCAATGGCAAACAAAGGGCTTGCAAAATCGGCAGAGAACATGACCATCCTGGTCACAGGCGGCGCAGGATTTATCGGCAGCCACACATGCGTCGAGCTGCTCGACGAAGGCTACTATGTCGTGATCCTCGACGACCTGTCAAACTCGTCGCCCAAAGCCATCGAGCGCGTTCGCACCATAGCAAACGTTGACGAAAAGCGCTGCGCGTTCGTCGAAGGCTCGATCCTCGATCGCGAAGTCCTCGAGCATGTATTCACCACCTGGGACATCGATGCCATCATCCATTTCGCAGGCTTCAAGGCGGTTGGCGAAAGCGTTGCGAAACCGCTCGAGTACTACTGGAACAATATTGCTGGCACGCTCGTCCTGTGCGACGTCGCGCGCGCTCATGGTGTGAAGAACATCGTGTTTTCGAGCAGTGCCACCGTTTACGGCGAACCGGAATTCATCCCCATCACGGAAGATTGCCCGAAGCACACGCCCACCAATCCGTATGGCCAGACCAAGTCGATGCTCGAGCAGGTACTCACCGACCTTTATATCGGCGATAACGAATGGAACGTTGTGCTGCTGCGCTACTTCAACCCCATCGGCGCACATGAGTCAGGCCTCATCGGCGAAGATCCAAAGGGCATCCCCAACAACCTCGTGCCCTACGTTGCACAGGTTGCAGTCGGAAAGCTCGCTGCAGTGGGCGTGTTCGGCGACGACTACCCCACCCCCGACGGAACGGGCGTGCGCGACTACATCCATGTCGTCGACCTGGCGCGCGGCCACGTTGCAGCGTTGCGCTGGATGGGCGGCAAGGTCGGCACAGGCGCGGCAATCGGCCTCGGCTCGATTGCAGGAGAGCCTGCAGAAGACGGAACGCGTCGTGGCGTGGGAATCTTCAATCTGGGCACTGGCCGTGGCTCGAGCGTGCTCGATGTGGTGCGAGCTTTCAGCAAAGCATGCGGACGCGATCTCCCGTATGAAATCAAACCCCGTCGTGCTGGCGACATCGCCGAGAACTACGCTGCATGCGACAAGGCGCGTGACGAACTCGGCTGGGTGGCAGAATACGACCTTGACCGCATGTGCGAGGACAGCTGGCGCTGGCAGTCCAACAACCCGAATGGGTATGCAGACTAACAATACTGGCGTTCGGTAAAGAGCATCGCTCGCCGCTTCGTCGCCTCGAACTAACACGCCCGCCATAAGGCGGGCGTGTGGATTTCTCAGCTCCTCGGGCTTGCCTCGCTGGGCTCTTTACCGAACGCCAGCTTTTTAATCGAACGATTAGTTCGTAGCAACCTGGGAAATGTCTCCACCTTCCATGAAAATGCGGGACATCTCGGCCACACCGGCATCTTCCGCGATGACGTAGGACACATCACCGATCATGTCAGGATAGGACGGGATGTTCGCCGAGTAGATCGTGACCGGGTAGTCGTTGTTGTGGCGAATCATCGGTTGCAGGAGCTTCGAGGCCTTTGTGAATGATGGCATCGATGACTTTGCGCTGGTTGCGCTGTCGCGTGTAGTCGCCGTCCGCATAGGCGCGGCTGCGCGCAAACACGAGTGCCTGCTCCCCGTTGAGATGCTGTTCGCCCTCTTCGATGACGTAATCACCCGCATCGGGATCGTCAATCCGTTCGTCGACGTAAACGTCGATGCCGCCGATAGCGTTGATCAAATCGACCAAGCCTTCGAAGTTGACTTCAGCATAATGGTCGATAGGAATGCCCGTTAGATTGGTCGCTGCCTCAATCGTGCCACTCGGCCCGCCGTAGTAATAAGCAGCGTTGAATTTCGCCATACCCACACCAGGCAGGTCAACAGCCGTGTCGCGCGGAATCGACATCATGGTGATGGTGTTGGTGAACGGGTCGACACGCACGATGATGTTGGTATCCGTACGCGCTCCCATGCTTTCGTCGTCTACGCGAGCATCAGACCCAAGCAGCAGCACAGTGAACGGCTCTTCGAACGTCGTCGAACCCGTCAAGGCACTGTCGAGTGCTTGCATCTCAGCGTCGTCCAGCTTGTGCAAGTCGGCATTGACGGCATCTTTCTGGGACTGCTTGTACACGTAGAAGCCCAGACCGGCGACTGTGGCAATTAGCGCGATGAAGATGATGGCGACCACGACCTTCGCGCCCTTCGATGAACCTTTACCCTTTGCGTGATAGCTAGCGTTGTTGCGGGAATACTGGCTCGCCGCGCCATAGCTCGCAGGAACATAGCCCGCATTTTGCGGTTGTTGCGCCTTGCGGCGATAGTCCTGGGAAGGAGTAACGGGATTCATTCCCTGAATTGGTGCTTCGCTGTTGTCTCGAGTATTGATCTTTTGATTGCGCTTGACCGATTTACGAGCCATCGAGAGGTGTCCTGGTTCTTCCGCGGCGCTGAGCCTATCTTCTACAACTTTTTTATTTTAGCATCGAGGCGTTTTACCCATAAGACAGCCACATTACGACCACCCTGAGCACATGCACACTTGAATTCAGTCACCGAAACGCACAGTCGTCTGTTGGTTATATCCAACAACGCTGGCATAGCATCGCCCTACACTGGCGGGCATGAGCTTTCACGATGACGACGCCTTTGAAAACCAACCCGAGCATGCGACATCCTTGAACGAAACCGTTGGCAGAAACGTGCAACGGCTTCGCGCCGAGCAGAGTTTGCCCAAAAAGACGCTCGCGCACATTGCATGCGTTAGCCGTCCCCAGCTCGACAAAATAGAAAGAGGCGAAGCCGACGTACGGCTGTCATGCATTGCGCGGATCGCTGACAGCTTGTCGGTTGCACCTGCCGATCTATTGAAACCCCACCAATAATTCGGCATCCATACGCACAAAGAAACGCCGGCCCGAAAGCCGGCGTTTCGTCGTTTCCAAAACGAGCAAGCCGTAATTTCGCTACGACAGAGCCTCAGTTGCAGCGGCTTCGAGCGTACCGAGCAGTTCTTCAGCGCCTTCGCGCGTCTCGCGTGTAGCGAACAAGTACGCCTTGACCTTGGGCTCGGTGCCACTGGGACGGAAGATGACCTTGTTGCCGCCCTCGAGATCGAACTCGATGACATTCGCCTTCGGCAAGCCGTTGACGCCCGTCGCGTAGTCGACGACGCCTTCGACAGCCAAACCCGCGATGTTGGCTGGCGGCTGTTCGCGCAAGCCGGTCATCAGGGACTTCATCTTCTCGCCGCCCTCGACACCTGGGAACGAGAACGACAGAGTCTTGTTCAGGAAGTAACCGTGCTTCTCGTACAGATTGCGGAGAGCGTCAGCCAGGTTCATGCCTTTGGCGCGATAGTACTGCGCCATCTGGCAAATGAGCATCGATGCGTCGACGGCGTCTTTGTCGCGGACGTGCGTGCCGTTCAGATAGCCATAGCTCTCTTCGAAACCGAACAGGAAGCGGTCAGGCGCACCTTCTGCCTCGAGATCGGCGATGACGCCGCCGATGTACTTGAAGCCGGTGAGCACGCGACGCATCTCGAAACCGTACTGCTTGGCGATGGAGTCGACCATGACCGACGAAACGATGGTTGTAACCGCGACCTTGTTCGCTATGGCTTCGGCGCCTTCATCATCCGCAATGCGCTGCGCGACGTAATCGAGCAGCAGGACGCCCATCTCATTGCCCGAGATCAGCAGGTAGTCGTCGCCGTCCTTCACGGCAGCACCCACGCGGTCGGCATCGGGGTCGGTTGCCAACACGAGGTCGGGATGCACTTCTTCGGCAAGCTCGATGGCGAGCTTGAGAGCCTCGCGCGTTTCGGGGTTCGGATAGGTGCACGTGGGGAAGTTTCCATCGGGCTCTGCCTGTTCGGGAACAACCGTCACATCGGTGATGCCAACGCGCTCGAGAATGCGGCTGACGCATTCGAGGCCCGTACCGTTGAGCGGGGTGTACACGACCTTCAGCGGATCGTTTGCAGCGCCTTCGCCCGCAACCGAGCAAGCCTCGACGGCGTCGATGAAGCGGTCGATGACCTCTTCGGGGACCCATTCGATGCGACCGTCGGCGAGCGCCTCGTCGAAATCGCACATCTTGACGCCGCTAAACGTATCGACGTTGGCGATGGCGGCAGAAATAGCGTCGGCTGCTTCGGTTGCAATCTGACAACCGGTGTGATCGTAAGCTTTGTAGCCGTTATACGGCGCGGGGTTGTGACTGGCTGTCATGTTCACGGCGCCGGCGCATCCCAAATCACGCGCGCCAAAGCTGACTGTGGGCGTCGGCACGATGCGCGGGAACACGTAGGCTTTCACGCCGTTGGCTGCGAACACCTCAGCTGTGCGGCGGACGAACTCTTCGCCCTTGTTGCGGCTGTCGCGCCCGATCACGACGGACGGGTTCTCGTAGTTTGCAACCAGGTAATCCGCAAAACCCTGGGTAGCGCGTCCAACCGTATAAACGTTCATGCGGTCGGTGCCTGCACCGATGATGCCGCGCAAGCCGGCGGTACCAAACTCGAGGTCCTTGTGGAATGCTTCGATTGCCGCCTTTTCATCGTCGCGCATGGCTTCGAGCTCTTCGCGCAGATCGGCTTCCTCCACGTTGTCGAGCCACGTTGCAAGCAGTTCGGTTTCCCTCGTCATCGCTGTTCCTTTCATTCGAACCGACGCTACACATTATAGAGCTGGGAAGGCGTGTCGATGAGCATATCGGCGCCAGCGGTCTTAAGAACTTCGACACTGCGATAACCCCAGGTCACGCCTATTGCAGTACACCCTGCAGCATGGGCGACGGTCATGTCGCCACCCGAGTCTCCGATATACGCCACGCGTTCGGGTTTTACACCAAGTTCAGCCATCATGTTGAGCAGTCCCGTGGGGTCTGGTTTTCGCGGCACATTCGGGCCTTCTCCCCACACGATGTCGAACACACCTGGGAATTGTCCCGAAATCACGAAGCGCGTTGCGGCGTCGAACTTGTTCGACAGAACGCCGAGCTTCGCTCCGTCTGCCTTGAGCTTGTCGAGCGTTTCGGGCATTCCCTCATAGGGATGCGTATATTTGTGCCCAAACTCCGGATAAAGCTCTCTCCACCGAGCGAGAATCTCATCGATCTCTTCCTCTGAGGTGCCAGGAACTGCAGCACGTTGCAGAAGCACACGTGCGCCATTTCCAACGAAGCTGTTGATTTCGTCGGACGTACGGGCGGGCATGCCGTGTTCGGCAAGCGCCATGTTAGTGATGTTCGTCAAGTCGGAAAGCGTGTTGAGCAGCGTTCCGTCGAGGTCGAATATATATGCGTCAAATGCCATGGCAGCCCCCATATAACAAAAATGCCGTTCGCGAGAACGGCTAGTGTGTAAATGGTGCGGGTGAAAGGACTTGAACCTTCACGGGGTTGCCCCCATACGGACCTGAACCGTACGCGTCTGCCAATTCCGCCACACCCGCATATGACCCGTTAAACGAGCGAGAAAGATAATACCCCAGCACAAAAAGCCATGCAAGGAATATTTTCACAATTCGTCACATATCCGTGCATCAACCAGAAAAGAACGCTATCATTGCCAATTGCTATTGCGGGTGTCGCCAAGTGGTAAGGCACGAGCTTCCCAAGCTCGCATTCGCGGGTTCGAGTCCCGTCACCCGCTCCAATAGATTTACAACAACGTCCACCTACGGGTGGGCGTTGTGTTTTATCAGGGACCAGGGACTCGAACCGATGAGGTGGGAGGCCGTTAAGCAAACGCGCCAGTGGCGCGTTTGTAGGCCGACGGTCCGAGCGCGCAAGCGCGAGGACGCTGGATTTCGCGAAGCGAAAGCCGGAGTCCCGTCACCCGCTCCAAGAAAACAAACAGGCACCGTTTCCGGTGCCTGTCGCTTTTCTAGTCTATGCAGCCTTTTTAGAGGATACGAACCCTCACGATGCCTTCGCGAGCGCTCAGCTTCTCGAGGGCGTCCTCGCCCACCTCGTCATCGATGTCGATAATCGTGTAAGCAAAATCACCGCGAGCCTTGCTGACGATGTTCGCAAGGTTATGACCATGCTGTGCGATGGCGTCGGTCACGCCGTTGATCACGCCAGGGGTATTGCGATGGATGAGCGTGATGCGCTGGCCAACGGGGCGAAGCGCTCCGAGCGAGCAAGCCGGGAAGTTCACCGAGTTGACAATGTTGCCGTTGTCGATGAAGTCGACGAGCTGGTTGACGGCCATGACAGCGCAGTTCTCCTCGGCCTCAGCGGTCGATGCGCCCAGGTGCGGCAAGATGATGGTGTTCTTCGCACCCATGATGGTCGGATTGGCGAAGTCGGTCACGTAACGACCCAGCTGGTCAGCCTCAAGCGCACGCACCATCGCGCTTTCGTCGACGAGCGTGTTGCGCGAGAAGTTCAGGAAGACGGCGTCGCTCTTCATGAGCTCGATCTCGTGCTCGCCAATCATGCCCTTGGTCGAATCCATGGCAGGCACGTGGATGGTGATGTAGTCGCACTCGGAGCAGATGTCGTCGAGATTCGTCACGTGTTTGACGGCGTTCGAGAGGCGCCACGCGGCGTCGACCGACACGTAGGGATCGTAGCCGTAAACTTCCATGCCGAGCTCGATGGCTGCATTGGCGACGAGCGCGCCGATGGCACCCAGGCCGATGACGCCGAGCTTCTTGCCGAGGATCTCGCGACCAGCGAATGCCTTCTTGGCCTTCTCGACCGACTTGGCGATGTTCTCGTCGTCGGCGTTCTCGCGGCACCACACGACACCGTCGACGATGCCGCGGCTGGCAAGCAGCATACCGCAGAGGACGAGCTCCTTCACGGCATTTGCATTGGCACCGGGGGTGTTGAACACGACGATGCCCTCTTCAGCGCAACGGTCGAGCGGAATGTTGTTGACGCCGGCACCAGCGCGTGCGATGGCGAGGAGGCTTTCGGGGAAAGCGGTGTCATGCATTTGGGCGCTGCGAACGAGCACGCCATTGGCGTTTGCGAGCTCATCGGTGAGCTCGTAGCCCTCGGGCAAGCGATCGGTGCCCTTCTTGGAAATGTTGTTTAGGCAATGAATGCGGGGCATTTTGTTCCTTTCGGTCGTTTTAGTAACCTTTATATGATAGCGCTTTCGGAAAAAAAGACACCGTTATAATAGACGCATGACGGAACGTTCAAACAAAGGCTCGAACCGCGCCACACATGAAGCACCGAAGCCGTTTCCCGTATGGAAAGCGCTCGTTGCCCTAGCCCTCATCGCCGCGATTGTGTTTGCAGCGCAGCTGTGCTCGACCGCCGCGACCATCAACGTGACTGTCAACGGCACCGAATACACGCTTCATGGCGCCAAAACCATGCAAACCGCCATCAAGGAGAGCGGACTGCCCATCAATTCCGGCGACCTCATTTCCCTACGCGGGCAAATTCTTGAAAAACACGGCGGCGACCCGTTCTATGCAACTGTGAACGGCATCGAAACAGTCGATCCTGACATGAAGCTGCATAACGGCGACGAAATAACGATCACCGACGGCAAAGACGTCGTGGAAGACTACGAGAGCGAATACGAGCCCATCCCCTTCTCCGCTGTCACCGGCGGACTTGGAGCCTTGCATATCTTCATCCCCGGCGAAGAGGGTACGATGGAGACACGCACAGGGATGCTTTCTGGCGAACAGGTGCGCAAGCTTCAAAAAGAAGAAACCGACCTCGTGCGATGGTGCTACAACCCCGACGTCGGCGACGACAAGGTCATCGCCTTGACATTCGACGATGGCCCATCACCCGAATGCACTGCCGAAATACTCGACATCCTTGCAGAAAACGACGCCAAGGCAACGTTTTTCATAGTCGGGTCGGAAATCATGACGGAAGAGGATGCGGCTCTGGTGAAGCGAGCCTACGACGAGGGGCATCAACTGTGCACGCATACGTACACGTTCGGCCAGTCCGTCAGTTCGTTCAACTTCTCTTCGCTTGCGGCACAGGACCAAATCGACGAAATCAACCTCGGCTACCAGGCTATTTCGAATGTGACTGGCGTTGAGCCAAGCCATTGCGTCAGGCTGCCGGGTGGCACGATGAATGACGACGCCGTGTTGAACGTTGCGCCCTACATCGACGCCGAGATTGGCTGGACGATCGACACGGGCGACTGGCTCTCCCCTGGCTCCGATGTCATTTTCGAAACGATCGTCAACGCCGAGCCTGGCGACATCATCTTGTGTCACGACTCAGCCAACAGCGAACAGACCATCGAAGCTTTGAGAAAAGCTCTTCCCTGGCTCAAGCGATGGGGGTACAAGTTCGTGACCATAGACGATATGCTCGTCTACCCAGAACTGAAAGCAGAAGAGGAGTAAAATTACCCAAATGAGAAAAGACCGCGACAGCTGGATCGACATGGCACCTGATGCAATCATCGGGTATAGCACGCTTGTGCTCGCCATCGTATGCTTCCTGCTGGCGCTCGTCGTGATTGTTGCCATCGTGCGTTTCATCGTCGGAGTGGGAGCGGCATAAACCATGTGGCAGCGATTGTCACTCTACGACCTGCGCGTCATCGGCCACTACCTTGGCGTGCTCATCCTGTTCACGACGATCGGTCTGGCAGTGCCGCTGCTCACGTCTATTATCTTCGGAGAATGGCAAGCGACTGAACGCTATTTCCTCACCATCGGCATCTTTCTCATTGCTGGCTCGGCGCTGCGCTTCCTGCGCATCCAGCCGGGGCGCTTGAGCAGGCAGCAAGCGTTCGCTATCACAGGTCTCTCTTGGCTCGTGTTGGCGTTTTTCGCCGCACTGCCGCTGTATTGGTCGGGCCATTACGCAAGCTACCTCGACTCGTTGTTCGAAGCCGTTTCGGGCCTAACGACAACCGGTGCATCGGTCGTCCAAGATCTCGATCATCTCTCGTACTCAGACAACATGTGGCGTTTCATGATGCACCTGATGGGCGGCTTGGGTTTGGTCGTCGTCGGTTTGTCCTTTGGTTTGTTTGGCAAGGGCGGCGGCGCATCGCTGTTCACATCCGAAGGCCGCAGCGAGCACGTCGTGCCCAACGTCGTGCAAACCACGCAGTTCATCGGCCGCATCTGTATCACATTCATCGCGATTTCTACGATATCTGTAGGCTGCATCAGCATGACCATCGGCATCGAGCCCGCCCGCGCGTTCCTGCAATCGTTTTGGGTTTCGATTTCGGCATTCATGACTGCGGGCTTCGTTCCGATGAGCCAGAACATTATGTATTACCACTCGATATCCATCGAATTTATTCTCGTCATCGTGATGCTGCTCGGGTCTATCAACTTCACGCTGCACGCCGAGGTTATTCGTGGCCGCGTGAAGGCGGTTTTCGAGGATACCGAAGTGAGGTATCTCATTGCTTGGATCGTCCTCATCGTAATCGTCCTCGCAGCATCGCTTTCCGGAAGCCGCTTGTTCTCGAATCTGCCCAACATCGAACGGCGCGGCTTGTTCATGGTGTTTGCGGCGTTGACGACGACCGGCTTCCAAAACGTCACCACGTCACAGTTGGCCGCCGGAGGGTTCTCGTCGGGCGCGTTTCTCGTACTGGCCATCTTGATGGCCATGGGTGCATCGTCTGGCTCGACTGCCGGCGGCATCAAGATCAACCGCATCGCAATCCTTTCGAAATCGATCGTCGCCACGCTCAAGGAGACGCTTGCCCCCGACACGGCGCGTATCGTCACGTCGTACAACCACATCGGGCGCAGGCCTGTGACACCCGACATCGTTCGCGAAGCCACGACCGTTCTCATTCTGTACGGCGTGACATACGTCATCGGTGCACTGGCAGGCATTGCAAGCGGCTTCGAAGCTTCACAGGCAATCTTCGAGTCGGTCGCGATGGCCTCGAATGGCGGCATCACATCCGGCATCGTTGCGCCTGGCATGGCATGGCCACTCGAGCTCTTCTACCTGTTCGAAATGTGGGCAGGACGTCTCGAGTTCGTGACGCTGCTTGCGCTGCTCATCCAAATCGTCACCTCGGTCATGCCTTCGGACTTGGTTGGCACAATGCATGCCCGCAATGAGGAGAGGAAACGCCGCTCGTGAACGAACGTCTCTTCAAGATATTCGCGTTGATGCTCGCGCTCGCGTTGGCGTTCGCCTTCCCTGCCTCCGCTTTCGCAGAAGACGACATGTCTTCCAGCAGCAGCGCGAGCGCTACGGCAGAACCTGCCACAAGCGTCGATACAAACCCTGAAAACATCGTCGACCCGACGCAGCGCGCCGACAACTCATTCATCTACGACACGACAATCGAGGATATCCTCGCCGAGACATCACTCCACGACGGACGCATTGTCCAATTTGTCGGTGAAGCCATTGGCGATCGCGTGCTCGACGATGCAAGCGGAAAACACTGCTGGGTAACCGTCGAATCTATGGCGGATGGCAGCGATGCCAACATTTCGGTTTACATGACTGTCGAGCAAGCAGCTCAAATCGATCATTTTGGACGTTACGGGGTCACAGGTACGACGCTTCAAATTCGCGGCAACTTCAACCAGGCATGCCCTGAACACGAAGGTCTCATCGATGTTCATGCAACAAATGTCGGCGTGACGGCACGCGGCGTCGAGCATCCTGACACGCTGAACTTGAGCAACTTCGGGCTCGGGTTTTTCCTAATCCTTGCCGGAGCGGCACTCATGGCTGCTTTCTATTTCGCCCGCGAGCGAATGCGCTAGGCTGCGGTATGAGGGGCACCGTCATCAAGCTCGACCGAGGCTTTCCCCTCGTTCAACTCGAAGATGGTTCGGAACTGCGCTGCGAGCATGCAACGGCCCTCGTGAAGGGCGAAAAAGTGCGCGCAGTGATCGGCGATGTGGTCGATGTTTCCCTTCCCGAAGAGCATGACAAGGGCATTATCGAGGCAATTGAGCCGCGCACGACCGCGTTTGTGCGCAAAGACCCAGCCGAGCGCACGACCGCGCAGGTGCTCGCCGCAAACTTCGATTCCGTAATCATTGCCGAACCCATCGTGAATCTCAACATCAAACGGCTTGAGCGCGAACTCGTGTTGGCCCACGAAACGGGAGCACGCGTGGCCATCGTGCTGACAAAAGCCGACCTGGCCTCAAGCCCCGACGAAGCAGAAGCAGTTCGGAAAAGCGCTGCTGACCTCGCTGGTCGCGACGTACCGGTCGTTGTCATGTCGGTGGGTGACGAGGAGTCCATTGCATGCGTGCGCGCTCTCGTGCCGAAAGGCGAAGTTGCCGTACTTATCGGCAAAAGCGGCGTGGGCAAGTCGAGCTTGGTCAACTTGCTTGCAGGAGCTGACGTTCAAAGCATCGGCGACGTGCGTGCAAGCGACGGGAAGGGCAGGCACACGACGGTCGATCGGGTGATGGTTGAAATACCCGACGCAGGGCGCGTTGTCGATATGCCCGGCATTCGAGGGCTTGGCCTATGGGATTCCGACACGGGCATCGATGTCGCGTTCACCGACGTTGCCGAGCTGGCAGAGCAGTGTCGCTTCCGCGATTGCAAGCATACCGACGAGCCAGGCTGCGCCGTGCTCGCAGCTGTCGAGTCTGGCGAGCTCGCACAAGCACGATTGGACTCGTATCGCTCGCTGGTGGCGGAGGTGGAAACGACGCGCAAGCGACGCGACGAAGCGCGGCATATGCGCGGTGAGAAGGCATCAGACCGCAAGCGGCAAAAGAGGAAGGGGCGTTAGCGATGGTCGGCACGTTTGCCATCATGGCGCTCATCGGTATCGTTATCGGCCTCTTCTCGGGCATGCTTGGCATCGGGGGCGGAATGGTTATGGTTCCCCTCTTCAGGCTCGTCTTCGGCATGAGCGCCGTCGGCTCGACTGCCACTTCTCTGTTCACCATCATTCCCACGTCAGTGTCGGGAGCCATCTCGCATGCACGCGCCAAGACATGCGTCCCAAAACTCGGAATAGCCCTCGGCGTCGGAGGCGCTTGCACCTCGTGGCTCGGCGTGTGGCTTGCCCAACTGTCTCCTGGTTGGCTCGTCATGCTGGCAGCAGCAGCCGTCATCACCTATTCGGGAATCACGATGTTTCGCAAAGCGTTGAAGGCTCCCAAGCAATCGATTGGGAGCGCTGGCGCCAATGCGCCTGTTCCTAAGCCTCCTGCGCTCAGCTCCAAGAAGCTTCTGGCTGCGGCGGGCATCGGCATGTTGGCAGGGGTCGCGTCAGGATATGTAGGGCTCGGCGGTGGATTCATAATGGTACCGCTGATGGTCGCAATGCTCGACATGCCCATGAAGCTGACATCGGGAACCTCTCTGATCGCCGTCATGATACTCGCCTTTCCCGCAACAGTGATGCAATGCGTCCTCGGCAATGTCGAATACCTCGCCGGCATCGCAATGGCATGCGGTACCATTCCTGGTGCAATCATCGGCGCCAAATTGGTAAGATACGTCCCCGAACGCACGCTCAGATTCGTGTTCGCACTATTCATCACGATTGCCGCTATACTCTTGGTGTTGAAAGAAGCTGGGATGCTCGGTTAGGCGAGGTGCGGAACTATGGAACCCGGATTCGATTTGCTCAGGCTCAATCAGACACGCCGGGTTGTCCTTGGCGTCCTCGGCGTGGTGTCCATTTCCGCTGGAGTTGCGCTCATCATTCTCACGCTCTTCCATCCAGAGCTCATAGCCTTGCAGTTGACGACTGGAATCGTTTTTTCGTTGACGCTCGTTGCCATGCTTTGGCTTGCAATGGACCCCGACACCCAAGCGGCACGTCAGTCAGACAGCTTGCTGAGACTTGCGAGCCAGATGCTCGAGTGCATGAAAAGCGGCATGACTCCCGAAGCTGCCCAGCACATTTGCGAACTACTACTTCCCGCCACGCCCGCAAAGGCGGTCGCCATCACCGATACCGAAGTCATCCTTGGCTACGCCGGCTACAACGCCGTCAACAATCCTGCTGGTACGCACATTCGCACAACTGCCACGCACGACACGATAGAAGATGGCCAGCCGCGCATTCTACACAACACCGGCGACATCGGGCTTCCCATGTCCTCCGCGCGCATCAACGCGGCCATCATCCAACCGCTCTACATCGGCAACAAGATCATGGGGACGCTGAAGTTCTACTATTTCAAGCCAAGCCAAATCAGCGAAACGCAGAAATCGGTTGCACACGGATTCGCTGAGCTGCTCTCAACCCAAATGGCCGCAGCGGCACTCGAAGAGCAAACCAAACTTGCAACCAGCATGGAGTTGAAAGCCCTGCAGGCTCAGATCAACCCGCACTTCCTCTTCAACACCATCAACACGATTGCCTCGCTTATCCGCACCGACCCCGCGAAGGCGCGCGAACTGCTACGTGACTTCGCCGTCTTCTACCGTTCGACGCTCGAAGACGCTAACGACCTTATCGCCCTCGAGCGTGAGGTTAAACAAGTCGAACGGTATCTCTCGTTCGAGATTGCACGCTTCGGCGAAGATCGGCTTGAGCTCATCGTCGATATCCAGCCGGAGCTTTACAGCATGCTCGTGCCGTCGTTTATGATCCAGCCTCTCGTCGAAAACGCAGTGAAGCACGCGATGCGAGCCGAAGGTAAGCTCACGATCTCAATCATTGGCACTATTGAAGACGATGCCGTGGTCATCGCAGTTGAAGACGACGGCGTCGGCATGACCGAAGCACAATGCGCAACGATGATGGACGGCGAGTCGACAACTGGGTTGGGCATCGCCGTGCGCAACGTGCGCGACCGCATGTACGGCTATTTCGGTCCCCAATCACACATGGACGTCGAGAGCGCTCCCGGCGAGGGCACGCGCGTGTCGTTCACCCTCGATCGAGCTAGCGCAGAAAGCGATGGCTATCTCGGGTCAGCGGAATCGGAAGATTCTGACACGGAAGAGCAGGACACCCCCGCTGTTCCCGAACCTGTTGAAGAATGACGCGTTTGAGCAGTCCCGTCAACAACGCATCGTGGAGTAATTGAAAAGACTTGCCGCGGTTTTCGCGCTTCGTGTATACTTAAGCGCTGCGTCACCAGAATGGCGCGAGGCTACGGAAGCGGAGAGATGTCCGAGCTGGCCGAAGGAGCACGATTGGAAATCGTGTATACCTCAAAAGGGTATCCGGGGTTCAAATCCCCGTCTCTCCGCCACTTTTAGCCACCTTGCGGAGAGGTGGCAGAGCGGTTGAATGCGGCGGTCTCGAAAACCGTTTTACCGGTGAACCCGGTAACCAGGGTTCGAATCCCTGCCTCTCCGCCACGAGAGTTCACGCCCCGACACGGGGCGTTTTTCGTTTCTGGGGCAGACAAAAAAGGCGCTGCGATAAATCGCAGCGCCTCGCAACATCGTTTGTTGAACGATTGGCTAGTTGCCAGAGGAGCTTTCCGCGCTTGCGCTCGACGCACTTGCAGATTCAGCACTCGCGCTCTCTGCACTAGCGGCCTCGGCGCTAGCAGACTCTGCGCTTGCGCTCTCAGCGCTGGCGGATTCAGCACTTGCGCTCTCGGTGTTGGCAGATTCCGCGCTTGCCGATGCAGCGCTCGCCGATTCAGCAGCTTGCTGATACTTCGTCAAGTCGATGTTGTACGGCGCGTCGGAAGGCATGTCGTTGATCTGGATGTCAGCGGATTCCTTGAGCTTCTCGAGCCACTCCTGATAAGCGGTGCTTGCCTTGGTGGAAGCAGCCATGGACTTGAAAGTCTCCTGGAAATCGGCCGGCAGCTGATCGAGGCTCGTCAGCTCTGCAGGTGCGGTGAACACCTCGGTGCACTTGATGATGTGGATGCCGTATTGCGAAGTGACAAGATCACTGACTTGGTCGACCTCAAGGCCGTCAAGCGCGTCCTGGTACTCGGTCACGAACGTCGTCATGCGATCCCAGCCCACATCTCCACCTTTTTCAGCGGAACTGTCCTTCGAGTACTGTTTGGCGGCATCGGCGAAATCCAATTCGCCAGATTTAATCTTCTCGAGAACGTCAGCGGCAGTTGCCTCGTCACCAGCGTCGAACAGAATATGCGACGAACGCTTTGCGCCGTCGTAATACGATGCATACATCTTGGCGGACTCGAGAACATCCGCATCAGTCACTTCGGCGCTTTCCTCGAAGTGTGCGCTGATCTTTTGCTGAAGGAGAGAAGTCTCGATGCTCTCACGGTAGGATTCCTCGGTGAAACCAGCCTGCTGGAGGGCTTCCTTCCATGCGTCGTCATCTCCGAAGTTCGCCTTCATGGAATCGACGTACGTGTCGACCTCGGAGCTATCAACGGAAACGCCAAGCTCAGCTGCACCGGACTTGATGAGTTCCTGATTGACATAGGAATCGATGATCTGCTCGCGAACGCTCTCGGGCGTCATTTTGTTGGAAACGAGGAACTGGCCCCAGGCCTCTTCGGTATCAAGCCCAGACTGAGTACGGACGCTCTCGATGGTTTTGGTGATATCGGATTCGGGAATCGATACACCGTTCACCGTCGCTGCCGCAGCACCAGAATTGGACGAAGAGCCCGAACAGGCCGCCAAGCTGGCTGCAAAAACGGCTGCGATGCCGACCGTAATCATGGATTTCAAGAGCTTCGACATTTTCATGACTGTTCTCCTACTGTAATTGTTGAATGACTTCGCACATTTTCGCACACGCATTTTTCGACGCATCGCGGTGCACAATATGGACATTTTGACTTCACGAAGGCACAAAACAAAACGGGTTGGTAACGCCCAACCCGTTTTGAAACCATCGGTTATGCGCTGCGAACGCTACTTCCCCGCTGCCGCCTTCTTGCGATCGACGGCAGACAGCAGCCGCTTGCGCAGGCGAATCGACTTCGGAGTGACCTCCACAAGCTCGTCGTCCTCGATGAACTCGAGCGCCTCCTCAAGCGTGAACCTAATCGGGGGCGTGAGCTGAATGGCCTTGTCGGCGTTGCTCGAACGCTGGTTGCCCAGCTGTTTCGACTTTTCGACGTTGACGGTCATGTCGCCTTCCTTGGCGGACTCGCCCACGATCATGCCTTCGTAGCAGTCCTCGCCGGGGCCAACGAACAGTCGGCCGCGCTCCTGCAGCGTGTCGAGCGCATAAGCAACCGACTTGCCGGTCGACATGCTGATCATCATGCCGTTCTTGCGATGGGCCATCTCACCACGGTAGGGGCCGTACTCGCTGAAATGATGGAACATCGTCGCTTCGCCGCGCGTCACGTTGAGCAGACGCGTGCGCAAGCCCATCGTCCCGCGCGTCGGAATCTTGAACACAAGGTGCGTATCGTCGCCTCGCTGGTACATGTCGGTCATCTCGCCGCCGGCATTGCCGAAGACCTCGATCGCCTTGCCCGCATATTCGCTGGGCACGTCGACGGTCGCCTCCTCGATCGGCTCGAACTTGTTGCCGGCTTCATCGGTCTTGATGACGACCTGTGGGCGCCCAACCTGGAACTCGAAACCCTCACGACGCATCGTCTCCATGAGCACGGACAGATGCAGCACGCCGCGACCGGCCACTTCGACGCCTGTCGTCTCGGGAATCTCGGTGATGCGCATCGAGATGTTCGACTCAGCTTCGCGCATGAGGCGCTCCTTGAGCTGTCGCGATCCGACGATTTCGCCCTCGCGACCGACGAGCGGGCTGTTCGAAGCCTCGAATACAACCGCCATGGTGGGCTGCTCGACCTCGATGGGGTCGAGCACCACCGGATGATCGCGGCTCGTAACCATGTCACCGATGTCGGCATCGTCGACACCAACAACTGCCACGATGTCACCAGCGTAGACTTCCTTCTGCTCCTTCTTGCCGAGCTCCCTGAACTCGAACACCTGCTTGATCGTGGTGTTGTAGCGCGTGCCGTCGTTCTTCACGACGAGCACCTGCTCGCCTTTGTGGATGGTGCCGGAGTGCAGGCGCCCCACGCCAATGCGTCCAACGAAGCTCGAGTGGTCGACGGTGCAAATCTGCAAGGCGATAGGACCGTCGGGCTGGCATTCGGGCGCAGGCACCTCTTTCAAAATCGTCTCGAGCAGCGGGATCATGTTCATATTGGAATCCTCGGGCTCGAAGCGCGCATAACCTGCCATGGCGCTGGTGAAGACAACGGGGAAATCGAGCTGCTCGTCGCTGGCCTCGAGCTCGCACATGAGGTCGAACACCTCGTCGACCACTTCGTGCGGACGTGCTCCCGGGCGGTCGATCTTGTTCACGACAACCACGATGCGCATGCCCGTGGCCAGCGCGTGGCGCAACACGAAACGCGTCTGCGGCATGGGGCCCTCGAATGCGTCGACGATGAGCAGCGCCCCGTCGGCCATGTTGAGCACGCGCTCAACCTCACCACCGAAATCGGCATGGCCTGGCGTGTCGATGACGTTGATCTTGACGTCCTTGTACGTAATCGAGACGTTCTTCGACAGAATGGTGATGCCGCGCTCGCGCTCCTGGTCGTTGCTGTCCAGGACACGTTCAGCGACCTGCTGGTTCTCGCGGAACACGCCCGCTGTGTATAGCAGGCGGTCGACGATGGTTGTCTTGCCGTGGTCGACGTGCGCGATGATTGCGACGTTGCGGATATTTTCTTGCTTCATGCAGGTGCTCCTGTGGTTTAGATTCGAATGCCAACGGCATATGGTAGCAGAAGCGACGTTTGGCATGTGGACCATCTCAAAAGCTTGACAAGGAAAAACGGCATGCCGCCTCTTGAAAGCGACATGCCGTTAAAGCAGTTTGGCACATTGCTCCCTGGGAGCGGTGTACCACTTTTGCATACCCATTTATGCCGTTCTTGCGCTAGCGCATCAAAGCGACGAAGTCGTTGATGTCCTCGATTTCCTCGAAACGCTCGACCGCGTCCGCAATCTCATCCGCACGCTCGCGCGAAACCACACCGCTGTACTCCATGTTCGTGTAGTACTTCTGCATGAGTTCGTCATGCGTGAGCGGGTCGAACGCCATGTTGCCCTTCGGTTGCGGCACGAACGTGGACACCGATCGGCCATCAGCAAGATCGAGCTTCACCTCTGCCGAGAACAGGTTCTTCAAGTCGGCGCTGTACGCGACATCGACGAGCTTCGTGGCGATGCGCACGATTTCGGGATCGTTTTGGTATTCGTCCTCGAAATATCTGGGCACAACTGCACCCTTCGAAAGCGCCAACGCGAGCAGGAATCGCAAGTTGAAGTTCGGAATCTCGAGCCCAGGCACGTACGGGAAGTCGACGAGGCTGCCGTTTCCCTGTTGGAGCGTCACCGTGATGCGCTCGACGTCATCCGCGCTGAACCCATGCTCCCGCTTCAACTCGAGCACAGCCTGGATGGGCGCATGCGTGATGCGACATGACGGCCACGGCTTGATCTCGCTATCAGTGTAGAAGCGTTTACCCAGATTGCTGAGAACCGTCGACGGGTCGCTGTTCTCGTTTCCGAAGAGGTCGAAGTAGCCGTGCAGGCCGCACAGGGCGTCTTTCGTGCCTGTGAAACCGCGCTGCGCCATGCGCGCAGACATGATTGCGTTCATTCCCGACAAGCCGTGGGGCAGCTTGAAGGCCAGCACGCCGTCGATGACACCGTCCATCGTCGAGCCAATGGTGTTGATATCGATGCCAAGGGCATTTACGCACTGCTCTTCGTTGAGCCCCAGCAATTTGGCGGCAAGCACCGTGCAACCCAAACCGTTGAACGTGCCCGTGTTGTCCCAGCCCTTGTCGAACGCAAACCCGGTACCTTGCTGAAGGCGGGTTGCCAGATCGTCACCGAGTACAGTGGCGGCAATGGCATCCTTGCCCGATGCGTGAACCAGCTCGCCCATTGCCAGCATGCAGGGAATCGAGCTGCCGCTGATGTGAGCCGCACCCGCAGTACCGTCGACGAATTCCCCGCCAACCGGTTCGTAATCGAACGAGCGTGCCATCATGCTGTTCACGAGCGAGGCTTTGTCTGCGGGAAGGCGGACCCCATGGAACAGGATCGTCGCCTCTTCGGCGCCGCCGATGCCGCCGAACAAGTCGACACACTCGTCGATACCACCGGCATGCATGCTGGCGGCGATAACGCCAATCGAGTCAAGCAAACGAATCTTGAATCTCTCGATTGCCTCTTCGGGCAAATCGTCGAAATGCGTGTTGATGGCGAACTTCGAGTATTCCCTCGTCACGTTCATGATGAATTGCACCTCGTTTCCAATCAGACCTTGCTTTTTAGAATTGTAGAACAAGCGCGAGCTGTTCCAATTACGACCTGCATCAGAAGCTTAAGGAAACGACCTTCCTGGGCGTAATTGCATTGCGATACCATTGCACTGGATGCCAAATCGAACCTGAAGGAGCCGACATGCTTACCCAGAAGGCAAAGGACTTGTTCTCCCGCTTGAATTGCGAATTTCAACCCATCGCCATCAAGTATTGCTACAGCCAACCCGAAGGCGTCGAACACATCGACGAGGTTCTTTCGTTCTGCGAGTTTGCAAAAAAGGCTGCTGTGGAAGACCGTGCGTTCTTCACCACCAAAGACGACGACAACTGCTTCGGCAGGATGATCATGGGCCAGATCGACAAGCCTCCCCTGGCTGCAAGTGGTCAAGCAGGTGTCGATTTCGGAGTGTTCAGAACCCAGGCGCCCAATGCGCGCCTGTATCACGAAATCAAGACGCTCACGCCGGGCGCAGTGAACTTCGTCGTGTTCTGCCCGCTTCACCTGTGCGACTTCGAACCCGACATCTTGCTCTGCGTCGCCGACATCGAGCAAGCGAACATCATCATGCGTGCCACGAGTTACATTTCAGGCGACCTTTGGCAGAGCACCTCCTCACCCGTTCTGTCCTGCGCGTGGCTGTTCGGCTACCCCTATGTCACCGGCAAGGTGAACTACGTCATATCCGGCATGGGCCACGGCATGAGCCGCCGCAAAATCTACCCCGCCGGTCGCTTCGTCATCTCCATCCCCTATGCCAAGCTCTCCGAAGTTGTCGAAGCGCTCGGCCAAATGGACTGGAAGCTCCTCGCGCTGCAGGAAGACGAGGAGAGCAAGGCGGAAATGCGCCGGCGCATGGACGCCTGGCAGGAAATGAGCCCTGATTTCTTCTTGAAAAAGTAACCGCTTCAGAGCCCTAAGCTCCGCGTCATCGACGGCGCAAGACGTGCGCTTAGGACACCCTGGGGGATATAGAAATAGTACTGGGGCGGTCGCGGAAAGCTCCCACCCCAGCTCATCGAAAGCCATGAATGCCAGGTTTTAGTCCTCGCCGATGACGAACTGGTTGCCACACGCATCGCACTTCATGACTGCGCGCTCGTCATGCTCGTAGTACAGGTGAACCTTCGTGCTCTTGCACTTCGGGCACACGGCGTCCGCGTCGGAACCCCATCCACCTGCGACAGTTTCCAAAGCTGCATCCTCAATTTCGCTCTTCTTGATGTCTTCAGCCATGAGAGCCTCCTTCTGTTTAGCGATTTTGCAACTATAGCTTGTACGCACAGTAGAAAAGCATGTCTCAGTTTTTCGGAAAGAAATAGTAAACCTATCGTTATGGCAACTCAGTTTGAAAAGATGGCTTATGCGGGCACGAACCAGGATGGCATAAGGCTTAAAGAGCAAAAAACACCCTTTAACTCCTAACTATTTGATGCGAAGACCACAGATGATCGCTGCAGTGAGCTGGATGCCCTGTTTCCAGACTCTCTTTTCTCAACGGCGTCCGAGTAATTTGTTCCTAACCTCGCATTTGCAACAGAAAACTGAGAAAACCTGCTCCCAACCCCCCAATTTGCAGCAAGCGAGAGAGCGCACGCTAGGTTTCCCGGGGTTGGGAACAGTTTCGCCAATCGGCTTCGGAGTGCTTCCCTTTCTCAGCTCTGTGAACTGGTGTTTTGCAAAAATGCTTTTGTCATTGTTGCGCATTACGACGAAAAAGCGTTCTCAACCCCGGGAAACCTAGCGCGGTCTGCCAAGAAGCGGTAGTGTGCCGATTGTTGGTGTCACGACTGCGTTTGCGAGGCGCGGGCTTCAGCCCGCCCGAGCGAACGCAGCATCACCCGGAACCGGTTGCATTCTACACCATGCGCGTCACGCCGCCTTACCGAGCCTCTCCTCGATGGCC
>CACZAR010000014.1 GCA_902779135.1 uncultured Coriobacteriaceae bacterium | reverse complement strand
TCATCGTTTTGCGGCTAAGCAAGCGGCAATACCACCGACAGTGAAGCGATCGATAACGGGACGCACGTCATCCCACTCACCTTCGCCCGGCGCTATCGACCGTACGGCCGAGAAGCAACCCGACATCTGGAACGAGCACACAGCCTTCGCTTGAACCGGTGAATAACCAGCGTCAACGAGGATGGCATAGAGGTCATGCCCTTCCTGGGTCTGCCGTTGCCCGATGATCGACTCCATGAATCGGGGCTCCCGCACAACAGAAGCATAATCGCCAGCTTCGTTCACGAGCGCACAGAACGGCTTGCCCGCAGGCTTGAACCCATCCGAACAGGCGACCTGACTCATAAGAGGAGACATTTCGGCAGAAATCTCGGCCATAAGCACATCGTAGACATCGTCAGGGTTTCCAAAGTGCTCGTAGAACGTCGAGCGGCTGACATGAGCTTCGCGCGCCAACTCGGATACCGTGATATCAGCCAACGGCTTGTTCGCCAGCAATTTGAGCAGTGCGTCCTTGATACGCTGCTCGGTCTGTGTCTCGTATTTTGCAGCGCGCTTTGCCATGGCTTTCCCCTCGTTATGAGCCGCTTTCTTGGTCGTCGCTATGGGACGGCGCCTTGGGTGAGTCGGTACCCAGACCCCTAACTCATTCCCAAATCAAAACAATTTCGAACAGATTGTACGATATTCGAAACCCACGAGAAACCCCTCCTTCACCCTTTGCTACGATGGCGCCAACAAGCAAAGCAAGCAGTAGGAGGAAGCATGCAAATCAAGCAACAATCGCTTCTTGATTTGATGGGTGCACCCGACGTGCGCTTCTCGATTCCGAAGTTCCAACGTGCCTACTCATGGGACGCACCGCAATGCGACGAGCTGTGGCGTGACATCATGCGGGCTGCACGTGCCCATCGCTCGCATTTCATGGGCACGCTCATCTACTTGGAAGAGCAAAGGGGTGGAATGCGCGAATTGTCGGTCGTTGACGGCCAGCAGCGCCTGACCACGATCACATTAATCTTGTCGGCATTCGCACGATACCTTCGCGAAACTGGTGAGCAGCTGTTCGGCGTCGATGCCGACTACATCGCGTCCACATTCCTGAACGGCAACACAGGCACAAAACTGCTGCTCTCCCCTGCCGACCGGGCGACGCTCGAAGCTGTTGTAAGCGACACCACGCTACCAGAACACGCGTCAGAGCACGTCGTTGAGAACCTGCAGAACTTCGAGGCAAAGATGCGCAACGACGAGTTCGATTCGATGGCGCTTTGGCAAGGCCTCGAATCGCTGTTCGTCATCGCATCCGAGCTCGACCACAAGCGCCAGGCTCCCGTCATCTTCGAAAGCTTCAACTCGAAGGGCGTTCCACTCGTAACGGCCGACCTCGTGCGCAACTTCCTGCTCATCGCAGAGAACCACAGCGAGCAGAAGCGCCTGTTCAGCCAGTATTGGGAACCCATCACCGGTGTGTTCGGAGACGACCCTGGATCGATCAAGCTGAACAACGCCATCCTTGGCTGGCTTGCCGTGCGACTGAAGGAAGTGCGCAAGTTCGGCGATGCTCAGGCGTTCAGCATCTTCAAGAGCTATTGCGAGGACGAATACGACGGATCGATCGACGACCTGCTCGACGAGATGTACGCGTTCTGCATGGTCTGGGCTGAACACTACCGCTACCACGCAGTGAAGAAGTACAAGACCGCCGACTGGGCAAAGCTTGGGCACAAGACACGCGTGTCGAATCGGCCACGCGCCAAGCTCGACAACCCCGAGAGCTACGAGTACTACAAGAAGCACTTCGGCGTCGACCCTCAGTGGTAGGAAGCGAGACAATCATGCAGATACAACAGGAGTCGTTCCTCGAGCTTATGGCAAAACCCGACACGCGGTTTGTCATCCCGGTGTTTCAGCGCGTATATTCATGGGACGCGCGGCAATGCAACGAGCTGTGGGAAGACATCATGGCAGCTGGCGCCCAAACTGATGAAACGGCCGAACCGCACTTCATGGGCATGCTGCTGTACTCCGCCGATACGGAAACGTGGCATGGCACTTCGATGTTCGACGTCATCGACGGGCAGCAGCGCATGACCACGATGACGCTCTTGCTGTGCGCGTTGGCGCGCTATCTTGATGAAACCGGCATGCAAGTTGGTGGGCTTTCCGCCAACGACGTGTTCGAACGCTACCTGCGCATCGGGTCGGGCGCAAGCGCAACTGGCAAACTGACGCTTTCGTTCATGGACCGCGAGACGCTTTTCGCTTTGCTGGGCATCGGCACCATGCCGACCGAGCCGGCAGGCCGCCTCATCGACAACCTCGAGCTGTTCTACGCAAAAATGTGCGAACCGGGCTTCGATGTCGCGCAACTCTGGCGCGGGCTCGAGCGGCTTGAAATCGCAAGCATCCTGCTCGCGCACGACGACAGCCCGCAGCTGGTCTTCGAGAGCCTGAACTCGAAGGGCATGGCGCTCTCGACAGCAGACCGCATCCGCAACTTCATCGTCGTGACCGACGAGGCAAACGACCATGTCGATGACGGCGTGTTCGAACGCTGCTGGCTACCGCTCGAGAAGCTTGTGGCCGATGGGGCATGCGGCCTCGACGTCACCGCTGTCGTGCATGCTTGGCTTTGCAGGAAGTACCGCGAGACGCGCATCTTCGACAAGAGCGAAGTCTACGGCCTGTTCAAGAGCTGCTTGCGCAGCGAGTACGACGATGAGATAGAACCCGCGCTTGATGACATCGCAGACTTCGCCCGCAAGCTCATCGAAGATGAGGAATGTCGCACCGAGGCGCTAGAAGATGCTGATCGCTGGATCGCCGGCAAGCCCAAGGAGCTCATCAGCGAATACAAGATGTTCGGAGACTAATCGTTTGACGCGCCTATTCGGAAGCGGTTGACGGCTTTCCGACAACCTTTTCCACGACGAACGCCGCCAACACGATGACCACCATAACTGGCAACGTGTTGCCACACGGGATATCCCATGTAAGCGACACGCGGTAAAGGGCAAACCCGAGCACCCACAGCACGATGTTACGCCAATCGACCGCCACGTCCGAACGATCACGGTGCCCGATGAAGTAGTCGGCGATTACGATGGCTGCCATGGGGGCAAACACCGAGCCAATCAGATATAGGAACTCCTCGAAGTTCGACACAGGCGCGAAGATCGCGAGCGCAGTGCCCACGACTGCCGCAATGATGCCGCAGATGCGCGCATTGAGTTTCGGATGGATGCTTTCAGCCGAGACGCCGGCTGACTGTGCATCGAGGAACGTCGTCGTTACCGTCGACAACACGACAACCAGAATACCGACTATACCCATGCCCGCTTGTGCCATGACGGCGGCAATGTCGTCAGAGCCGGCGAACAGCGCACAACCCAATCCGATTGCGAACATCCAACAGCTTCCCACGAAGTACGTAATCGTAGCCATGGTCGCCCCAGCCCCGGGCCTCTTCGCCTCGCGCGTGTAGTCGCCCACAACGGGGAGCCACGAAAGCGGCATGGCAACCGCGAGTTCGACTGCCGCTCCAAACGAGAGGCCTTCATCACCTGATGGGGTGATGGGCGTTCCGCCGAACACAGCGGAACTTGCCACGAACGTCAGAACAAGGAGGAGCACTGCAGCAAAAGACTGGGCGCGGCCCATGCGCTTAACGCCGATGGCAATCCAGAACACGATGAGCACACCGATGACCACGCACCAACCCGCTTCGCCCAACAAGGGCAAGAGCAGGTTCGCCGCCGCAGCGCCCGAAACGACCATGATGGCCGTCCACCCGACGAGCTGGATGACGTTGGCCACTGCAAACAGATTCGACCCCACGTGGCCAAATGACCGAGACGCAGCACCCATGGCCGACGCGCCCGTTTTGGCGCTCACATAGGCGACGAGCCAAAACAGGATGCATCCGATGATGTGCCCCACCAAGATGGCAGTAAGCCCTTGCTCAAACCCGAGCGGCGCGAAGAACGTGCCGGTCAGGATTTCGGCAAGTGAAACTGACGCACCAAACCATATGAGGCCGAGTGTAGGCGTGGAAAGACGACGATGAATGGTTGGCTGTGACATGGCAAGCTCCCTCCGGCGGCATTATCCGCATCAGGTTCCTCGGGTCGAAGCGAGTTTACGCTTCCTCTCAGCCCGCATCACGCGAGCTCCCCGGCACCCGCTGTGCGGGCACCGCGCCATTGTAGAGCGAGTCACTTTAACTGTCAAAGTGACTCATTAGTGAGACAGCTTGAGTGGACTCCGTTGCTCCATGAATCAACTTCCCCGCGGGAAATCGATTTCCCGCAGGGAAGTTGCAGCGATCGCTTTTCGGCTTTTGCCTACAGGCATGCTTCCAATGCTGCGACCAAAGTTTCAGTCGCGCCTTCACCCGCGCGCTCGTCGTAGTACGCCTTGAAACGCTCATCGGCGAGATACGCCTGCGCAAGCTGCAAGTGCGCCTCGCGCGAGTAAGCGCCCTCACCCCATTGCATGGCGATCCAGCGCGCGTGCATTTGGGCGAGTTTCTGCGCTTCAGCGCCAGTTGTGTCGTCTGCGCGCATGACTTCCACAAGCTGCTCGATAATCGCACCCTCGAGTTGCTCTTTATCGTTCCACTCGGCCTCATCCATCGCCAGCAAGCGTTCGTTAGCAGCATCAACTGCTGCGTCGCCATAGCGCTCACGCGCCTCGGCGCCATACGTCTTTTCGTTCGCGTCGATGGCAGCGCGCTTCAAACCTTCGAATCGTTCCTTATCGCTCATGACGCTTTCCCCTTCCAGAGAGTCGATTGTTTTCTTCACAGTGTTGATGAGTTTTTCCAAATCATCTTTCTGAGCCTGCAATGCCGAGAGGTGCTTTCGCAGTGCTGTCGCCTCGTCGAAGTTCGAATCGTTCACAACTTCTGCGACCTCTGCAAGTCCCATGCCACACGCGCGGAACAGAAGGATCTGCTGCAGACGCGCGATGTCATCACGTCCGTATGCGCGGTACCCGTTGGGGCGACGCTGCGGCACGAGGAGCCCCAACTCCTCGTAATGATGCAGTGCCCGGATGCTCGCGCCCGACATCTCGGAAACCTGTTTGACTGTGTAGGTTTTTTCGCCCATCTCATCACCTCGCATATAGCTTAAACCCTTACGTTACGTAAGGGTCAACACGCTTTTCGAAAAGAATTACAATGCAAGATAGATTGCAGTTTGAAACAGCACTGAAAGGTGACACGATGAAAAAGGTCCGTTCAATCGTACTGTCTCTGATTGTTCTGAGCGCAGCTCTCGTCCTGCTCGCAGGATGCAGCTCTTCGTCATCTGGCTCGAGCGCCGCAAGCAGCGCAAGTACAACCAATAGCTCGTCAGCAGAAGTGAATTATTACCTGGTGAAAGACTTCTGCATCACCACTTACACAAGCGGAGAAACCGAAAAGGAAACGACTCTCTACGAATACGACGAGTCGTTCAACAAGACCGCGAAGACCGTGAACGGCAGCTTGGCTGAATCTTGGCGATATGACGGTGAAGGCAATGTCATCGAGCACGTGAAAAACGGTAGCAGTTACGAGAGAACCGAATTCCAATTCGAGAACGGCCTGTGCGTCCGAGAAGATGTGTATAAAAACGGATCGAGCAATACACCCCAGCAATACAAGATCAACGAATACGATGATGCGGGCAATCTCATCTTGTCGACCACCTATGACCAAAACGGCACTCAAAGGGCCGTGGTCGAATACACCTACGATGGAGACAAGCTGATCCAAGAGGTTCACAACGGCAAGCTCCTGTACGAGTTCCTGTACAACTCAGACGGAACCCACACCAAGCGAACATACTATGTGGATAAAAATGACGGCTCGTATTTCGAAATTGTCTACGATGCGGAGGACCGTTTCATCGTCGATGGTGATGGATGGACACACGAGCGCGAGTTCGACAGCAATGGGAAAGTCATCCGTGAGACAGCGCTTGCGCCGGGAGGACAGCTTCGCACGACTGAATATGCGCGCGAGACGGACGGTAGCCATATGACGAAGACGGTTTCCGATTTCTTGAACTCCGGCGATACAGAACCGTACCAGACGATTGTCACCGACGTAGATTACATCGAAGGCCAGGCCGTGTATTCACGCGAGGAGCTGAAATCCTCTGATGGGGCCACAGACATCGTGGAAGAGCATTTCTACACCTACCAGGACGAAAACGGCAACACCATCGGCGGATCCGACGACCAGGAAACGAATGGGGCAAGTTCGGCCGCGAGCAGCTCGGAAGCAGCATCAAGCGCAGCCGCAGCCCCCGCAGCAACTGAAAGCCAGAGCCAGGGCGACCAGAGCGCGACGGATGAGCTTTCCAACACCGCCTTCAGCGGCCACAAGAAGGATTTCTCCGTGAGCTACAACCTCGAGTTCCATCCCGGTCATACTTGCTACCTCGTACAACTGAGGGACGGGAAAGCCGAAGGTGTCAGCAAGGGTTCCTATTCGTTCGAAAACGGCACGCTCGAAATATCGGATATCCCCGCAATCATGGGAGCGTCCTACGAGAGCGCAGACAGGATTTCCGTCAACATGAACACGGGCGCCTGGACTTTCAAAGCCGAGAGCGGCACGAGCGACACATCGATGCTCGATTCGCTTGCAGAATCTCTCGGGCCGGCCGCTTAGCCTGATTGATCGTCATAGAAGCGCTCGAAAACGAAGCGCGAACGAGAGCCCTCGGAAACTGGAACCCGAGGGCTCTCACTATGTTGGAGCCACTCCGTTCGCCGCGTGAAGCTCATTTCATAGTGAGTTGCTTCGTTGACTTCGAAACCGACGAGGACAACAATCGGGAACGAATCACAGGAAAAAGCATCGGGGATCTCCGATGCCCATACGAGAGGAACTCATCATGAAGATTGCTATTCCCAGCGAAACTGCAGATGGCATGGCTGCCATGCGCAGCGGCCATTTCGGACATTGCGCGTATTTCACAGTCGTCGAATACGACGACGCCATGAACATCACGGGCGTCGAGGTCGTCAAGAACGTCGACCATGACCAGTTCGGATGCGGCGGTGTCATCCAGTACGTGCTTGACATGGGCGTCGACGGCATCCTGGCCGCTGGCATGGGCCGCCCGCCCCTGATGCGCTTCACGCAAAACGGCGTGACCGTCTACTCAGAAACCCAAACTCCCATCGTCGGCGATGTAGCCAAGCTGTTCGCCGAGGGCAAGGTTGGCTACTTCGATCCGGAAAACGCCTGCCGCCACTAAACCAAACAGGCCGCTTCGATTGCCGAAGCGGTCTGTTTCTTCATGCTAGGTGGCACACTGCTCCCTGGGAACCCTGTGCCAAAAAAATGGCACAGGGTTCCCAGGGAGCAGTGTGCCACCCCAAAAAGAACTCTATCGTTTATTCCCGCTCGTTATTGCTCGCGAGGTAGAGCAGCGCGTTCACGATGGAAGCGGCGACGTTGCTGCCACCCTTGCGACCACGCGCGACGATATGCGGTACGTCGAGCTCGCAGATGAGCTCCTTCGACTCCACCACGTTCACGAACCCGACCGGAACGCCTACGATGAGTGCAGGCTTGACGGGCATCTCCCCCGCCTGCAGCATCTCGTACAAGCGAACGAGTGCTGTCGGGGCGTTGCCCACTGCGTAAATCAACGGCTCGCCAAGCGCAGCGGCGCGCTCCATGCACACAGCCGAACGCGTAAGGCCGCGCTCCTTAGCCTCGGCAGCCACATCGGGATCAGAGATGAAGTTGTGCACCATGCCACCGAATTTGCCGAGCACGCGCTTGTTGATGCCTGCCGCTGCCATTTTCGTGTCGGTCACGACTGAGCAGCCGTTGCGCAGCGCTTCGACGCCGATGGTCGTCGCATGCTCCGAGAATACGAGCGTGTCAGCGTATTCGAAATCGGCCGACGTGTGAATGACACGTTTGATGACGAGCTCGTTCTCGGGATCGAGCACTCGATCGCCCAGCTCGCTCGTGATGATCTCGAAGCTGCGCGTCTCTATGTCGGCTGGTTTCACAAACTCGAGTTTCTCCAGACTGCTCATGAATCCTCCTTGATCGAAAATCGGAAAGACATTGCCTTTTCGATTACTTCACACCTTCTTCGATGATGCGGTACACCAGTTCCATGTCCATGTTGTCGCGCATGACCTGCGCAAGCTTGTCGTATTGCTCTTCCTTGTAAGCCTTCATGTCGACAGCCTTCACGGCGCTGGCATCGAGGCCCTTCGCCTCGAAGAGGGCTCCGGCGAGCGCCTCGGCGCATTCCTTCGTGTCGAAAATGCCATGCAGGTAGCTGCCGTAGACGTTGCCCTCACAGCACCCGTCAACGCTTTCGCCGCCGTCCTCGTCGACAAGCTCGCATACAGATGCGCCACCGTCGAGAACGGTCGTGCCCATGTGAATCTGATAGCCCTCGACCGCAGCTCCCGAGAGCTTCGAAAGCAAACCTCCCACCTGCGTGATGCGTCCGCTAGAACGCACTTGGCACTTCTCAGGCTCGAACACCGTGCGAATCGGCAGCAAGCCCAATCCGCGCATCGTCCCGCCGCCTTCGGTGCCGAGCGGGTCGCTCACCTCTTGGCCAAGGATCTGATAACCACCGCAGATGCCGAACACCGGCGTGCCCGCCGCTGCCCGCTTGAGCAGCACGGTCTCGATGCCCGATTCGCGCAGCCACTTCAAATCGGCCAGGGTGTTCTTCGTGCCCGGAATGATGATGAGGTCCGGCTCGCCCAAATCGGAAGCGCGTTGCACGTAACGCACGCCCACTCCGTCGATGGCGTCGAGCGCGATGAAGTCGGTGAAGTTCGAAACCTTGGGAAGCCTGATGACAGCGATGTCGACCAGCGCTTTGGTGCTGCGCACGTCCAGACGGTCGGACAAGCTGTCCTCGTCGTCGATGTCGAGCAGCGTATAGGGAATCACGCCCGCAACGGGAAGACCGCTGCGTTCGCGCAGTATGTCGAGGCCAGGGTCGAGGATGGTCTTATCGCCGCGGAACTTGTTGACGATCAGGCCTTTCATGTGCCGCAGCTCGTCCTCTTCAAGCAGCATGAGCGTGCCGAGCAGCTGAGCGAACACGCCACCTCGGTCGATGTCGCCTGCCAGCAGCACAGGCGAGCTCACCATCTTGGCCATGCCCATGTTCACGATATCATCGTCTTTGAGGTTGATCTCGGCAGGGCTGCCCGCACCTTCGATGACGATGACGTCGAAGCGGCTTGCAAGGTCGTTGTACGCCCGCATGATGTCGGGAACGAGATTGTGCTTGTAGGCGAAATAATCGCGTGCGCTCATCGTGTCGAGCACATGCCCGTTGACGATGACTTGCGACCCCGTATCGTTCGTCGGTTTGAGCAGGATGGGATTCATGGCAACCTCGGGCGGCACGCCAGCAGCTTCGGCCTGCACGACCTGTGCGCGACCCATTTCGGCACCTTCCGCCGTAATCGACGAGTTGAGTGCCATGTTCTGAGATTTGAACGGCGCCACGCGCAAGCCATCTTGCGCCAGCACGCGGCAAAGACCGGCCACGAGCAAACTCTTGCCCGCTCCCGACATCGTGCCTTGGATCATGATCGGTTTCGCGGTCATGAGCACACCTCCCGTTACCTCTCCATATCTCCTGATGCGCTAAACGGAGACTGCCCCTTTTTAACACATGATGACAACGCCGCAAGAAACGCTTTATTTTCCTCTTCGGTACGCACTGCAATGCGGTACCAGCTACTGTCGAGACCCACGAAATTCTCGCAACGGCGGATGAGGAAACCCTTCTCGAGCAGCGGGTCGTACAGAAGCTGATCGCATTGGAACATCAGGTAGTTGGCCTCGCCCGTTATGTGGCGCATTCCGCACGCCTCAAGGCCGCGCTCCAACAACGCTCGTTGCTCGTCGACATAGGCTCGCGTGCGCTCCGCCCAATCGGAAACACCGAGCGCTGCGATACCAGCAACCTGCGCAGGCTCTGAAACCGCCCAGGGCTGGCCTGCCGCCTCCAAGCACTCGAGCAGCTCGACATCGGAACAGATGCCATACCCCAGCCGAAGGCCGGCCATAGCGTAGAGCTTCGTGAACGCGCTCATGACCAGCAAGTTTGGATATTCGTCGCACAACGGCACCGCCGATTCTTCATGCGTGAAGCCGAGGAAGCACTCGTCGAGCGCGACGAGCACGTTCGTTTCGCGCGCCTCGTCGAGGATGCGCACGAGCAAGTCGCGGTCGATGGTCAACCCAGTCGGATTGTTCGGATTGCAAAGGAACAAGATTCCGACACCACGCTGCCCGAACCCGAGAATCGAGTCGGTCAGATCGAAGCCGTCGGCTGCCTTCAGCTCGTGACGAATGATTTCGACACCATTTTGCTCAAGCGCTTCTTCATATCCGGAGAAGCAAGGCGCGGTCACCATGGCTGCCTGCGGATGCACCGCAAAGCAGAGCCGCTGGAAGAGATCGCTTGCCCCCGCCGTGCAGATAACCTGCTCGGGACGCACGCCTTCATGCTCGGCGAGCGCTGCGCGTAGCTCGCGGTACTCACGGTCGGGGTACACGTCGAAATGCGCTGCATGCTCCCGTATAGCTTCGACGGATGCTGGCGGCATGCCGAGTGGGTTGATGCTGGCCGAGAAATCGAGCACACCTTTGTGCGTGTAGATATCGCCGCCGTGTTCGAAACGTTCCACTACCATCTCCATCTCGCGCCGCCCTACGCAGCGCAGCTACTATCGCAAAGGACAACAGCCCTTATGAACTCATCCCAAACGCCGCGCACGCCTCGACGAAACGCACTGCCGAAGGCGGTGTTCCAGGCAGGTACAGATGCGGATATCCCGCATACATCGTCGGCGTTGAGAAACCACACGTCCACGAACGGTCGGACTGAGGTTTCCGAGCAACAAATGCGTCTCCGACGTTTTCGCTATCCCAGTAATGAAACTCATGCGCACGCAGCTGCTCGCCTTCGCAAGCAAGCAGTCCGTCGTGCGCCGCCTCGATCGCAATGTAACCGAAACGTCCGAGCTTGTTCGTCTTGTACGACGAGCCACGAACGACGCCAACCTGTTCGTAGGCATCTTTCTGGTCGTCTTCAAGCATCTCATGAAGGTACATGAACCCGCCGCACTCCGCAATTGTCGGAATACCAGAACGAATGGCTTGGGCAATTGACTCGCGCATTGATGAATTCTCGCTCAGCTCGCGTGCATGCAGCTCGGGGTAGCCGCCGCCAAGATAGATGCCGGAAACCCCTTCGGGAAGGCAGCTGTCATGGAGCGGCGAGAACTCGACGAGCTCGGCACCCAAGTGCTGCAGCAAGCGCAGCGCATCAGCATAGTAGAAGCAGAACGCATCATCGCGCGCTACGGCTATGCGCGGAGCGCGCGGCAGTTCGAGCGGCTCGACGCCTTGCCAGTCGGCGCTTTCCAGCGCTGGCGCCGTCTGCGCAAGCGCAACGAGTCCGTCGATGTCGACTGTTTCCTCCATCACAGCTGCAAGCCGATCGAGCTTCCCTCGCAAGTCGTCAACCTCGGCAGCTGTCACCAAACCTAGATGACGGCTCTCGAGGCTGCAATCGTCGAGCACGGGCAGATAGCCGTACACGGAAACGCCGGTCTCGTCCTCGATGAGGGATTTCAGACGCGGGTACAGCATGGGCGACACGCGGTTGAGAACCACGCCGGCCACCCGGCTGTCCTCGCGGAACCGCGCGAAGCCTGCCACCTCGGCAGCTATCGAGCGCGCACGCCCACGGCCGTCGATGACCAACACGGCAGATGTTTCGGTGGCACGGGCCACGTCCCACGCCGACGCTTTGTCGCTGACTGCGATGCCGTCGTAGTAGCCCATGACGCCTTCGATGACCGTGATGTCGCTGTGCAGGGCGCTGTCAGCAACCAGTTGCCTGACCTGCTCTTCGGTCGAGAAGAACAAATCGAGGTTGCGCGAGAAGGCGCCGATGACCTCGCTGTGGAACATAGGGTCGATGTAGTCGGGACCGCACTTGCAAGCAGCCGCTTTCAGCCCGCGCCGCACGAGCGCGTGCAAGAGTCCGCACGTAAATGTTGTCTTTCCCCCGCCGCTAGCGGGAGCACCGATGAGAATGCGGGGAGCAACGATGCCCGTCATCGAGCATCGCCCCCATCGAAATCAGCGGTGATTATGTAAATGGGATTCTCCGCGCGCATCAGATGATACGAGCCCACTTTATCCGCGCGTGCGACCGACACCTGCACGATGTCGGCGTCTTCGATACCGCGACTGCGCAGACACTCGAGCATGCTCGAAAGCGTTTCGAGCGTGATGGCCGTGACGCAAATTCGAGCACACGGGTTTGCACTCAGCGCAGTTTCAATGATGTCGTCGAGGTTTCCTGCCGACCCTCCGATGAAGGCACGATCGGGTGCGGGCAAGCCAGCGAGCGCCGCAGGCGCCTCGCCTTCCACCACCACGAGGTTCGTCAAACCGAACGCTTCGCGGTTCTTGCGCATCAACTCGATGGCATCGGCATTGCGCTCGATGGCGCACACGGTTCCACACGAGGCGGCCAAAGCAGCCTCCACCGAAACCGACCCCGTGCCAGCACCCACATCCCACACGGTATGACCCGCAGCAATGTGCAGCTTCGAGATGACAAGCGCACGAACCTCTTCCTTCGTCATGGGCGCCTTGCCCCGCAGGAAATCACCGTCAGCCAGCGACGGAGCAGCAAATGCGCGCGCCACGGGCTTCGGGTTCACGGCAAGCATGACCGTCAGGTTCTCGAACGTCATTTCGGCCAGCTCGGCAGCCGCGCCTTCGATGATGCGCTCATCGTCGTACGACAGGCGCTCACCAGCCACCACCTGAACATCGCCGAGACCGCGCTCGACCAAGCTGCGGCAGATGTCGTCGACCTTGGTTTTGCCGCCCGTGATGCAGAACGTTTTCGCGTTCGATTGGATGGCACCCACGGCGTCGTGCTCGCGGCCGTGAGCCGAAACGAGCGTGGCATCCTGCCATGTCGTACGCAGTTTCGCACAGAAGTACACGAGCGAGGAGATGCCCGGAATGACCTCAACGTCGTATTCGCCCAACTTGTCGTAGAGCGCGGTCGCACCGCTGTAGAACCCCACGTCACCCGACATGAGAATGCTCGCCTGATCACACGTCGCATTCGCAAGAGCCTCGATGATTTCGCTCGGCTTGATGAGATCGAGCTTTTCGCATTCCACGTAATCGAACGATTCGAGCAAGCGCGTTGCGCCGATGAGCAGATCGCTGCTTTCGATGGCACGTTTCGCCCCCACCGTCAGCGTGTCGGCGTTGCCCATTCCAATGCCTACAACGTAAACCTTCATGCCCTGCTCCTCTTTCGCATGAGCCGGGGGCTTGGCCCTGCCTCATTGTGCGCAATGAGTCGATGCCCTGGCCCCTGACTCACTAGCTACAAACCGAACCGCTCTTCCAATTCGCGCTTCGCATCTTCCAAACTCAGGCCCTCTTCCTGAATCGGGCGGCGGATGACGATCAGCTCGACGCCGCACTCACGCGCAGCATCGACCTTCTCCCAGAAACCGCCGGACTTGCCCGACGCCTTCGTCACAAGCATCTTGATGTCGAATTGCCGAATGAGGGCACTGTTGAGCTCTTTCGAGAACGGACCCTTCATCGCGATGATGTGATCGAGGGGGATGCCGAGCGAATCGGCACTCGCAATGGACTTTTCCATTGGAAGGATGCGTGCGTACACCCGCTCTTGATAATCATCGATTGCCTCGACGTAAATCGGCAAATCATTGCTGCCCGTTGTGAGAAGCACGTTACCCGCACGTCCGGCAACAAGCTGGGCCGCTTCCGCGGCATCTGCAACGCCAGCCCAAGGGCCCTCGGGCTCACCTTCGCGTAGAACGCGCAAACGGGGAGTTCCGCTCGCTTCGCATGAAGCGGCTATGCTTGCCGAAACGCCCGCTGCGTAAGGATGCGTCGCATCGACCACGCATGCAAATGCGCGATCGCGCATGAGGTGCTCCATGGCATCGGGAAGCATGCGACCCGTCAGCGACTCGACGTTCGGCAATCCCTCGACAAGCGATCCACCGTACTCGGTCAACGAGCTCACGACAACAGAGCACGTGCCGCGCGCACTCAGCCATCCAGCTATCTCGCGCCCCTCGGTCGTACCGCCGAAGACGAGCACTTCTGGTTTGCCGGAGCCTTCCAACCCGCACCCCTTTCCAGCATTTCGCAGAACGTTCCTATTGTACGCGACAATGCTGCATCGGCGTGAGCGGTCGTGTGGAATTCGTCCCAATCGCCTAACTGCAAACGTGCAATTAACGGCTGAAAGAACGCCGCGTCTTCCCGAGACGCTATTCTTGCACCTTCATGGCCAAGGCGAGCGGTACGCGACGAATGCGGCGCATGTGCAGAAGAGCCACAACGGCATAGGTGGCCGCACCGATGAGGACTTCGATTGCGTAGGTTTGCGGTGCAATCCATATCTCAAGGTTGCCCGAGTACTGCGACATCATAACCTGCACGAGCAGGTCGATCACTCCCACGATGATGGGCAAACACAACACGAGCGAGACGAGCACCGTGACGGTTATGAAAGTCGAGCACGCGCGAGCGCACCTCGTCGACCGGTTCGTAAGTGACCGCAATCGAACCTATGAGCGGATACACGCGAGCCGTAACGATATCAGGGCATGCATCGAGCAGAGAGCAAAGTGCTCCCATGTCGCTTTCGGGCACCGGTCCTTCCAGGCGCACACGCATCCGCCCGGGCATTTCCCTTGCAACGATGTATCTCATGGAGCAATCCCGAGGTAAGCGGTTCTGCTATTTAGTGGGCTTCTCGTCCGCCTTGGCCTCTTCGACGCCAGCAAGGTAGCTGGCTTCGGCTTTCATGTCGTCATACTCGGCCTTGGCTTCTTCGACCATGCTCTCGTACTCGGATTTCGCGCGCATGCCCTGCGCCATCGCGTAGACATAGCCCTTGCGCGCCGTATTGCTCGTCACGGCTTTCACGCCTGCTGTGCCGAGCAAGAACCCGAGTCCGGTGAAAAGCGCGTATTTAGTACCCTTTTCCATGTCATGACCTTTCTCGATTGCCTGTTTAGTATGTTGTATCTAACTTTTTGTTAGTCTAGCATAACTTTTCCATCAACCCTTGAGCAACCTCTTAGAACACGCTGCTAAAACTGTCCTATTTTCAGTATTTGTTAAATGTGTATAACTTATGAATACAACCGCCATCGATGAAACCATGGTTGACTCTTCAATCAAGTTAACTTAATCTTACTTTCATCGGGAAACGTTTTCCCGGCACCTCACTGACACGGTGGTGAAGATTCCTCTCGTCTGATCGTTCACCACAAAACAAAGCCGGCGGGGAGGCCCATCCCCCTCTCTCTCCTCCCCCGCCGGCGACCTTTTGCCAGTGTGCTCGATGAGAACCCCCGAAACAGGAGGCACGTCTCGTCCAAGGAGCGCACATGGAAAAGATTTCGATGTCCAACGAGGACTACCTCGAAGCAATCATCATGCTGGGCGGAACTGTTGATGAGCCCGTCAAATCGGTCGACATCTCACGCAAGCTGAACGTGTCGAGAACTGCCGTCAACAAGGCGATTGCGGTGCTCAAGAAGAACAACCTGGTCAGCCAACCCTACTACGGAGACATCACGTTGACGGAAGAGGGATACAAATATGGCCAAGCGATCTACAAGCGCCACCGCTGCCTGGTGGCGTTCTTCACGAAAGGCCTTGGCATCGAACCCGAGACGGCCGAGAACGAAGCCTGCCTGATGGAACACGCCATCAGCGACGAATCCTTCGAACTGTGGGTGGCTTACGTCAGCAAGCTGGGCTTCATGGACGAAGACGAAGCCTAGCTGTCGACTCCTTTAGTTAACGCAATCACAACCACCCGCATAGCGGGTGGTTTGTTTTTTGGGTATAACCCAGTGGTCAAAAAAGGACGCCCGCAGTGGGGCGTCCTTTTTGCAATGTTTCGGAAGACAATTGCCGCTTCGTGAGCAAAAGGCCCTCGATCAACTGCACTGACCGGCCATCAATCCAGGTATTTGATCGTCGGCTGCTGAGCGTTCTTCGCAATCGAGCAATTCGTGCATGAGCACGAGCTGCACCCGAGGGACGAGCATTCAATCGGTTCGTCCCCCGTATCGCAGCATCCACCTTTACGCTTCTTCTTGAAGAAGGTTGCGCGTATGGCCAGGCCTACGAACAGAACTACGATTCCCAGGATTATCCAGCTCGCGAGATTCACGCAGCTTCACCAGCTTCTGCCATCGTCGGCTTCGCAACCGTCTCATGGTCTTTCGGCATGGGGCGGAACAGCCCAAACAGGATGAGGGCGATGAGCGCGAACGCAACAACCGTACCAACACCGAACGATCCGAGCACTGCAAGCTTGCCGATTTGGTAAATGATCAATGCTATGGCATATGCCCAACCGCACTCCCAGCCAATGGCGGCCCAGAACCACTTGTTGAAGCCGCCCATTTCACGCTTGATGGCACCCATAGCTGCGAAGCACGGCGCGCACAGCAGCTGGAACGTCATGAACGCGAACGCTGCAACGGGAATGAGCGCAGCAGATCCGGTGACCACGGCTAGCGACTGCATGAACTCAGCCGACCATGCAAGCTCGCCGCCGCCGTACACGATTGCCATCGTGCCGATGACGTTCTCCTTGGCGATAAGGCCGGTGACGACCGTGGAAGCGGCTTGCCACGTGTTGAAGCCAAGCGGTGCGAACAGCCAAGCGAAGGCGTTGCCGAAGTAGGCCAGGAACGAGTAGTCCATGAGGTCTTCGCCAACCCACATGAACTGGCCGTTGTACACGCCGTAGCCGGAAAGGAACCATACGATGATCGTGGCGAGCAAGATGATGGTACCGGCTTTCTTGATGAACGCCCATGCGCGCTCCCACATGCTGCGCAGCAAGTCGACGAAACGCGGCAGACGGTACTCGGGCAGTTCCATGATGTAGGGGGTAGTCTCGCCCCTGAACGACTTCATCTTCTTCAGGATGATGCCACTCATGACGATGGAGGCAATTCCCATGAAGTACGCGAGCGGGGCAACCCACCATACGCCGCCGAATACTGCGGTTGCGATGAGCGCGATGATGGGAAGCTTCGCCGAGCAGGGCATGAACGTCGTCGTCATGACAGTCAGGTGACGCGACGATTCGGATTCGATGGTGCGCGAGGCCATGATGCCAGGCACGCCGCAGCCGGTGCCGACGATCATGGGGATGAACGTTTTGCCGGACAGACCGAAGCGGCGGAACAGGCGGTCGAGAATGAACGTGACGCGCGCCATGTAGCCACAGCTCTCCAAGATAGCGAGCAGGAAGAACAGGATCATGATTTGTGGAACGAAACCGAGCACGGCGCCCACGCCAGCAACGATGCCGTCCATGATCAGGTCGTAGAGCCAGTCAACGCAACCGACTGCTTCCAGCAATCCGCCGATCAGAACGGGAATGCCGGGAATCCAGATGCCGTACTCGCTCGGTTCACCCGGAGCCGCAACTTGGATGCCCTGCGGAACCATCTCGCCGGGCTCTTCTTCCGACTCGACTTCACCATCGAAGTTGTAGATGACAGCTTCGGCAGCCTCCGAACGGCCTTCTGCCTCGATTTCTTCATTGCGGGCATCTGCCATTGCCTGGGCCTTTGCCTCGTTCTGCTCGCCGGCATAGACGAAGTACTCGGTCTCGGTCAATTCCTCTTCATCGATTGTCGTGTACTCGGCTATGACGCCCTCGCCAGCTGCTTTCGTTTCGAAAGTCTTCAGAGCGGCTTGTGCCTCGGCCGATTCGGGGTCGGGTTCGAAACCTTCACCCATTGCCTCAAGCACTTCATCACCTGGCTCGGCAAGGAAGTTCGCTGCCACCGCATCGGTATCGATGCCCTTCTCAGCAGCAGCGTCGAGGTAGTTTGCAATTGCCTCTTGCGCCTCGTCGTACGGCTCTGCATCGGCGTCGTATGCAGCCTGGGCGCCCGCATCGGGGTTGACAATTGCGATGGGGTCGAGGTACCAGCCGTCGCCGAACACGCCATCGTTCGCCCAGTCCGTCGCGTAACCACCGACCGTGCTCACGGAGATGTAGTAGATAGCGGCGATGATGACCACGAAAATAGGAAGGGCAAGCACGCGGTTGAGCAAGATGCGGTCGACCTTCGCCGTCGTGCTCATTTCAGGCTCATCCTTCTTTTGAACCTGATTGATGAAACCTGTGATGTAGTTGTAGCGTTCGTTGCTGATCACGGCATCAGCGCGGTCGCCAAAACGGGCTTCGACGGCACGCACATGACCGTCGAGGTCGGCAATCTCGCCCAACTCGGCGAGCACTTTCTCATCGCGTTCGAGGTATTTGATGGCGTAGTAGCGCTTCAGCTTGGGGTCGATACCTTCCGGAAGGTCGGCCTCAAGATGCTCGATGAGCGCATCGAGGTCGGGAGAGAACGAAGCGGGCGTAGGGGCCTTCCTGTCCGCAGCTGCTTTCTTGGCAGCTGCAACCACCTCGTCGATCCCGTCGCCACGTAATGCGGAGATTTCGACAACGGGCAACGCAAGGTTCTCGGAAAGAGTTGCAGAGTCAATCTCGTACCCACGCTTTTGAACGATGTCCATTTGATTGAGCGCCACCACGACAGGCACGCCGAACTCCATGAGCTGGGTCGTCAGATACAGGTTACGCTCGAGGTTCGATGCGTCGACGATGTCGACGATGACGTCAGCTGCACCTTGGATCAGATAGTCACGAGCAATGACTTCCTCATTCGAATAGGGAGACAACGAGTAGATGCCAGGCAAGTCGACGATTTCGATCTCCGAATGGTTTTTCAACGTTCCCGTTTTACGCTCGACGGTGACTCCCGGCCAGTTGCCTACGTACTGATGATTGCCGGTAAGCTGATTGAACAAGGTCGTCTTGCCCGAATTGGGATTGCCGACCAACGCAATCGTCATTGACATTTCTTGCCCCGCTTTCTTGTTATTTGTTGCAAATGGTTAACTATTTTTTGGGTATTGAAAACCCCGAGAGAACTCGGGGTAAGGGGAGTTTACGCTGGCACTACTTCGATGTTTGCCGCATCGGAACGCCTCAAGGAGAGGTGGTATCCGCGCACCGTGACGTCGATGGGATCGCCCAAGGGAGCAACTTTCACGACGCTGACCTGCGTGCCCTTCGTGATACCCATATCCATGATGCGACGGCGGATCTCGCCGGTGTCGTTGAGCCGCTCGACCGTGCACGTCTTGCCGACTTCGATATCATCCAATGTCATGACGTTCCCTTCCGAAAGTAAACCAATTCTAATTTTGTGAGTATACCAAGACTAACTTATCTTGAATAGTTCTCCACGGTAAATTTTTTTGAAATCTGGGTGAGCGGACAATACGTCTACCCCATCACCTTGATACGAGCGAGCGTGCGGTACAATCTATCCAAGGCAGCCACAAGGTTGGAGGTGCGCGCATGAAATCGTTCACACGCAGGAGCTTCACCGCAGCGGGAATACTTGCGACGCTCGGCCTGACAGGCTGCTTCAAAGCACCCGACAATCAACCCGAAGCCGTATACGGTCCCCCTTCGGATTTCAGCCCATCGAGCAACGAGCCCGTGGATGTTTACGGGCCGCCAGATGATTACGATCCATCCCATAATGCGGTTGAAACCGTTTACGGACCACCCGATGACTACGATCCGTCCAACAACGAACCCGTAGACGTCTATGGCCCGCCCAACGACTACGACCCTTCAAACAATGAGCCTGAAGCCCTATATGGCCCTCCCGATGACTACGACCCGTCCGACAACGTCCAAGCTCCCCTCTACGGACCACCGCCCGCATAACCATGAACCTTGTCGATGTCAAAACAGACCATCTCGGTCAGCTTGCCGATTACACGCGCACGCTTTACCGCGCGCCTGAACTGCGCAAGCTCTTCTTCGAGCTCACGTTGCAGTGCAACGAGCGGTGCTTCCATTGCGGCAGCTCGTGCGCGCCGGGGCTTGTTGGCGCTGACGACCTGACGCGGGACGAATGGTTGAGCATCATCGACCAGGTCAAAGCTGAGTTCGACATCTCGCGTATGCAACTGTGCATCACGGGCGGCGAACCGCTTCTGAACCGTGACTTCTTCGACATCATGGGCTATGCCCACGAGCAAGGCTTCCGCTGGGGCATGACGAGCAACGCCACGCTCATCACACCCGAAGTGGCTCAGCACCTCGCCGAGGTGGGCATGGGCACCATTTCAGTTTCCATCGATGGTTTGCGCGAAACGCATGACGAGCTGCGCGGGCTTGCAGGCGGATACGATCGGGCGATGGCGGGCATCCAGAACTTAATCGAAATGAATGCGTTCAACGCGATACAGGTGACTACGGTCGTGAACCACGGCAACATCGGCCAGCTTGACGAGCTGTTCGACATCATGGACGGCATCGACATCGATTCGTGGCGCGTCATCAACCTCGAGCCCATCGGGCGCGCTCTCGAGCGGCCCGACCTCATGCTCACGTCTGACGATTACGTGCGCCTGTTCGAGTTCATCCGCGAGAAGCGCCGTGCGGGATATCCGCTGGAGTACGGTTGCACGCATTATTTGGGACTCGAGTACGAGGCCGAGGTGCGCGAATGGTACTGGCTGTGCAATGCGGGCGTCTACACAGCCTCCATCATGGCAAACGGCGACATTGGTGCATGCCTCGACATCGAGCGGCGCCCCGAGGTCATCCAGGGAAACATCCGCACCGACCGCTTACGCGACGTGTGGGACAACCGCTTCGAGCTGTTCAGGCACGACCTTTCGGAGCTGAATGCTGACTGCCGCACGTGCGAGCACGCGCGCTTCTGCCGCGGCGACGCGCATCACAGCTGGGATTACGACGCCAATAAACCGTTGGTTTGCTTCAAAGGAACGCTGTTCTAATTGCCGGGAGTTTGTGGCACGGAGTTCCCTGGGAGCGGTGTGCCATTTAGCTAGAGTGGCGCACCGCTCCCAGGGAACTCTGTGCCACAATTACAAACGCGCTTCGACGACAGCCTTGATCAGCTCAGCGTGCTCATCGGATGCATTGAGGCTGGGCACCCATACGAAACGTCCCGAGGTGTTGCAGGCAGCTTGGATGTCGACGCCGACATGGTCGACAACGGGCTTGGCTGCCTCGCCTTCGAGCGCGGGAACCATCTCGTGCGGCACATCGTAAAGCGTTTCGAGGCAGTCGACCGAGAAACCTGGGCATGCGAACACCACGCGGAAATCACCATCGCGCCAGCCAGCAAGCACGTCACGTGTTAGTGGCGCTGTCCATTTCGAGGGGTCGTTGCCGAAAACGCTTTGATACGCGACGGTGATCGTATCTGGGTCGATGCCCAGCCCATCTGCGATGAGCTTGACCGATTCCGCAATCTGCTCGCGATACGTGTCGCCTGCCGCTTCGTCTTTCAGCGGAATTGCATGAAGTGACAGTAGCAGTCTATCGCCTGCTGGCGCATCAAAGCCCACGTTACGAATCGAGCGAACGATAGCGGCAATATAACCTTCATCGTCATGATAGTTGTCGATTACCGTGGAATCAGGATGCCATCCGATTTGATTTTGGGCGCGCCAAAATGAATCGACCACAGCCATTGTGGGCGAATAAGCGCTCTGGGGATACAGCGGCAGCAGCACAACCCTGTCGACGCCCGCATTACGGAAATCGGCCAGAACCTCGGCAATGGAAGGCGACCCGTAGCTCATGGCGCTGCGTACGACGACGGTCGCATCGTTCGCATGTGCACCATCGGAAGCGCAATCGGCGTCGAACAGGTCTTGCACTTTTTTCGCCAAAGCGCGTGACTGGGAAAGCAGCGGCGAGCCATCGGGCTGCCAGATGAAACGATAACGTTGCGCAGAGGAATACTTGCGCTTGGGAAGAATCTTGCGCGTGACCAGCCACTTCCAAACTGGTTTTGGAAGCTGCCTGATACGCTCATCCATGAGGAACTCGCTCAGGTATTTCTCGATATCATCTGGATCGGGCGATGATGGCGACCCTGTGTTCGCCAAGATGACGCCTATCATCGTCCCTCCTTCATGCGTCTATTTGCAAGACGCGCTTTAATCTTCCCGCTGCAGGTAGCCGCGCGGAGTCACCATGCGACCGTCTAGCTCTACAGTCTGACTGTTCCCAATGAAGACGGTCGTGAACATATCGACTGGCGTATCGCGCAACTCGGCCAGCGTCATGACATTGGCCTCTTCGCCCTCGCGCCCGATATTACGCACCGTGCCACACACCGTAGCCCCATCCTTATGCGCGAGTAGAATATCACACGCTTTCTGAAGGTAATCAGGGCGCTTGTGAGATGAGGGGTTGTACAAGCTGATGACGAAATCGGCTTCGGCAGCAGCGATGAGGCGCTTTTCGATCTTCTCCCACGGCGTGAGCAAGTCGGAAAGCGAGATGACGCAGTAGTCGTGCATGAGCGGCGCACCGAGCACCGCCGCACCACCGTTCGATGCGGAGACGCCGGGGATAACCTCGATGTCAACAGGCGGATACTCGTGGGCGAGCTCGTAGATGAGGCCGGCCATGCCGTATACGCCCGGATCGCCCGAGCACACCATGGCCACCTTGCGTCCAGCCACGGCCTCTTCGAGCGCCATGCGGCAACGTTCGACTTCCTTGCGCATGGGTGTCGTGAGTATCTCTTTGTCGGGGAACTCCTCACGCAGCAGGTCGACGTAGACCGTATAGCCCGCGACCACCTCGCACGACTCGATTGCCGCACGTGCGCGCCCCGACATGTCCTCTGCCCCACCAGGACCCAAACCAATGACGTACAGCTTTCCGTTTTCCACGTTTCCTCCTATTGTTTCGAGGTCGCGTTAAAGGGGCTGCCCCTCTTTAACACATGCGATTGCGACGGTGATGCCACCGCCAGCTTGCTTGCCAAGCACGAGTTCGCCGCCCGACGCGCAGGCAGCTCGCTCGCAAACGTTGTCAACACCAACTGTGCGTTTCACGAAATCCGATGAGGAGAACTCGCCCGGGACGGCTGCCAATTCGTCAGCTGTGTAAAACACAGGTGACCATCCCATTTTGGAGGCGAGCTCGAGTATCGCCAGCTCGTCCTTCTTGACGTCGATCGACGCAATTGTCGTGACAGCCTTGGCCGACACGTTGGCTTCGGCGAGCGCATCGGCAACCGCCTGCTCGAGAGCAGACGGGTCAGTTCCTTTTCTACATCCCACGCCCACGGTTGCGACGCGTGGAACGAGATGAAGCGTTCGCGGGAACGGCATGGCCGAATCATCCAGCGACACGACGAACCCGATGTCGGCAGCGCCTTCCGTTACGCCGGATGGCTTTTCATCCAGCTCGAAGTCGGACTTGAATCCAACGGGGCATCCGTCGAGCAATGCGGCAGAAATCTCCTTGGCGATGCTGCGCTCGAGGATGGCAAACCCATGACGAGCCGCCCATTCGTCGACAGCGAACAGGCCGTTGACGTCGGTTGCCGTCGACACGGCAGCTTGACCGCCCGTGATGGCAGCTACTTCACGCGCGAGCTCGTTTGCTCCCCCGACGTGCACGGAGAGTAACGGCACGACAAAACGTCCCGCCTCATCGACGCTTACAACCGCTGGGTCGGAAAACTTGTCGCGCACATGCGGCGCGATTGCGCGCACGGCGATACCACTCGCGCCCACGAAGATGAGCGCGTCGTCGGTAGCGAAATGTGCTTGCGTCCATGCATCGAGACTCCCGTAAGCATCGATGCCGAGCTCATCAGCGAAGCGCGCGGGACCGCATACAGAGCCAGAGCCCAGGCCAAGCCCATCTGCCAGCTTCTTCGCGAGTGCGCATCCCGCCTTGGTGAACGCTATGATTCCAATCGTTTGCATGAAATCAATCCGAAGGGTGCGATTCCTTATGGAACGCTAATCCTCCGTACCTTTCCTAAACATGTGGGTGAACGTCGGGTCGTACAGACGCGAACGATCGTAGGCATCGCCCAGGAAACCCGTGCAGCGCCAAACCTTCTGGTCAGGCCAAGTGGCTTTGTAGACGATGGCCGCCGGCGTGTCTTCCGTGTAGGCGCCACCCGCGAGCAGCTCCTCGACGGCGCCGTCGAGCAAGCTCGTCGATAGGAAGAGCACCAGCGTGCAACCGTGAGACGCCATCTTGCGCAGCTTCTCGCCATCGGGCACGGGCGTGCGACCTTCCATGCGCGTGATGATGACCGATTGCGAAACGTTGGGAAGCGTGTACTCTGCATTGAGCGCGGCAGCTGCACCGCAGAACGACGAGACGCCCGGCACCACGTCATAGCTGATGCCCACCTCGTCGAGCAGGTCCATCTGCTCACGATGGGCGCCGTACAACGACGGATCGCCCGTGTGGAGGCGCACGGTCATCTTGCCTTCAGCCTCCGCGGCTTTCATGGTCTCGATGACCTGTTCAAGCGTCATGTGGGCCGAATTGTGGATCTCGGCGCCTTCCTTCGCGTATTCGAGCAGCGCCGGGTTGACGAGCGAACCGGCGTAGATGATGACATCGGCTTCCCCCAGCAGCTTTGCGCCACGAACTGTGATGAGATCTGCGGCTCCCGAGCCCGCACCTACAAAGTGAATCATCATGTTTCCTTTCCTGCACAGACGACAGTTTCCAAATTCAATGACCTATCGAGCATGGGACGCGCTCCAAAGAAGCGCCCCATCATGTCTTATCAACTTGAGGCGAACACCTCCGCCAATTCGTCGGCACCGGGCGTCTTGCCAAGCACGCCATGGACGTTCGAGAAAACGATGGCTTCAACCTGCACGGCACCTGAACGGTGAGCCAACTTGTCAGCCAAACGCTCCATGAGAGACGCCATGGTTGCATCCGCAAGCCCGCATTCGATGAGCGCATCGAGCGCTGCATCGGTCGTAGCCGCCTCCATGATGCTTGCAACGACTTCCTGCGACGCACCGACCAGCGCTGCGTTGGCCGCCAACACCTCGACGCGGCAATCGGCCACGCGCGAATGCGTGTTCATGATGCCGCCTGCAACCTTTGCCATCTTGCCGATATGACCGACGATGAGCACGCGCTCGAACCCGAGCACCACCGCCGCATCGAGCGTGGCGCCGAAGTAATTCGAGCACGAAACCGCTTGGTCCATGTCGAGCTCGAGCTGTCCGCATGCGAAATCGCGCCCGTAGTTGCCGGGTACGACGAGCAGGTCCACCACACCACGAGCCCGCAGCGTCTTCATCTCGAGCTCAATCGACGAGATGAGGGCGTCTTCGCTCATCGGACGCACGATGCCGCCCGTACCGAGCACGGAGATGCCGCCCTCGATGCCGAGCCGTGGATTGAAGGTTTTCGCCGCCAGTTCCACCCCTGCGGGAATGGAAATGGTGACGAGTAAACCTTTTTCGAACGCTGGCGCTTCTTCCAACACGTTCTCGACCTGTTCGGCGATCATGCGCCGTGGCGTCGAGTTGATAGCTGCCGCGCCCACGGGCTGATCGAGCCCCTCGCGCGTAACGCGCCCGACGCCGACACCACCGTCGATTGTGATGCCTGGCTTGTCGCAAAACTCGACACGCGCATACACGAGCGCGCCATTCGTGACGTCGGGGTCATCGCCCGAATCCTTTTGCACGGCACATTGCGCCCAGCCGTTGCCGGAATCATGCTCCTCGACCTCGACGATCACATCGATGCCCGCAGGCGTCGACACGGTCACAGCAGGCACGAGCTCGCCACACAACAGTAACTCAGCCGCGGCCCTTGCGGCTGCAGCGGCGCATGTGCCCGTGGTGTACCCACAGCGCATGCGCTTCGTTCCGACGTTTATGTATTCCTCGAGCTGCTTCATGTGCGCGACCATTCAGGCATGACGTACGCCATCTTTTCGTCACATCTTCAGGAACGTCTCGATGGCATCGAGCGTTTCGTCAATGGCAGCATCGTCGTGCATCGCTGAGATGAACATGGCCTCGAACTGGGACGGCGCAAGCGCGAACCCGCGGTCGAGCATGAAACGGAAGTAGCGCGCAAACGCCTCGGTGTCAGACGTCTTCGCCGAAGCGTAGTCCGTCACAGGATCCGGCGTGAAAAACGTACTGCCAATCGAACCAACGTGGTTGATCGTGCAAGGCGCCTCATACTGTTCGAGCAGATGCGCAATGCCGCCGAAAAGACGTTCCCCTGCCTGGTTGAGTCGATCGTAAATCTCGGGATGGCCGTGCAGTTCTTTCAGCTGGACAAAACCCGCCGTCATGGCGATGGGGTTGCCCGACAACGTGCCCGCCTGATAAACGGGGCCGACCGGGGCCATGCGCTCCATAATGTCGTGGTGCCCGCCGAACGCACCGACCGGCATACCGCCGCCGATGATCTTTCCATATGTAACGAGGTCGGGCGTGATACCGAACCGTTCGGCTGCTCCGCCGTAGGCCAAGCGGAACCCGCAAATGACCTCGTCGAACACGAGCAATGCACCTTGCTCGTCGCACAGCGCGCGCAAGCCTTCCAAAAAGCCAGGCGCAGGAAGAACGACGCCCATGTTCGCCGCAACCGGCTCGACGATGACCGCCGCGATTTGACCAGGGTTCTCGTCGAACAGCGCACGAACGCTATCCAGATTGTTATAGGTCGCCGTGAGCGTGTCCTGAGCGCATCCCGCAGGTACGCCTGCGCTGTCGGGAACACCTGCCGTCATGACGCCAGAGCCGGCGGCAACGAGCATGCAATCGCTGTGGCCGTGATAGTTGCCGGCGAACTTGACAATCTTGTCGCGTCCGGTGAACCCACGCGCCAAGCGCAATGCGCTCATGACGGCCTCGGTGCCGGAGTTCACCATGCGGATCATCTCGATATGCGGCACGGTTGAACAGATGAACTCGGCAATTTCCACTTCAAGCTCGGTCGCAGCGCCAAAGCTCATGCCGCGCTCGCATGCTTTTACAACAGCCTCACGCACAGCTGGGTTGTTGTGGCCCAGAATCATGGGGCCCCACGATCCGATGTAGTCGAGGTAGCGATTGCCTTCGACGTCCCATACGTATGGGCCATCAGCGCGCTCGATGAACCGCGGCGTCAATCCAACGCTGCGATACGCACGTACCGGCGAGTTCACCCCACCTGGAATGACCTGCACAGCACGTTCCATCAGTTCGGCAGATGTCGTCATCGATCGCCTCTTCCTCTCATCCCGATCAAGTTCCCCGCGGGAAATCGATCGGACCAGTTCACCATCAACAATCACTTTCCCGCGGGGAACGTGATTGCGCAAAATGGCACAACGCTCCCAGGGAAGGGTGTGCCATTTTAGCCGATTACGCCCTCGTCCATGAGCTTCGCAACAAGCTCGGCGTAGTAGGTCAGATAAATATGCGCGCCCGCGCGATAGGCCGATGTGGCCATCTCGCCCACGATGCGCTCCTCGTCGATCCAGCCACGCTCAGCCGCAGCCTTGACCATGGCGTACTCGCCGCTCACGCTGTAGGCTGCGACGGGCACGTTCACTGCATCGTGCACTTCGCGCACCAAGTCGAGGAACGACATGGCCGGTTTGACCATAACGATGTCGGCACCCTGCTCGATATCCTGCAAGGCCTTCTTCACGGCCTCGCGACGGTTGTGCACGTCCATCTGATAGGCACGACGGTCGCCGAACGCCGGCGCCGAATCGGCTGCCTCGCGGAACGGCCCGTAGAAGCCACTCGCGTACTTCACCGAGTACGCCATGATGGGCGTGGTGTTGAACCCGTTCGCATCAAGCGCCTGACGGATGCCAAGCACGCGCCCGTCCATCATGTCGGAAGGCGCGACCATGTCTGCGCCAGCAGCAGCATGTGACACAGCCGTGCGCGCGAGCAGCTCGACCGACGGATCG
>CACZAR010000013.1 GCA_902779135.1 uncultured Coriobacteriaceae bacterium | reverse complement strand
GCACGATGCAGCGCTGCCACGCCGCCCCCTGGAAGACCTCGGCTACCGCGTGGACGAGCCCCTCGTGCGCGTCGGAGACGACGCACTTGACGTCCGCCACGCCCCGCTTGCGCAGGCCGCGCAGGAAGGCCTTCCACGACACCGCGGACTCGGTGTCCACCACGCCGAAGCCGACGAACCGGCGCGAGCCGTCGTCGCCGCAGCCTATGGCGGTGACGACGCCCTTGGACTGCACGTGGCCCTCGTCGCGGCAGTTCAGGTACGTGGCGTCGAGCCACAGGTACGGGAACGACGTGCCGTCGAAGCGCTCGGCGTTGAGCGCCGCCACCTCCTCGTCGAGGTCGGAGGTCATGCGCGAGACGCGCGAGGGGCTCAGGGAGGCGAACTCCAGCGCGTCGGCCGCCTTCTCGATCTTGCGGGTCGAGAGTCCGCGCACGTAGACCTCCTTGACGACGGCGACCATCGCCCGGTCGACGCGGGAGTACGGCCTTATCAGCTCGTCGGGGAAGTACGTCCCCTCGCGCAGCTTGGGTATGCGCAGCGTGATCTCGCCGACCGGCGTCAGCAGCCCGCGCTCGCGGTAGCCGTTGCGCCTGTTGCCCTCGCCGCGCAGCTCGTCGGCCTGCCAGTCCATGATCTGGTTGACCATCGCCTCGAGCTGCCGCCTGGCAAGCTCGACGAGGTCTATCGTCCCGCCCTCGCGGAACGGGAGGTGCCTTTCTCTCGAATCTTACATTCCGCAAAATGTGATTCTAGGCAATGGCCGCTTCCGTCTCAAAGCGGCCCGTGACACCAACGTTCGGCACGCGATCTTTTTGGCGCAAAATCGGGCGTCTTAGTTGTTCGTCGAAAACGTTTCCCCAGGTCGCAAGAAGTCGCAAAAATTGCATCTCATTGCTCGCGGCTCAAATCAGCGCCAATTTTGCCGTTTTCGCACTAAATCTGTTACATTTTGTCAAATCCGACTTCGATTTTTGCGCAAACTGCTTTTTGGCGCGCTATGGCGAGGTTTCAAGGACATTGGAGAGCTGACATGCAGCATTTGACATTTGTTTTCTGCCACGGCCTCAACGGTTGGGGGCAATACGACGAGCAGTACAAGAAGTCGTCTTACTGGGGAGGGCAGTCCGGCAACGTGGCTGAGAAGCTGCGCGACCTGGGCTATGACACTTGCGAGGCAAGCGTTGCCCCTCAAGGGAGCGCTTGGGACCGTGCATGCGAGCTGTATGCTCAGATTGCCGGTGTGCGAGTCGACTACGGAGAGGCGCATAGCAAGGAGTACCAGCACGACCGCTTCGGGCGCGACTTTTCGGGCGAGCCGCTCATCCCTATTTGGAACGACAACACGCGGCTTGTTCTGATTGGGCACTCCTTCGGCGGGGCGACGATTCGCCTGCTCAGCGAGCTGCTTGCCAACGGATGGGAGGAAGAGCGCGCCATGACGCCAGCGGGGGAGCGTTCGGCGCTTTTCGAGGGCGGCATGGCTGAGCGCATTTTCGCCATTGTGACGCTCGCTGCCCCCACCAACGGGACCACGGCGTACGACATGGTGTTCGACCCGAATTTTGATACCAAGCGAGTGAAGCTGCCTTTGAAGTACCGGCTGCTCGACCGTTTGGTGGTAGCGCGAACGAAGATCAAGATGGATGGCAGGGACGTCCGCGACTGGGCGAGTTGGGACATGCAGCTGGACAACGCCCAAGCGCTGAACCAGCGTATCTCGACGCTGCCGCACGTCTACTACCTGTCAGTTGCTGCCGACTCGACGGAGCATGAAGACGACGGCACGTGCACGCCCGACCTCGAAGCGACCGATCCGCTCTTCGTGAAGAAGTCGACGCTCATGGGAAGATACAGCGGCACGACCAAGAACGGTTGCGTGGTGGATGATAGTTGGCACGCGAACGACGGCCTCGTGAACACCATTTCTGCGCGTGCTCCGTTCGGTGCGCCCCAAAAGCCGTTCGATCGGTCCGACATCCAGCGTGGCGTCTGGAACGTCTTGCCCGACCGCCATGCCGATCACGGCTTCTTCCAAGGTGGCTTCATGAAGAAGAGCGACCCGTTCCAGTTCTACCTGGACCTCGTGAAACTGATTTCCAGCTTGAAATAACGGGCCCTGCTCCCAAACCGTCGGTTTCGTAGCACGGGTGCCGGGCGTTTTGTTCCCAACTGTCGGTTTCGCAGCAAAGGACAGGATGACTTGCTCTCAACGCCCCGATTTGCAGCAAGGGCGCTGGGTGTTTTATTCCCAACCCCTCGGTTCCTAGCAAAGGCTAGGGCTCCTCGTTCCCAACCTTTCGATTTCCGGCAAGGAACCCCCATCTTGTCCCCAAAAACTCTGAGAAGGATGAAAGCGCTTTTCGCGCGTACAATAGGAAGACGAACGCATGAAAGGTGGTCTCGCGTGATGAAGGCCCTATCCCATTCAGATGCATATCAGGTGCTGCTTTTGCAGGCCGCTGACGAGGGGCGGGGCCCCGCGCTGTTCGGGGAGAGTGTCGGGCGCGCGCGAGATGCGGTGTTGCCTTTCCTGGTGGGTGAAAAATTCCCCAGCATCTATCTCGAGCATCCGCTCGTGGGCGACCCGTTTCTCGATGTCACCGTGCTATATGGCCAAGCCGAACGCGGCACGCGCATTTCGTCGTCGGTGGCGGGGGATCATGGCGAGATGTTCGATTGGTTCTCCGAAGTGGGAAAGCAGCACAATGATATTAACTGCGGTTTCGAGCTCGATACCAAGGAGGATGCGCTGCCTACCGCGGCCATCCATTTCCAACCTCGAGCGCACATCGAGCTCGTGCGGCCGTTCTGCGAAATCGTGGGCGAGCCCGAGCGTGCGGATCTCTACCTTGATTTGGCCGCTCGCATGCCACAAGGTTGGCCGCTGTCGTTCTTCGGCATGTTCAGGGGGCGGCCCGGTTCGCCTTTGCGCGTTTGCGGCTACCTCGCGGATGCTGAGAAGTTAGCATGTGCGCAAGATCCCGGTCATTTGGTTCCGGTTTTCGATTCGATTGGCTTTCATGCATACAACGACGCGATGCTCGAGCAGGTTTCAGCACTGATGGCAGCTGCCGCTGGCACGGTTGACTTCCAGTTCGATGTCTACCCCGATGGAACGCTGGGCAACGTTTTCGCCATCGACGTCCAATTCGGCATCGAGCTGCCTGAGGCTGTGCACGCCTCTTTCGAGTCGGGTCCAGGTGCTGACATCATGGGATTGCTCGAAGCATGGGGCGCAGCCGACGAGCGGTGGAAGATGGCGATTGAATCGGCATTCGCGCGGTCTCTTCCCATCGAGCTCGACGATGGCAAGGCCGGAAAGTTCGCCTTCACGATCATGCCCCACTGGGCAAAGGCCCGTTGGAAGGATGGGGTTTTGCATCCCGCCAAGCTGTACCACCTAGCCCATGCCGACGTGCTGAGTTAGCTGCACCATTTGGCGGGTGCCGCCGTGCTAAGTTAGCTGCGGCAGCGAATAGGCTTAGCATTCACACCACGCACCCAGCAAAATTCGACATACCCGGGTGCGCGAACGCTGACTCCGTCTCTTGTTCATCCGAAAAGATGGGACAAACATGGTTCTGATAGCGTATCGTTAATAGAAACGAAGCGCAGGAGCAAACAGTCGAAAGGGGCGACCATGGCATCCGATATTAACTATGAAGAGCTGGCCAAGCAGGCAATCGAGCAAGGTGAAGCTTTCGAGATTCCCGAAGAGCTGTTGGATGCTGTTGCGGGCGGTGTGCTTGACGACAGCCACAAGAGGTATATTAAGGTTATAGCGATATGTTACAAAGGTACTGGCAACTCGCTTGAGCAAACCCTCGCTATTCGGCGCAACGACCAGGCGCCCCAGGAAGAACTGGACTACCTTCGCGAGATTTGGGATTCGATTTAGGCGTAGTCGATTGGCGTCAGCGCGTTTTGGTGCCAGCGTGTTGCAGCAGTGCGTTTTGGTGCCAGCGTGTTGCAATAGCGCGCAACGATAAAGCCCAGCGCACGATGATGGCCGGCAGAACTCCGCCGGCCATTCCTTTTGCGAATTCGATCGAGCCGAGCGCTCGCACGCCTTCGCTTAATACGAAATCAGGGGCTCGCGTTTGAGGTCGAGCAAGAATGCGAACGGGTCGGCAGCCTCGGCAGGGCCGCTCATCTCCTCGATGCGAACGCAAGCAGCGTGCACTTCGGCGGCGATTTCATCGATGCGGGCAGTTTGCTCTTCATCCAGATACTCCGCGAGGCGTCCGCCGGTGAAGCCGCTTTCGCCAACGCCCAAAAAGCGTGTGGCCAGCGCGGCATCGTAGTGCCCGATGGCGGCCAGCAAGCCCACCACGTCGGCAGTCACTTCGTCCCACACGGGCAGCACGTCGTCGGGCATCGTGCGACGGCACACGACGTGCGCGCATTCGTGGTGCAGCCGGATCTCGTGCGAGATGTGCAACCACTCATCAGCCGAGTACGACGTGTCCTCTGCGGCAACGTTGCTGTAAGGTCCTTCGGAGATGATTATGATCTCGCTGCGGAACGCACCCGGCTCCTTCGCCAAGCGCATGAATTCGCTGTTCCAATCGTCGCCGCCTGATGCCAGGTATGCGGCGTGCGCAGCTGCCACTTTGCCCCAGTCGGCCAAGCCCCTGTATGTGATGGCGCCCACCGTGCGTGCGATGGGCACAGGAGCAGACTTGTTGCCGATGATCTGCAGGAACGTCTCGAAATCGCGACGATGCTCCAAGAACAACACCTCGACCGGGCCCGCTGGCGTGTCGACTTCGCGCAGTTCGTCTTGCGGGCTTCCCTCGAAGTGATCGAGGCTCGCTCCCTCGGGTGCGATGCCATGTCCGGCTGCAGCGCGATGGGCATCTTGCGCTCCTTCGGCTGGCGCCACGTAAAGCTGTGGAAAGCGCAGGGCCAATGCTTCCAGCGCATCCGTTCCTTTGAGTGGCTCTTTGCTCGCCATGATTTCTCGCTTTCCCTCGATTCCGAATCAGTGCGGTGAGAGGAGCTTCCAGTACTACTTTCGCCAATGAAACTTACAAGCAATTATACGGGGTTGGTGTCGAGGTGTCTCATGAGGCCATGATGTCACGCTGTTGTTTCTTGGCCCGACATCTGGACATACGTTGACCTCTCCAAACAAGTATTTGAGGTTGACTCATCGATGACACAAGATACGGGTTATACTGAATTCAGCTATGCATGTTGGCTTGCTTGACTCGGTCGGCATGCCACATGGACCCAACATCTGAAGAGGGAAAAGGGGGCTCTACCATGAACACCAAAATCATCGCAGTGATAGCATCGATTGGACTTGCGTTAAGCCTCGGACTTGTAGCCTGCGGTGGCGGCGGTGCTAGCAGCGCCAGCTCGAGCTCCGCTTCCTCCCAGAAAACCGAGTTGACTGGCGATCAGATGATCGACGCCGCATTTGCCGCTTGCCCCATCGATGAGAATTCGGCATTCGACGTCGCGGTCAGTGCAGTGCACGATGGGGTCGCAGTGGTGACCTTCAGCTCCCCGTACGGCGATTTCTCGTACACCATCGATGCCTACACGGGCGAGGTGGTCGACAAGACCGAGCCGACGGAGGCTCTTGAGAAAGCGGGGCTGAATCCCCTCGACAAGGATCCGATAACGCTTGCGACGACTGCCTGCCTCAATGCATACAAGACAAATGGAAAGGAAACTAACGTCAAGTGCGCGCCTCGCACGGACGACGGCGTTCAGAAGGTGCGCGTGGAGTTTGACTTCGATGGCAAGCATTACGACCTCGACTATGATGTCGCGACTGGCAAGATCACCGAGTACAATTCCGACGTCGAGGCGGCGGCCAACGAAAAGGAAGCTGCTGACAAGCAGGCTGCTGAAATTGAAAAGGCGAAGGCTGCAGCTGCAGCGGCAACCGAAAACGGGACGAAGATGCTCAGCGACGACGAGGCCACGGGCATGGCCCTCGATGCCGTCTGGAACGTTTATGTTGGCAACAAAGATGCCCAGGACATCATGCTGACGCCCACTACCGAGGGCGGCGCTCAGAAGGTCGAGGTCGAGCTCACCCTTGATGGCGAGTATTGCAAGTTCATCTACGACGTAGCCACGGGCGAGATCACGAAACAGTAGCGTTCGGGCTTTTTGGAGTTTGGCGCCGAGCACTTTGAGCAGGCGCCAAGCTTAGTTGGTGTTGGCGCTGGGCTCGTTCGAGCAGGCGCCGGGACCAGTTTGTAAGCAACGGAACCAGTTGGAATAGGCATCAAGACCAGTTGGGGGGCGACCGAAATGGCGCACGACGTCTTTATCAGCTACTCTCACAAGGACAAGAGCGTGGCCGATGCCATTTGCTCGCGTCTGGAGGGAGACGGCGTCCGCTGTTGGTACGCCCCCCGCGATATCGCGCCCGGGTCCGACTGGGCCGGTTCGATCATCGACGCGATTGCGTCGGCGAAGATTATGGTGCTCATCTTCACCGACTTCTCCAATGCTTCGAGCCAAGTGTTGCGCGAGGTCGGCAATGCCGTGAGCAACGGCTTGACCATCATTCCCTTCAAGCTCACCGAGACCCTTCCCTCGGGCAGCATGCAGTACTACCTCGGCGTGGTGCATTGGCTTGATGCGATGAACGATCCGCTCGAGAAGAGCATCGGCGATTTGTCGACGCTCGTGCAGGCGACCCTTTCGGGCTCTGCTCCATTGGCGAGCGAAAAGGAGTTTAAGGAGGCTGCGCCGAAGGGGAGCGAGAACGCCGCTACTTCTGGTGCGGCGTCGGCCCCTGGGGCAACTCCCGCTTATGGAAAGCAAGGCGCATCCGGTGGGCAAGCTGCACAGAAGAAGGCACCTATCGTGCCCATTGCCATCGCAATTGCGCTCCTCGTCGTGGCGGCAATCGTGGGGTTTGTCGTCCTCGGCGGCCAGAATGCGTCTTCGTCCAGCTCGCAAAGTGCGTCGGCGACGAGTGCCACTTCTTCAGGCGGCGTGACCGAGGCAGTTGCAACGTATCAGGAAGGCGGGCGCGTCACCATCGACGACCCCACCAATTCGGGCACCGAGGGCAACCTCCAGTGCAACTACCTCAACGGCGGCATCGCTGCTTCCGACGGCACGTGGATCTACTACCAGAGCAACGATGCGCAGAGCATCTACAAGATGCGCCTTGACGGTTCCGAGAAGACCAAACTCAACGATCAGCCCAGCAGCCAGATCGGCTTGATTGACGGGGTGATTTACTATCGGACTGCCTCGGGCATCTACAGCATGGACACCAACGGAGGCAATTCGACGAACATCTTCATGGGCACGACCGAGGACATGATGATTGCGGATGGGCGCATCTACTTCAAGTCGGCCGAGGACAAGTTGCGCCTCTACAGCATGGCCATGGACGGCACGGACGTCAAACGCGAAAACGAGCTCGAGGAGACCTACCACCTCAACCTGTGGAACGGCAGGATCTACTGGTCGAACAACGAAGACGCGCGCAAGCTCTACAGCGCAAACCTCGACGGCAGCGACATGAAGATCCTGACCACTTCGTCGGCCGAGAAGCTGTGCGTTACGGACGGATGGATCCTGTACTACGACATGAACAAGTACGAGGAGCGCGCCATCAACCTTGAGACGAACGAATGCTTCACGGTGTTCCCCGGCGGATTCACCGACCCGACCATCAGTGAGCACGGCGTGATCTCGAAGATGAACAACGACCTGCACCTGTATCGTGCGCAGCTTGGCTCATCGGGTATGAACCTGCTGGTGGACGAGAGCGTGGATAACGTCTGCATCGTTGGCGACTACGTGTTCTATCGTGGCGAGGACCATCAGAACCATATGATCAACGTCGACGGAACGGGTGACACGGTTCTGTAAAACGGTGTTGGCTTGTGCCGAGGACGGTTTGGGCTGCTGTTGCACAGTTCTTAAGTAAAAATGCCAAAAAATCGAGGATATCTGAGGATTTGGGGGCATTTTTCGCACCCTGGGAAATACTTGACCAACGAATGACCAGTTCAGAGATGCCGAAAAAAATCGGTAACATTTGTCACCTCGAAAAATCCTCAGATATCCTCGATTTTTTGGCATTTTCACTTTAAATTCGTGCAAGCCAGTCGTTGAGTGCTGCGCTTGAAGGGCTGGCGTTCTGTTTTTGCGTCCGATTTGGTTGGATCCAGGTGAAACAGCCCTGTGTCATGGGGGCGATTCTCTCGATTCAGCTATTGTGTTGTTCGGGGTTTAGTCCCGAACAACAAAGCTTGCGACAAGAGGACAGCTTCCCGCTACAGGCCGCCTTTTCCTTCGCGCAGCATGCATGACACATCTGCGTCGCTGGCGTATCCTTGTGATGTCCTGAAAACACGCCAATCGAGCGCAACATGCAAAACGACAACAGCGAATACATACCCGACGGGCAAGTCCAATGCTTCAATTGCGGGGCTGTTCACTCAGTCGATGATCCGCGCTGCCCTTACTGCGGCGCGCTCAACCCAGTTGGTGCCGAGAAAGCATACATGAACGAGCTCGACGACCTGAAGGACGAGACCGACCAGCTTGCGGAAGACGCGGAAGACGATTTCGGCGACAACGTGCAAAGTAACGCCAAGCGCATCGTCCTCATCGTCGTTGCTGTGGTTGCCGCGATCGCCGTGATGTTCTTCGCCTACAACTGCATGGAGCGGCATGATGAGCGTCAGGAAGTTAAAAGCTATCAAGCGCGCGAATCTTTCAGGCAGCAGCACTTCCAAGAGCTCGACCGCCTGTACGAGGCGGGCGATGACGCTGCCCTGAGCGAATATGCCTGGAGCTTGACCGACGAGCCGGGCTTCGATGCGCTGTTCTCGTGGGAGCATGTCGACTACCTGGAGGTTTACAACGATTGGGAGACCATCAAGTTCGCCCAGTCCGAATTCCACGAAGGCAAGGGCGACATCGACGACTATGTCTGGACGGTTTCGCTGGCAATCGAGCTCGCTCGACTCGACGAAAGCGGGCAACGCGCTTACGATCAGCTCACGGATGTGGAAGAAAAGCGGGCTGCCGAGTACCGTGCCTTCGCGTGGGAATTCCTCGAGGATACGCTTCAGATGAACAAGGACGAGGTTGCCGCTTTTGCTGCATCGGTACTAGATGACGAGGGCAGCGTCGACGACAACAAGTTGAAACGCAATCTCGAGCCGCGCTTGCGTGAGCTCGGAACGATCCGATAGGGAGCATCCAAGCATGAAGTGTCCGAACTGCGGTGGGCAAATGGGGATCGAGGACGCAGTCTGCCCCTATTGCAACACGCCCAACACGATGGCGGTCCAGCACCAGTCCGACATGGCCCGCTACCGCCAAGAGTACCAGCGCACGCAGGAGAGCGTCCTGGAGAAGACGTCCTTCCTGCAGCGCCAGGGAAGCTGGCTCGTCGTTTTGTCGATCCTGCTTGTGGCGTTGGTTGCTGGCGTCATCTTGCTGGCGAACTCCTGGGACATCGGCTATTCGATCCGCGAGAAGAACGTGGAACGCACCGCAGCCGAGGACTACCAGGTGATGGATTCCTATCTCGAGCAGGGCGATTACGGGAAATTCGTCGGGTACTACAGCGCAAACGACATCGGGATTGTTTACGAAAACCCATACCAGGGGCTTGAGATGGCCGCTTACGCATACGTCGACCTAATGCGGTACGTCGCCGCGCTCAACGACTCCTCGAGTTTTTGGTACAAGCCGAATCGCATCGGCGACACGTGCGAGTACATAGCCGAGGACCTCAACCGCATTTACACGCTCGAGGATCGGTATTCCGACGACATCGATCGATACCTGCCGCCCGACAAGCGCGTCTATTACGACGACCTGTGCAATCGCACGGCCGCAATCGCCAAGGCGTATTTCGGGCTTACGGATAAAGACATCGAGGACATTCCGAATCTCTCCAAGAAAAAGCTGGCCGCGATGATCGAGGAGGGAATCGCATCATGACGCAAGTTGGGAAAAGCAGCCGATCCCCGCTGAAGGTGATCACGGCAATCGTTGCGGTTATCGTGGTCATTATCTTCGTGGCGGCAACGTATCAAATCAGGGAAGTGTCGCAAGGCCATACGGTCAGTTACGATTCGCGCGATTACCTCTACGAGGCCGAGGCTGGCCGGTTCGGCGATCTGTACGAGACGGCGGTGCAAGACATGGACAAGCACACCACCTACAGCACCGAGGTGGCCGAGTGCCGTGCGCTCGCGTTCTATTACGAGCAGGCGGTTCTCGAGCATGCGTACCGCACGACGGGTGATGACGCCAAGGCGGATGCATGCGCCCAGCGGATGCAAGAATACGAGTCTGAGCTCGGCTCGATGTCCTCGAAGGCTGCGGACGCGCGGAAGGCGGCGTCGGGTTAACTGATTGCGAGTTGTAAAACGTCACGTGACGCGTTACAATCTTCAACATGATTAAGTCGTTCGCCGACAAAACCACGGAAGCCCTTTTTGCGACGGGCAAAGCCAAGCGAGTTCCAAATGAGGTCGCGAAGCGCGCTGTGCGCAAGCTCGACATGATTGACAGTGCATACCGCATCGAGGACCTTCGAGTGCCACCTGGAAACAAGCTGCACGCACTGACGGGCAACAGGGAAGGTCAATGGGCGATTTCGGTGAACGATCAGTGGCGCATCTGCTTTCGTTTCGAGGATGAAGATGCATTTGACGTCGAGTTTTGCGACTACCATTAGGAGGTGCCAACATGTCTGATCGCATGATGACAATCGGGCGCAGACCCACGCATCCAGGTGAGATGCTACGCGAGGAGTTTATGCCTGACTTCGGGCTGTCGGTGGCGCAGCTGGCGTCGAGAATCGGCGTGTCGCGACAGACGGTCAACGAGCTTGTGAGTGAGCGGCGTGCGTTGAGCCCCAGCATGGCGTTGCGCCTAGCGCGCCTATTTGGTACCTCGCCGCAGTATTGGTTGAACATGCAGCGTAATGTCGACATCTGGGATTCGTTTGATTCAGAACGCGATTTGATTGAATCAATCGAGCCTTTACAGGCGGCAGCTAACGCTTAGCACGAGCGCGAAACGTTGCGTCTGATGCCGTCTCTTGCTGGAGGTTGCGCGATGAAGGAAATCTTTCTTGCTGGCGGTTGCTTCTGGGGCGCTGAGGAGTATTTCTCGCTCGTGCCTGGGGTGGTCGACGCCGTGAACGGCTACGCCAATGGCAGCGTTGCCAACCCGACCTACGAGCAAGTGTGCACGGGCGCGACCGGTCATGTCGAGACGGTGCACGTGACCTACGACCCTACTATCGTGAGCTTGAAGACGCTGGTCGAGCAGCTGTTCGCAATTATCGATCCGCTGAGCTTCAACCGTCAGGGCAATGACGTGGGCAGCCAGTATCGTACGGGCGTTTACTATGTCGATGCGGCGGACGAACCAGTAATCTATTTGCGCAAGAACCCGGGTGGCTACTGCCATGTGAACTTCGCCAGCTTGTCGGATGTGCGCACCGAGAAAGGCGGGGCAGACGGCGCGGATGCGATGCCGGCTGAGACGCCGGCTGAGATGTCGGCTGAGACACCGGCTGAGACATCGGCCAAGACATCGGCGGAAGCGTGGCCCAAGCCTACCGATGCCGAGCTGCGCCGCCAGCTTACTTTGCAGCAATACGCCATCACGCAGCACGCGGGCACCGAGCGCGCGTTCACGGGTGAGTACGACATGCATTTCGAGCGCGGCGTCTATGTGGACGTCGTCACGGGTCAGCCGCTGTTTTCGTCGGCCGACAAGTACGATTCGGGGTGCGGTTGGCCAGCGTTCAGCCGTGCCATCAGCGACGATGCGGTAACGATGCGCGACGATCGCAGTTTCGGTATGCACCGCATCGAGGTGCGCAGCTCGGGTGCCGACAGCCATCTGGGCCACATGTTCCACGACGGTCCCGCCGAGGCGGGTGGTCGGCGCTATTGCATCAACAGCGCTGCTCTGCGCTTCGTGCCCTATGACGAGCTCGATGCGGCAGGCCTCGGCGATTGGAAGAGTCGCTGCTAAAACGCAACGGCGGCGATTTCGGGAGTTCCCAAAATCGCCGCCTGGACTTACACCTCGTCTCCTTCGTAGTAGCCGCAGGTTGAAGGGTCGGGGTGTCTATGGCGGTCTTTGGGCTCTTCGGGCATGTTCGCGATGACGAGGGGCCCTTTCCCAAGCTTCATGAGGTAGACGTCCTCGCCGCGCTTTCGCGCCTCTTCGTATGCTTTATGGTCGCCCGGGTCGTTCATCAGCCTGTATTCCATCGAGCTTTCCTTCGCTAGCCTGTGTAGGCGTCTTCGGCCGAGTTCGAGAAGTCCTGCTTGGCAAGCCATTCGCGCTCTTCGTCGGTCTGGGAATTGGTTCCTTGACGCGCTCTACGATTACAGTGCGATGAAATCGGACGGCACGGGCGCGATGACGCCCACGAAGATGAAGTCCTCGTCGCCGTCGTTCGTGACGCCGTGGCAGGTACCCACAGGATTCACGATGACCTGGCCTGCTGACACGCGCACGTCCTGACCAGGCTCCGGATGGAACAGCCCCGTGCCCTGCATGACGATCCAGATGTCGTCCGAGGTCGTGTGCTTGTGGCAAGCGACTTCCTGACCGGGCTTGACCGCCCAGACAACGCTGTTGGAATGCTCGTGGCTGGCGAACAGCGTCTTGACCGCTGCCTCGTCGCTCGATTTTGCCACTTCGGACATCGTGAAAATACGCTCGTCTGTCATGGTGGGTTCCTTTCCCGCGTGTTTGCGTGCGTTTACAGTTTAGACGAGAGCACGTGTTGCCGCTCGAGCGTTCCATCATTTCGGAAGGCATGTCAACGCGATGTCTGTTTATCGGCGAGATAGATGCTCGAGGATGTCTTTCACCTCGTCTTTACGCGAGCACATGATGAGCGGTTTGCCCTGGTAAACGCGACCAACGCGCAGCCCGCAGAACGCGCCGCCGCATTGGTTGCACGCAAGCTCCGCGGGATCATGGCCCATGAGGTCGGCAACTGTCATTTCAAGCTGTTTGGTTCTGTCGTCCATAGGGGTATGGTACTCCTGGTGTTCAGGAAAGTGTTTGCACGGTTTTAAAGTAAAAATGCCAAAAAATCGAGGATATCTGAGGATTTGGGGTCATTTTCCGCACTCTGGGAAATACTTGACTCGTAAACGCCCAGTTCAGAGCCAGTGAAAAAAATCGGTAACAAATGTCACCTCGAAAAATCCTCAGATATCCTCGATTTTTTGGCATTTTTGCTTCAACTTTGTGCAAGGCGAGTGCTTCTGGGGTGTCGAGGATTGCTTGTGCTTGCATTCCGAATGCTTGAGGCATGTTTCGTCTCGCGTGGGAGATGATCGGGGCATGTTTCCGCTTGCGTTCGAGATGGTTGAGGCAGTCATGCTTTCAACTACAATAAGGTTTGAAGTAACTGTAACGACAGGAGCGGATATGCAAGAGAAACCAAAGGTCATTATCCTGAGCGGTTTTCTGGGTTCGGGCAAGACGACTGTTCTCGTGCGCATGATCGAGCGGTTGCGCGAGCGCGAGGGCGCAGGTTTCCGCATTGCAATCGTCGAGAACGAGATCGGTTCGGCGTCGGTCGACTCGAGCATCATCCAAGAAGCGGGCTATTCGGTGACCGAGATGCTGTCGGGATGTGTGTGCTGCACGCTGATTGGCCAGCTCATTCCCGCGCTGCAAAAGCTCGAGGAGGAGCTCGAACCGCATCTGGTTATCCTGGAAGCGACGGGTGTGGCGACGCCTGATTCCATGGCAAACAATCTGCGCAAGTACGATGGCTATCCCGTGCGCATTGTGACGCTCGTGGACGCGGCGCGCTGGCAGCGCATCAAATTGGCCCTGTCCATTCTGCTCACGGCTCAGATTGAACCCGCGGATATCGTGTGCGTGAACAAGGTCGATCTGGCTGAGGACGATGTGCTTGATGAAATCGAAGACGACGTGCACGCAATCAACCCAGATGTGCCCATTGTGCGGATGAGTGCCAGCGAACCCGTTGACGCTGCTCTGCTCGACAAGATTGTGGGTGACTAGCATGAGTGAGATTCGCGAAGATCACAGTCCGGATTGCACCTGCGGATGCCACGATCACGATCACGAGCACGCGCATCAACACCATGAGCATAGCCATGCGCACGAACATGCCCACGAGCACGGTGATGGCCATGATCACCACCATCACCACGACCACGAGCATACCCACGAGCGCGAGGTCGAAATTGGGTGGGGCACAGCCACTCTTGAGTCACACGTGCATGACCAGGCTTCGACCGTGTCTGCGACCATTCATGCGCAGTCGGGCTCGAGTGTGACGTTCGAGACGCTCGTCGAGGCTTTGCAAGGTGTCGCACAGCAGGTCGAGTCTGCTGGCGCCATTGTCGGCCACATCAAGGCTTACGCGCGCATGGGCGATTCGTTCGCGCATGCTTCGGCTACCGACGCACAGCATGCGCCCGCATGCGAGGGAGATACCGATTTGCTCTTGGACTCCGACACGCAGTGCCAACTTGTTGCGATTGCTTTGCTCATCGAGTTGGACGACCTCGAGCAAATCGTAGTGAGTCAATTAACCAAGTAAAGCCGACTTGGGTCTTGTTCCAAGGAGACCTGTAGTTGATGTATTGCGCAGATGGCGCGATACAACAATGCACGTCTGTGCTCTCTTGCTTCTCAGATGGCTCGGCGTGAACGGGTCGCCCTCGATGAGTCGCTCTCGATGAGCCGCCCTCGATGGGTTGCCCTCGATGAGCCACTCTCCTGGGGAGTGGCTCATTCTTTCCGCGTATCCTGGAGCACTCTTGCTTGTGTCGCATGATGCGGCTTTGGTGGAAGCGGCTGCAGGCATCACATACGTCTTGCCCGACCTTCGTGCGATCGCGGCTTCTTTCAAGGCGGCTTCATGAAGATATCGACGCCGCATCGCTTGTTATAATGCTGCCAAAAGGAACAGGGGGCACATCATGATGCACTACACGGGCGTTACGTTCAGGCCACCTTTCGAAGAGAGATCGCTGCTGTTGCAGGCGAGCATGGGGTGTAGCCACAACAAGTGCAGGTTCTGCTCGATGTACCGGGACGTGAAGTTAACGCCCGCGTCGTAGGCGCGTCGCATGCAAAGATTCCTGGTGAAAGACCCGGCGTTCTACCGCGAGTTCCTCTGGCTGACGGCCATGATGGGACTGCAGAACTTGCTGTCGTATTCGGTGAACCTCGCCGACAACATGATGCTCGGGCAATACAGCGAGACGTCGCTGGCAGCATCTTCCATAATCAACCAGATTCAATACCTCTTGCAGATGACCAGCGTGAACGGGCTGGGTGCGGGTGGTGTGATCCTCATCGCGCAATACTGGGGCAAAGGCGACCACCAATCGGTGAGACGCATCATTGCGCTCACCATGAAGTTCGCGATCGGTGCCGGCGTGCTGTTTTGCGTCGTGTGCGTGGCTGCGCCCGAAGGCGTCGTGTCCCTGCTCACGGACGAGACGGCTGTGGCGGCAGATGCGGTGCGCTACCTGCGGGTTATCGGGGTGACATACCTCATCTTCCCCATGCAGGCGGCGCTCGTGTTGTGCCTGCGCGGGGTGGGTATCACGCGGCTCGGGCCCGTGGTGTCGCTCGTCAGTCTTGTTTTGAACGTGATAGGTAACTGGCTGTTCATTTTTGGCAACTGCGGTGCACCGGAGCTCGGCATCGAGGGTGCTGCGTGGTCGAGCTTGATCGCCCGCATATTCGAGGTCACAATCGTCCTCGTCTTTGCGGTGCGAAACAAGAGGCTGCCGTTGCGGTTGGGCAGCTTCATCGCGCCTGACGGATATTTCCTCAAAGATTTTCTGAAGGTCGCCTTGCCCGTTGTCGGCGAGGGCGTCGCGTTCGGTATCGCGAACATCCTGCAGATCGCTATCCTGGGGCGGCTGACCCAGCCGGTTATCGCTGCGAATTCGATTGCTGTCACGATGCACCAGATCGTCACGGTGTTCGGCTTCGGCACAGCGAACTCGAGCTCGGTGATGATCGGTCGCGCCATCGGCTCGGGCCGCATGGACCTCGTGAAGAGCTACGCGCGCACCATGCAGCTGCTGTACTTGGCGATTGGCCTGGCGACGAGTGCCGTGCTGTTCTTCAGCATCGATTTCGTGCTGGGGTTCTACGACATCAGCGCGGAGGCCAGCGCGCTGGCCGCGTCGATGATGCACATCTTGTGCTTCACGGTCGTTTGCAGCTGCTATGAGTACCCGTGCATGTGCGGCGTCATTGCAGCGGGTGGCAACACGATGTTCGCGTTTGTGATGGACTTGATTTTCACGTTGGGCGTAGCGGTTGTCGGCGCCTTCTTGAGTGCTTTCGTGTTCGGCTGGCCTCCGCTCGTGACCTTCGCGATTCTCAAGAGCGATCAGGTGCTGAAGTGCATCCCCAACGCCATCGTTGTGAACCGTTTCCGCTGGGTGCATGACCTTACTCGATGATGAGGTGGGTCATCGTGCAGGTTGGCTAGTCAATAGCCTCATCCCATTTGCGGCCGCAGCTTCTGCAGCTGTAATGGATGATGCCCAGCCAGACAAGATCGCTCTTATCGGTTGCGACGTGAATGCCCTGCAGCTGGCTTTTCGGGCTTTGTTCCCTGAAACGTTTACATTTCACTCAACGTATAATATGACGGAAGGCGAAAGCCTCGAACCATCGCCCAGATAAAGAGGGGGTAGATCATGGACATCGAGAGCCACATCAAGGACCTAAGCCCCGAACTGCAGGAGAAGGCCCGCGCCTGCGGCAGCGTCGGGGAGCTGATGGCGCTTGCCAAGGAGGCCAAGGTGCCGCTGCCCGACGAGGCTCTGGCGGCCATCGCCGGCGGCGACGACCCAGAGGCGGGAGGCTGCAAGGATCCGATCAAATGCCCGAAATGCGGCAGCACGCACGTGACAGTTGACTATAGGACCTATATGTTCTTATGCCTCGCCTGCGGCAATGAATGGTTGTTTTAGGCGGTTGCAAGTCGCCTTCGCCTTATCTGGGTTGGACTTTCCAGCGCCAATGTAAGCCGTGTCGCTCTTCACGGTGGAGGGAATCATGTCGTTGCTGTTGATGATTGTCATGCAGTTCGAGGATTCCTTCTTGCTCTGATCGATCAGCGATGTGAAATACACGCTGAAGTCTTCAAGGATGGACCTGCTGGGATGGCTGCCTTCGGGCAGCTTGAGGGCATCCACGGTGGTCGCGCTGTCCACAACCTTCACCGACGATGCCTTGTTATCATAGTTGTAGCGCACGGCGGGATCGCTCAGGTACAAGGTCGCAAGGTAGCCGATCACGTAGCGACGCCTCGGTTTCGATTTCTGTATTGTTGCTGTCCATTCCGCCTGGGGCGAACATGAGGTCGTAGTACCAGAACTTGCCGTCGACATCGTAGGCGTTGATGTAGTTGTCGATAAGCAGCTTTGTCGTGAACGTCATTTTCCGCCAAAAAGGGAGAGTTTTTTACGCGCTACGCCCAAAATCGGTGGTGCGCGCCCTGCAATTTACGCGCCAATGGTAAACGACCCCTTATATAGCTTCGATTTTGTCGTCGTTGGCGGTTGAAGAAGGAGCGCTAGACGGTACTATGTCAGCAAGACAATGTCGTTGACGAACATCGAGAGGTGGTGGCGTATGGCGGGCTTCGTTGTAGATGGCATGGAAAGGACGGCCTCGTTAACATTCTCGGTGGTCGTCGCTTCGGTTTGCTGTCTGTTCGCTGCGCTGGTCTTCGCAGGTTGCGCCTCAGAACCTGCCGCCCCGAAGTTGACGCCCGAAGAGATGATCGAGCAAAAAGACGCGTGGGCGGATGGGGTTGTGCGCAGTGCGTTGGACAAACTTGCAGATGAAGGGGCGATTGGCAAGGTTTCTAAAACGGCGGATTTGCTGGTTGACGCGTTCGAGTATGAGAAAATCGATAACGGCTACGGCATTGCGTTCAAGGACAAAGCACTGGGCAAGGAGCTTTCGGGCGCGTACACGCTTCCGAACGGCAAGGTGATTCTTTGCCGCACGCGGACCACCGGTGCCAAAGAGGCTCCGTTCATGACGGTTTATCCCGAGTACGCAGACGGCGACTGGGTGAACGAAGCTGTGGGCGAGGACGTGCCTCTGTTTTATCCGGAGAGCCTCAACGGCCATTTCGACGAAGAGCGTTCCAAAATCATTTTGGCGGATGTCCCTGCCGAAGCCTTCGCCGACAGTTTTGACGATTGCGACTTCCTAATCGTGTACGACGAGGTTGCTTCCCACGTCGACGAGAACTACTACTTCGGCAGCATCAATCGCACAAGCGTCACGACACTCGTCCTGGTTGTCGACATGAAAAGCGGGCAAGTCGTTCACATCGAGAACGTCGGCACCGATACGCCTGGTTCGACGGTGAAGATGGGCCAGCAGCATGGCACCCTGCTTTGGGACGAAGTTGCCGCATACCTGAACAAGTTGTTGACGAATCGTTCCAAGAGCTAGGCGTATTGAAACTTGCAGTCGAACAGAGACGTTTAGGACCACGCGCGTTCTTCGTCTGCGTGATGAGTGTGGAGCTCATCCAGATACTGGCGATTGACATGTATGCGCCTGCGCTTCCGTCGATGGCCGAGGCGTTCGGCGTAACGGCGTTGTATCTGAACAACACCGTGTTTTCGTTCCTGCTTTTCTCTACGCTCGCCACGGTTCTGGCCGGGCCGATCAGCGACCGTTTCGGGCGCAAGCCTGTTTTCCTGTCAGGATGCACCCTGTTCGCCGCCGGCTCGTTTCTGTGCTCGGTGGCCCCGAGCGTGGAGGTGCTCATAGCAGCGCGCGCCATCGAGGCGCTTGGCTGCGGCTCGTCCATAACGCTGTCTGCCGCTTTGGTGCAGGATGCTTATAAAGGCGACGACCTGAAGCTCGCGATGACCCTCCTGCAGTCGCTCGTGATCGCCGGACCGGTGCTCGCGCCGTTTTTGGGGTCGTTCGCGGTGTCGCACGTGGGTTGGCGCGGCATTTTCTGGGGCCTTACCGTGGGCGGCGTGGTGACGGTCGTGCTAGCCGGCTTGATCGACGAGACGTACGACGCTGCGGCCAACGCGGGGAAGAAGCTCGGTGCTACGTTGGTCTCCATGCTCAAAGGTGCGAAGACGTTGCTCGCGAACCGCAGCTTCACGGCTCTTGCGCTGTTCATTGGTGTGACCGGCATTCCGTTCTTCGCGTTCATTGCGGTGTCGCCTTATATCCTGCTGGACGATTTCGGTTTGAGCTATCTGGGGTACAGCTTCATCTACGCAGGCGCGTGCCTGACGAACATGGTCGCCCCGTTCCTCTACATGCGCTTGTCCAGGACGTGGTACACGGCGCAGATCATGAAGCTGGTCATCGCTTTCGTTCTGGCTTCTGCCGTGTTGCTTGCCATGGTCGGGTCGCTCCATCCCGCCCTGCTGCTGGCGGCTTTCGTGCCGTATGCGCTTGCGGAGGGCATGGCCCGTCCGGCGGCCTTCCTGGTGTTGCTCGACCAGCCGTCCAATGTGGTCGGCACGGCCTCGGCGTTCGGCAACTTCTCGTATGGCGTGATCACCGCGCTCGCGACCGTGGCGGCCGCGTTTCCGTGGCCGACGTTCACGTTCGGCCTTGTGGTGTTGACCGCCTGTTCGGGCGCCGTTGCCGCCGCACTGTATGCCATCGGGCATCGTGGTTGGTAGAGACAAGTTGGATGAGTCAGCGCCCTGGCCTCCCGACTCACTGGCAAAGCAGCTGCCTGCATGAGTTAGTGCTACGTCCCCTGACTCACAAAGAGGGGGTGGAGCTATGAAAATCGAGCACCTACGCGAATTCCTGATCCTGGAGAAGACGCGCAATTTCAGCGAGGCGGCTAAAATACTGCACATTTCGCAATCGTCTTTGAGCAAGCATATCGCGGCGCTCGAAGACGAGGTTGATGTCGATTTGTTCAAGAGGCTCGGAAATACCCTGCAGCTCACGGAGGCGGGCTCGGTGTTCCTGGACGGCGCGCTCATCTTGGTCAACGATCACAACAGCTTCGTCGAGCGCATGAAAGACATCAAGGCGCGCAACGATGCAGTGCTCGAAATCGGGTACCTGTCCAGTGTGGCAAGCTTCCCGTTATTTGCAGCAGTCGTTTACCCAGGCGATGAAGTTCTCGGCGCTCGATCCGGTGCGTTCCGCCATGGTGTGGCCCTGGCCCCACACGGTGGCGAAATCCACGTCCTTGACGGCGTCCCTGGCAGCCAGCGCCAACGCCAGGTTAATTTCGGTCGCGCTGGCCGTATCGCCCTGCGTGATGCCCGTGCGAATGCGCCAATGCGCAGCCGGACTCGAAGTACCTGCGCCTTCGTACGCGTCGCTCAAGAAGTACAGCGGATCGTAGATGTCCTGACGGAAATCGACGTCATGGCCTTGAGCGTCCACGTAGGCACGATCTTCCTTGTAGGCGCTCGGGTATGAGCTGTCCCAATCGGAAAGCGCCGCGTACGCATCGGCGTTTTCGCTGAGCAAACTGGCCCATGTTCCATTCGTATGCGGCATCGGCGCTCGTGAGGCAGGTGATGGGACACCAGCACATGGCTCCGAAGATGGCATCGGAAAGCGACTTCCCATCGGCATCCTTCGACGGCGCGCCGATAGCGGAAAGGTAATCGTCGTAGCCAGGAGCATCGCCTGACACGCCGAGCACGGCACTCTGGGCGCCACCGCCCGAATGCCCGAAGCTGAAAATACGGTCCGTATTGCCGGGAAGCACAGACGCGTTGTAGCGCAGCGTGCGCACCGCCGCCTTCAAATCGGTCACGCCCCAAGGCGCTGCACCGCAGGCATCGCCGTCCATCTTGCGACCGCGACATCCGGCGTACACGTACACGAATCCCGCCTCCAGATAGCTCGAAAGCCCGTTCGCGCTATACGAAGTGGGAGCTTCCTGCGCAGAGTAGCCGGCCGTGTTGATGGGCATGACAATGGGAGCGGTCTTGGCCGTGTAATCGCCCACCTTGCCGTTGGAACTCGGCGTGCACGTGTACGTGCCGTCGCCGTTGTCCTTCGCATCGAAGTAGGCGCCGGGCACGTACACGCCCATGCTCTCGTAGGCCGGCGCTTGCGGGTTTTCACAGTACTGCAAACCTATCTGGTAATACACATCGTTTTCGGCGTCGTAGCTCCATGCGGCCGAATCTATGGCCACACCACCAGCCGCGCTCGATGCCGAAGCGCTTACGCTCTGCGCTGATGCGCTGCTCTCGGACGAGGACGACGCGCTTTGTTGCGCCGATTGACCGCATCCGAACAACCCGAGGGCAGCGCCCGCTGCGCCCGTAACGCCCATCAATCCGAGGAAATGCCGCCTTGATACTGAAACATGTTCGCGCACGATCGTTCCTTTCTCGCATCTTGCATGACCCCATGGTACCTGCGCATGCTGAAATCATTCTTAAACAATTGGTCCGAAAACGCCCCTCCTATTGTGTGGAAACAAAGCTCGTTCGCGCAAGCGGCTCTGTGCTGTCCTACAATTCAGTATTCGTATACGCTGTCCTCCTGACAGCTCAGCATCCACATGGAAAGAAGCGCCTCTTTGGGAAACGTGTTCAGGATATTCTTGCGCGACATCAAGCGCCTTGCGAAGGTGCCGCCGGCTTGGCTGGTGGTCATCTTCCTCATGGTGCTGCCCTCGCTGTATTCCTGGCTCAACATCATCGGGTTCTGGAATCCCTACGACAACACGTCAAACCTGCGTGTCTGTATGGTTAACGAGGACGCGGGCGCTTACGACGAAAACCTCGGGCAGCTGAACATGGGCGATCAGATAGCCGACCAGTTGCGCGACAACGACCAGCTCGATTGGGCATTCGTCGACCGCGAGGAAGCCATGCGCGAAGTCAGCGCGGGCGAAGCGTACGCTGCGTTTGTGGTGCCGGAAGATTTCAGCGCCGACGTCGCGACGCTTGCAAGCGGCGACTTCCAGCAGCCCCAGCTGCTGTACTACGTGAACGAGAAAACGGGGCCCGTCGCTCCCAAGATAACCGATACGGGTGCGAACACCCTGGACACGACCATCAACGAGACGTTCTTCTCCACGGTGAGCGGCGCCGTCGCCGACGCGCTGGACGACTTCCTCGCCGCTTCGGGAACGAAACTCGACGCCGCGCGGTCGGGCGCGGCGGGCCGCGTGGGCAATGCGCGCGCCGATATCGCGGAGGCGCGTGCGGCCCTTGCCGAACTGGCCACCACCTCGTCAGGCGCCGCTGACGAAGCCCTGTCCGCAAAAGACACCCTGGACAGCGCGCGCTCGTCGCTTGCGGCCCTTTCGACCACGTTCGAAAACGTTGCGTCGCTTTCCGAAAGCGCCAACACCGAACTGGGAAAACTCACCGCCTCCACGGGAACCGCGCTCGACGAAGGGTCGGCGTCCCTTGCGCAAACCTCTGCAAGCGCCGCGCTCGCCTTGGGAAACGCGTCCGCGAAAATCGGAGCGGCCGAAGGCACCGTGAGCGCCGCGCTCGAGCGCGGTCGCGCCGTCGTGCAGGAAAACGAGCAGGTCATATCACAGCTCAGGGAACTCAAGCAGTACACGCAGACCAGCGAAGCGGACGAGGCCATCGAACGTATCGTGGCGCCCGTCGAACAGGTCGATGCCGAGCTGACGCGCGTCATGGACAATCTCGGCACACAGGCGACCGATCTTTCGACCACAGCGAAAGCCACCGCCGACGCCTCGTCTGCCATCGACGCCGCGGTGCGCACCTCGCTCGGCAATGTGGATGCGTACCGCACCTTCCTCACCAACAACACCGTGCCCACCTTGAGCGAAGGCATCGGGCGAACAGCTTCGCTGTCGGGCGATTTGGGCATGGCCATTGCACGGCAACAGTCGCTCGTGGACGAAGCGTCCGGCGCCCTTGACGGTTTGCACGCAACGCTCCTGCAGGCCGCAATGGCGCTCGATCAGACGAGCAAGCTGCTCTCCGATTTCGAAAACGAACTTGCCAGCGTGGAAACGGACCTCTCGGCACTGCGGGCGTCGGGCGCATTGGCGCAGCTCGTGGGCGAAGACGGGCTGGACTCGTCCAAGATTGCCGACTTCATGATGGCGCCCACGCAGGTGGAAACCGAAGAGCTCTATCCGCTGAACGCCTACGGATCGGCCATGGCGCCGCTGTTCATCAACCTCACCTTGTGGATCGGCGTGTTCATGCTCATGGTCATCGTGCGGCTCGAGGTGGACGACGAGGGGCTTGAGCGCCTCACAGTTGCGCAGCGATTCTTCGGCCGAGCGCTGCTTTTGGCCCCGCTTGCGGCAATCCAAGCCGCCGTGTGCTGCACGGGCTGCCTGGTCATCGGCGTTCAAACGGCCAGCGTGCCCCTGTTCTACCTGACGGCCATAGGGGCCTCGCTCTCTTACCTGTCCATCCAGTACACGCTGTCCTCGTCGCTGCAGCATGTGGGCAAAGGCCTGTGCGTTATTCTGGTGTTCGTGCAGATCCCAGCTGCAACGGGCTTGTATCCCATCGAGATGACAAACGGTTTCTTCCAAACCATCTATCCCATGTTCCCCTTCACATATGGCATCAACGCCATCCGCGAAACCATATCGGGATTCTACGGCACGGCATGGCATGGCAACATGGCGGTCCTGATGGGCTTCCTTGTGGCCTTTGCCGTGCTGGGCGCGGTAGCGCGCACGTACCTCGCCAACCTCAACCGCCTGTTCGCACGCCAGATCGAAGAAAGCGACATCATTACCGGCGAAGCGGTCGAGCTGCCCGCCCGCCGCTACCGCCTTTCCCAGATCATCCGCACGCTGGCCAACCGCGAGGAATACCGCACGGCCATCAACGGGCGCATGGAGCGGTTCCTGGCGCTGTACCCGCGCCTCAGAGTCGGCTCCATTGCAATTGCCGTCCTGTTTCCCATCGTCTTGACATGCATTCTCGCCGCATTCAGCGCCGAAAAGGTCGTCATCTTGACCTCGTGGCTCATCTGGTTCTTTGCGGCCGCCGTGTTCTTCATCGTCGTCGAGTTCTGGCATGACAACCTCGACCACCTGGTCTCGCTGGAATCCATGAGCGACGCCGAGGTGCGCACGCTCTACAGCGAGCGCAACCGTTTCACGAAGGTCCGTCCCCTGGCAGAGTCCAGCCACCGGAAAGACGACGCTGCATCGGAAGAACCCCAGGACAAACACGCAGGGGAAGATACCGAAGGAGGCGGCCGATGAACAACATCGTGCGCCTCTTCACAGACGATATCAGGCGAATCGGGCGCAACGCCGTCACCATCATCATCGTGCTCGGATTGGTCATCTTGCCTTCCATCTTTTCCTGGTACAACATCCTGGCCTGCTGGAACGTCTTCGACAACACCGGCAACCTGAAAGTGGCCGTCGCCAACGTGGACGAAGGCTACGAAAGCAGCCTCGTGCCGGTCAAGGTGAACATAGGAGAGCGGGTCGTTTCCGCCCTACGGGCAAACGACCAGTTGGAGTGGGTGTTCACCGACGAAGAAGATGCCATAGACGGCGCCCGGTCGGGCCGCTACTATGCGGCTGTCGTCATTCCCGCAAGCTTCAGCTCGGACATGATGTCGTTCTACTCCAGCGACGTCGAACACGCCCGCATCACGTACTACTCCAACCAGAAGAAAAGCGCCATAGCGCCAAAGATGACCGACCAGGGAGCCGACCGCATCGCCAACCAGGTGAACCGGGCGTTCGCGGAGGCCCTCTCCGAAATTGCCATCGGCATCTCGTCGACGCTCATAGACCAGTTGAACAGCTCCGATTTGAACAGCCGCATCGGCGATCTGTGCAATCACATGGACCGCCTCTGCACCCACATGAACGATTCGGCCGAAGTCATAGCGCTGTATTCCGACATCCTGACGTCGTCGCAGTCGCTGCTCTCCAATTCCAGCGCGCTCATCTCGCAGACGAAGGCCTCGGCCGACGAGGTTGTCGGCTCTGCTGCCGACGCCAAGGAAACGGCGCTCACAACCGCCGACGCACTATCCCAGGCAAGCGATGCACTCTCGGAAGCACTCCAGAACAGCGCCGACAGCTATCAAGACGTGCCCGCTGCCATAGACAACGCGTTTGCGGCTGCAGGATCGCTTGCGGCAGACACCGCGAGCGCATTGCGGGGCGACGCCGCAACCGTGAACGCGCAAATTGAGGATCTGAATTCGCTCGTGTCGAAGGTGACTGCCCTGCGCGATTTCCTACCCGAAGGGCATCGCTCGACACCGGATGCGCTCATAGACAAGCTGAACGCATCCATCGCCGTCCTGCAACAGCTGTCCGCTTCGCTCGAAGAGGCAGCAACGAAAATCGAAACGGGCAGCGCAGATGCCCAGGCCGAACGCGATAGCATAAAGCAACAGGCCGAGCAGGCCTGCGCTGGGCTTTCAAACGTGAAAACCGAATTCGAATCCAACGTGCAGCCCCAGCTCGAGGAGCTTTCGAATTCCCTTTCCGATACCAGCACGGCGGTGTCGGACACGGCGGCGCTTTTGGATTCCACTGGTAGCCGCATGGCGGGGTCCGCCAGCTCGCTCGACCAGAAAATCGGCAGCGCAAAAGGTAAACTCGACAGCGCAACGGCTGAATTGAAGCAGGCGGCCGCCGAGCTCTCCGCCGTCCGAACGAGCATAACAGAGGCGTTGGCGTCCAACGACATCCAGAGAGTGCGCTCGATCCTGGGGTCCGACCCCGCTGTTCTGGCCGCGGCGCTTTCCGCCCCCGTGCAACTGGAGCGCATCGCCGTTTTCCCGGTGGACAACTTCGGCTCGGCTATGGCGCCGCTCTACACGACGCTGGCGTTGTGGATAGGCGCCTTGCTCGTCATGGTGACGCTCAAGGTGGCTCCTTCGCGCCGTCAGGTAGAAGCGCTCGACAACCCCACTGGCCAGCAGCTGTTCCTGGGCCGGTTTGGCGTCATAAGTATCATCTCGCTTCTGCAGAGCACGACCGTCGCCGCGGGCAACTTGCTGTTCTTGGGTGTTCAGGCGGAAAACCCGCTGCTGTACCTCGTGAGCTTCTGGGTGGCGGGCCTCGTGTTCACGTTCATCATCTACACCTTGGTGGCGCTGTTCGCGAACTTCGGCAAGGCGCTCGGCGTCGTGCTGCTCATCGTGCAGGTTTCGGGAGGAGGCGGCAGCTTCCCCCTGAAGTTGCTACCCGAGTTCTTCCAGAACATCAGCCCGTTTCTGCCCATCACGCATGCTGTGAACGCCATGCGTGCAGCCATGTTCGGCGTGTACATGAACGATTTCTGGATTGAAATCGGCACGCTGGCGCTGTTCGCCGTGCCGCTGCTCGTCATGGGGCTCGCGCTAAACGGCCCCCTTTCGAGAATCGTGCCGAAGCTCGTCGCGCGCATCGAGCGCTCAAAGCTTATGTAAGCGCGCTACGCAATCACCACCGAGGGAAACACCGACGACTCTATAGCGCTTTCTATGGTGTCGGACACCAGCTCGATGGGCATGGAATGGTCGGATGTAAGCCACGTGGAATACAGCGAAAGCGCCCCCGCCAGGTAGAACTGCAGCCGCATGCGCTGCACAGGATCGCTCATGAAGTGCGGATCAACGCCCAGACGGGTCAAGCTTGTCTGCAGCGTTTCCGAGAACTGGTCGATGAACTGGTCCACCGACAGCGTGGAGGCAATCTTTTCGTATACGTCCAAATGCTCGGTCAGGATGTCGTTCACCTCGACGAGTGCAATGTGTATGCGCTCGGCCGACGATTTGCTCGCGCCCTTTTCCCTGATCGCCTGGGCAATGCGGTCTATGGATTCCTCGGTCTTGTGGTTTGCCAGATCGTTGACAGACGAGTAATGGAGGTAGAAGGTCTTGCGGTCGATGTCGGCTTCGCGCGCGATGGCGCTCACCGTGATCTTGTCGAGCCTGTAGATGGCAAGAAGCTTGTCGAAGGCTTCCATGATAGCTTTTCGCGTGCGCACGATACGTCTGTCGAGGCGCTTCTCCTGGTCTGACATTGCTCTCCCTCTCTACTCATTTCAATACGCACAATAGCATATGTTGTCCATTTTTCTACGCCTGTTGTAAATATAATTATTCAACACTTGTGGCTATTTCTACAATAGGAGTATAATCCCCTGGTATTGTTTACAGTCGCGAATGGAGGTTTACATGACACCCGTTACCGCAAGGAAGCTCAAGCAGGCAAACATGATTTCAATGGATGAAATCGCCAAGCCTGGTGCTACCACCGGTATCAAGCGCGCTGTGCTGTTCAAGATGGTCGATTGGCTCCTAGCCAACCCCGAGGCCAACATGAAGCGGATCATGGACATCTCCGACCGCATTCTCCCCAAGAACCTCTTCGGCAACCAGCGTAGCTCGTTCAGGCAGCTCATCGCCGAAGAAAACAACTGGTATCAGCTGCTCATCAAGCTTATGCACCTCAACCCCGAGGTCATGCCCCAGCTCATAAAGTCGTTCCTCGTCGACGGCAACCTCTTGGCCTGGCCCATGCAGGAAGCCAACCGCGAGAAGCTGCGCTGCAACGTGCCCTGGGCCATCCTGCTCGACCCCACGAGCGCCTGCAACCTGCACTGCACCGGTTGCTGGGCGGCGGAATACGGGCACAGCATCCAGCTCACGTACGACGAGATCGATTCCATCATCTGCCAGGGCAAGGAACTCGGCACCCACGTTTACATCTACACCGGCGGCGAGCCGCTCGTGCGCAAGAAAGACCTCATGCGCCTGTGCGAAAAGCACCAGGATTGTGCGTTCCTCTCGTTCACGAACTCCACGCTCATCGACGAGGACTTCTGCAAGGAAATGATTCGCGTGAAGAACTTCGTCCCCGCCATCTCGGTTGAAGGCATCGGCGAAGCTACGGACGTGCGTCGCGGCGACGGCACGTTCGCCAAGATTGACAAGGCCATGGAGCTTCTGCGCAAGTACCAGCTGCCGTTCGGCGTGTCGTGCTGCCACACGTCCCAGAACGCCGATTCCATCGCCTCCGAAGAGTTCTTCGACTGGCTCATCGAAAAGGGCGCCCTGTTCGCTTGGATCTTCACGTTCATGCCCGTCGGCTACAACTCCACGTCCGAGCTCATGGCCACGCCCGAGCAGCGCGAGCACCTGTTCCACTTCATCCGCGAAATGCGCGAAAAGAAGCCGCTGTTCACGCTTGACTTCCAGAACGACGGCGAATTCGTAGGCGGCTGCATCGCGGGCGGGCGACGTTACCTGCACATCAACGCCAACGGCGATGTCGAGCCGTGCGTGTTCGCGCACTACTCCAACGCCAACATCCGCGAGGTGTCGCTGCTCGACGCACTGCGCAGCCCGCTGTTCATGCAGTATTACGACAACCAGCCCTTCGACGGCAACAACCTGCTGCGCCCCTGCCCCATTTACGAGAACACGGGCAAGCTGGCCGAAATGGTGGAAGCCGCCGGCGCCAAATCCACCGATCTCGAGCACACCGAAGACCCGCGCGAGCTCGGCGCCAAGTTCGAAGAGCGCGCCCGCGCATGGGACCCCGTTGCCGAGCGCCTGTGGTACAACGGCAAGGACGGCCGTGCCAAGTGGCGTGCACGCCGTTATGTGGCCCAGTCCGATGCCGATATCGCCAAATACGAACGCAACGGCCGCGTGGGCAACGTTCCGCTGGCTGAACGCGATGCCGATTTCGCCCGCATCAAGAAGGCCATGGACGAAGTCTCCGCAGAATAGATTCGCCTTTCGCAAAGCGCACTGCATGCAACTGGAGGGGTGGGAAGCCAATCGCTTCCCACCCCTCTTTATTTTGGGTGAGTCGGGGACCAAGGCGCCGACTCATTCCACTACATGCCGAACAGCTTCAGAAGCGATAAGGCGTGCTGGTCGAGGCTTCGCAACAACCTGAGGCCCCCATCGGGAGTGATGCGGTTGTTGAAGAGCATCTTCACAGCAGGGCCAACGATGAAGTGGCTGATCAGCAGCGTTATCGGCATGGTTGTTGCGAGTGTTTGAGCATACGTGTCCAGCAAATCATCCGGTCTGGTGAACAGCAGCGCCACGATGGCGGCTGTAATAGGTGAGGTCACGCAAACACCCAGTACGGTGGTTGCGATGCCACGCGCGAACCCGAAGAAACGTCCATCGATCAGGTGCCGTTTCAAAAGCGTGACCAGCGGCGAGCTGATGTACACGCGCGTGAGGAACGCGATGCAGAAGATGAGCGGATAGTTTCAGTGGGGCTGATCCAAAAAGTCGGTACCCGACTCTTGGATGCCGCTCGCAGTGGTCATGAGCGCGACGGTACCACCGACCATGAGCAGTCCGTAAAGCGTCGTGCCGTTTGCGCCCGTCGGTGTGGGCACCGAGTCGCGCAGGCAGTCGGCGTACGTGTAGCGAGTAGTTCGTTCAGTAGTGTGTTTCATAGTCATGTGTATCACCTTCTTCCACCTCTTCGCGAGGTATGGGTGGCTACTTTACCCAGCATTTGTGCGTGCTCTATGAACTTCATCGACCAGGTACATTTCGGTCAAAGGAAGGGCATGAAATCGGCTCGGAATGGGCACATCTCTTTCACGCCATATGCGGCCAATGGGCATAATTCGGGCATATCGGGTTCACCGTTTGCGGAAAACGCCTGTTCAGAAGCTTGTCATTTGAACGGGAGAAATGTTTCGTCGACTATTGCGATCGCCCGGGTGCCGCGCGGGCGTGCGTTGCTGTCTCGTTATCTTCAGGAGAGTTGCCCCGTGCTCAAACGCACGACTCAGGCGCTTCCAACTGCCGAGATGCGCGAATTAGTCCAAAACGCCGCACTGCAAGACGAACGCCTTGGTGAAGCGGCCGTAGGGTTGTGCGATCGACAAGCTGAAGCCATGCATGTCGGCGATGCGCTTGCAGATCGAGAGGCCCAGACCGCTGCCGCCAGCAGAGGACGAGCGCGACGCGTCACCCTGCATGAACGGCTGGAACAGGTCGTCGGGCGATTGCATGATGGGAACACCCGTGTCGGCGACTATGACGTAAGCGACGCCGGCTTGGCGCACGAGGATCAGCGCGATCTCGGTGCCGGGGCCGTTGTGCTTGATGGCGTTGGCGATGAGGTTCGCGACGAGGCGCGAGAACTGTAGCTTGTCAGCATCGATGACACAGCGGTCCTCGGGCACGTGCACCGAGAAGTGCATGCCCGCATCCTCGATGTCGGTGTAGGCCACGGCCGCCTCGTTGAGCAGCAGCTGCGGGAGGTCGATCGGCTCGCGCTGCAGTGTGAAGTTTCCGCCACCGAGCTTCGTGTAATCGAACACCGACGAAACCAGGTCGCCCATTTTGTCGGACTTGTCGCAAATCGATTGCAGGTACTCATCGCGCATGGCCTCGTCGCGCACGAGGCCGTCCGACAGCGCGTGCGCCATGCCCGAGATCGCCATGACCGGTGTGCGCAGATCGTGGGCGACATCGGTGATGAACTGGTTGCGCTGCTGTTCGATTTGCGCCAACTCACGTTCGCGTTGTTCCTGCAAGCCGCGCACTTTGCGCGTCACCATGCGTGCGAACACGAGGGCTCCCACCACTACAGGGGTGGCCAGCAGCAGCAACATCGCGATGAATAGGCCTACCGCAACCGACTGTGAGACGAGGCTGCCGACTTGGGCGTAGTCTGCTTGCGACATGGCTTGGATAAGCGAGATGGTCCACTGAATGAGCGATATGACGGAGGTCGTCTCGTACGATTGGGGGCTGTTGGTGGCGGCGAGCGCTTGGAGCAAGGGTATGAACGTGACGCTTTCGAGCCAAACGACTGCCGATTCGGCGAGCATGACGAGCAACAGCACGACTATGAAGCGGCTGATGAGATAGAACGCGAGGTTGTTCTTGCCAGAGCGGGTTGCGAGGTCGCCGCCAGCTTTGTCCTTCGCTCTGCCTTTCCTCGCCATCGTCGTTACCTTTCGAGCCGATAGCCAAGGCCGCGGATGGTCTTGATGTAGGCCTGGGGATCGTCGGCGAGTTTCGAGCGCAGCTTGCTGATACAAACCATGACGCTGTTCTCGGCCGCGATGTAGTCTTCGTCCCACCCGCATTCGTAGATCTGCTGTTTGGTGAACACGCGGCCAGGATGCTCCATCAGCAAGGCCATGATGCGGTATTCGACAGAGGTCAGCTCAATAGGTTGTCCGGCCTTCGTGAGCAGGCACGCTTCGGGATCGAGTTCGAGGTCGCGGCACTTGAGCGTGGGCGTTATGCGCTGGGTTTGCCGCTGAGGCAGGGTGCCCTTGGCACGGCGGATGTTGGTGTTGACGCGCGCGACGGCTTCAAGCGGGTTGAACGGCTTGACCATGTAGTCGTCGGCGCCGAGGTTCAGGCCCAGGATCTTCTCGGGGTCCTGCCCCTTGGCGCTCACCACGATGATGGGCACGTCGTCGGCCTCGCGGACGCGCTTGAGCACCTGGTAGCCATCGAGTTCGGGCATCATGATGTCGAGCAGGCACAGGTCGATTTCCTGGGATTCGAGCGCTTCGAGCGCCTGCAGTCCATCGGCTGCCTCGACCACTTCGTACCCAGCGTCTTCCAAATACAGTCTCAGAACGCTGCGGATGTCCTTCTCGTCGTCGGCGACCAGGATCTTGTATGCCACGTCTGTTCCTTCCTGTGAAAGCGAACCAAAAGGATGCCCTCTTGGTTCGCTTTCGATACTACGCTTCCAGTGCTTTTGGCGCAATGCGAGCGGCTATTCTTCAGCTGCCTCGGCTTCGTCAGCCGCTGATTCTTCGGCTGGCTCGGTTTCATCGGCTGCAGCTTCGGCAGGTTCGTCAGTCGCGATCTCGACGGTTGCAGCCTCGGCAAGTGCGTCGGTCTCGATCTCGTCTGATGCGATATCGTCGGCCGCAATCTCTTCAGTCTCGGCGTCGTCCCATACGGGGGCGGGGGCGTCAGCAGCAGCGAACGGCGGGATGGGCGGCTGGGAGTCAGGCACGATTACCGGGGCGACAGCAGTGGTACCTGCGCTAGCCACGGGCTGGGTATGCTGCAACTCGGGTACAGCTTGCGCAGGCGTCGTGGGCTGCAACGGTGCAGTTGGAGCTGCTTGCATCGGCTGTTCAGGCTGGTAGCCAGTCTGCCCGTAGGGAGCATACGCTTGCGTGCTGGCAGGAGCGTACTGTGCGTAAGGCTGCTGGCCGTTAGGTGCGTAAGGCGCATAGCCTTGCGGACCGACCGCAGCTACAGGTGCGGGGGCCGGCAGACCGTAGCGCAGCTTCTCGTACAGGGCGGCGTTGGTCTGGCATTGGTAGGGGTTCACGTAGAACAGGCCCAGGATGCCCAGCGTCATAGCCGACAGGATGTTCCAGCCGAGGAACGAGAGGTCGAGGACGAACGCGTTCCACTTCTGACCGGTCATCATCTGCTTGCTCTCGGCAAACGCACGCTCCTTGGTCATGGTGGGATCGTCGGCGAACAGGTAGGGCATCATACGGTACTCGTAAGACTTGACGATGCCGGGGATGATGAACAGCAAGCTCCAAGCGATGATGCAAAGGTCGCGGATGAACAGGCCTTTCACGGTGTTCTTATAGTTGGTGTCGAAAGCGTGCGCCACTTCTTTCACTTCGGAGGGCTGGTTGAGGTTGCGCAGGAAGAATCGCTGCGAACCCACTTCGAGTGGGTTGAAGATGAACGCGTCGAGAGCCAACACTAAAGCGAAGATGACCAGGAACAAGAACAGGAAACTCAATCCGAAGAAGAACGCTCCGAATCCGGTCGCAGCAGGGGATGGGTTCTCGATTTCTACTGCATTGCCTTCTTCGTCCTGGATGCTGAGCTTCTCGTCGAGGTCGTCGATGACGATGTCGATTGCGTCGCTGTTGGAATCGTCGGTGCCGTCCACATGTACGTGCACCGAAGACGGCGCGTCGCTGTCGTATGACGTGTCGCTATAGTACGTTGCTGCGTTGGTTCTGTTGGCCATCGTGCTCGGAACAGAGCCGAAGCTGCCATACCCGCCCATGAGCGCGGCAAGCAGTAGTCCAACCAGCACCGCTTTCCAATAGTTCGCCTTGAAGGCGATCTTCGCTTTATCTTTGAGTTCTTTTCTAGTCCACATGGTCTGCCTCCTGATAGGTCTTGTGCGTTTCGGCATGATGACACGATACGGCGGCAACCTTTCGTCAACCTAAAGGCGAACCTTTCGGTTTTCTTAAACATGCCGGGCGGGGCAGCGCGCTGCGCATGGTGTTTCAGCGTGCTTTCAGCTTGCGTGTTTACTCTGGTTTCACGATATGGAAAATCTGAAAGAGAGAGATGAGGGTGCAGATGAAAGGCAAGAAGGCAATTCGCGTGGCGCTCGACGTGGCGCTGACGCTCATGATAGTTTTCGAGATGCTCATCCAGTTCACGGGCGAGTTTCTGCATGAAGTGATCGGGTTCGTGTTCTTCGCGACGATCATTGCGCACATCCTGCTGTCGATGTCGTGGGTCAAGAGCACCGCGCGCGTCGCGAAATCCGGAAAGCTCACCGCGCGGCGTACCGGACTTGCGGTCGTGGGCATTTTGCTTGCGGTTGCGACGGTGGTGCTGGCCGTCAGTTCGATTGCAATCAGCGGGCTGCTCGCGTCGGCTGGTTTCGTGTGGCCCATCGGCACGTATGCGATGTGGGCGACTGTGCACACCGTTTCGTCGTACACGCTCTGCGGGCTTGTGGTCGTGCACCTCGCGATGCACTGGGCGTTTCTTGCGAACGCTTTCAAGGTTCCGTACGACCCATCCCGTCGTCGTGCCATCAGCACTGGTGTGAATGCGGTTGCCGCCCTTGGCGTTGTTGCGCTTGGCGTGACGGTAGCTGGCAAGACGTTGCCGCAGGTGGCGAGCTCTGTCGTCGAGAGGGAATCGACGGGCTTTTCGGGTGACCAGCTGAGCGATGTTGCCGAGACGGCTTCGGTGCAGGCGACGAACGAGGTCGAGGTCCAGTCGAGTGAACGCAGCAAGAAGTCGGGCAACAGCGGGGCGTCTTCGAGCGCGTCAAGTTCTGCACCTGGATCGTCCGGATCGTCCAGCTCGTCAGCTGCGCCCCAGGCATCCGAATCGACTAACGCGGCCGATACGGATGGATCGAGCAGCGCGACTACAACGACTGCTCCGTCGCAATCGACCTCTGAGAGCGCGACGACTTCGGCCGCCATCTGCACGCTCTGCCGCAAGCAGTGCCCGCTGAGCGCGCCGAAGTGCGACAAGCCCTACGCAGCTGGTTTGATTTAGTTGCGATGCACGGGCATGTCGCATCGCCCCAAGCAGCGGACAAGCCCTACGAAGCCAGCATGATTTAGTTGCGGATAATCGGGCGTAGTTGCTCAGCGATTCTCGTGGAAAACGACTTTGCAATATGGTTTACTTTGAGCAAGGTTTCTCACACGAGGAAGGATGCATCATGGCAGAGCAGTTTAGCTTGGAGTGGGCGAAGGGCATCATCGACGACAACGTGCAGAAGGCGCAGACCTTCATCGACGATCCGGAGCAGATCAACGGTCTGCTCGAGGAGCTGCAGGCGAAGATGGAGGGGCTACCCGACACGGTCTCGAAGGCATTCAACAACGTGCCGGTCATGGCCGACATGGTCAAGAGCTACGTGACTCGCGAATACACCGATGTTTCTCCCAAGGTCATCATTTCGCTCGTCGGCGCATTCGTCTACCTGGTGAAGAAGAACGACATCATCCCCGATAACGTTCCGGTTATCGGCTTCGCTGACGACTTGGCCGTCGCCACGGTCGCGATGGCGATCAACGAGCCCGAGCTGACCGCGTTTGCAGCATGGAAGGCAGACAAGGTTGGCGAACCGATCGACCTCGTTCCCGTGGAATCGCTCGAGCCCGCTGCGCCTGCTGACCAGGCTCAACCCACACAGCCTGCTCAGCCGACCCAGCCGTCGGTGCAGGCATAGCGAACTGAAGGTGTAGCCGATCCAGTTAATTCAACGATGCAAATCCTACCGGCCGGTTCGACGATAAAAGCCGAACCGGCCGGAGCTTTTCCGTAACAGATGAAAGTTCAATCGATGAGCAAGATAATCGAGATTCGCAGCGGTGGACAGAGCGGCGCCGATCGTGGCGCCATGGACGCGGCGCATCACTGCGGCGTTCGCGTATCCGGTTGGTGCCCAGCAGGCGGTTGGGCAGAAGACTATCCCGACCCGCCTGGCGTTTTGGCGCTGTATCCCGAGATGGTTGAAACGCCGTCATCCGATGTCATTCAGCGGACCGAGTGGAACATCCGCGATTCGACGTGCTGCATCGTGTTCAACGCTCGTTCATCAGACATGTCGCCAGGGACGAGTGCCGGGTATCAGTTCAACGAGAAGTATGGTATTCCTCATCTCGACATCTGGCTTGATGGTCCCGACTCGATTGACCAGCAAATCGAACGCGCTTGCGACTGGTTGCGTGCGTTTGACAACGACGCTATCGTGCTGGGCATCGGCGGCCCCCGCGCAAGCGAATACCCGGGAATCTACGAGATTTCTTACTCTGCGACTCAGTCGATTCTTGCCGAGCTGCGATAGCACGCAGGTGCAAAAAACACCTCGTCGAAGAAGCGACGCGTGTTCTCGGCGCCCAATGCCTCGGTGAACAGGTCAGTCGATACGCCGCCCTCGTCGATGAGCCGATCGGCGTAGTCTTTGTTGAGCTGCCACTTGCGTTTAAGGTCGCCGCCCGAAAGCGCCGGTGCGTTTTGCTCCATGTCTATGAACAGCTGCAAGGCCTCGAGGAACCGACGCAGCGCGAGCTCATCTTGTTCACGGGTTGGCGCTTTCGCGATGCACACGGGGCGGATGTCGTCGTACCAACATGGTCGCGTGGGGAAGTCGGGCATGTTGTCCCAGCTCGAAGCAAGCGATGCGAACGACTCGATACCATGGCGATATGCGCCGTCTCGATGCACGGCCAAATCGTAGAGCTCGATGAGGAAGAAGCGCTTGTCGCCCGAGTACACGTAGTCGGTCGAGAACAGGGGCAGGTTTTTCGCGTACGGCGTGATTACGAACGAGCTCAGTTGGTTCTCATCGGCTTCTTTGACGGTCATGACAAGCAGGTTGCCAACGCCTTCGATGTCGAAACGCCGTGCATGGTGCGGGCGTCCGCCGATGACCGGGCTGGCGAGGACTTGGTCGACCGCCTGCTCGTTCACAGCGTAATGCTTGCGCAACAGCGAGAGGCCCGCTTCGATGCGCGCGTCGATCATCTGCGCGTTCTCCTCGCGCGGAGTCATTGGAGCGCCGAGTATCGCGCGTGCTTCGCGGTATTTGCACAGGCGCTCGATGTCCCGCTCCCTCACATCGTCGAGACGCGTCAGATCCGAATTGTGCTTCAAGTCTGCTAGCTTCACCTTGGTTGCGAGCGGGTTGTTCTTGAGAGCGCGCACGTAATCGAGGTAGGGCACTCCCTCTGGGTGGGTAAGCATTTCAAGTGCTTCGATGGCTTGTCCCGATATGCCCAATGCGCGCAGGTCATCGGGGGTCTTGCCGCAGTCTTCCATTACGTCGTGCAACAGCGCGACGACGGTCTCGTCCTCGGTTTCCATTTGCTCTGCGAGGTGGAGCGGGTGGTTGACGTACGGAATCCCGCTCTTATCGAACTGCCCATCATGGGATTCGAAGCAATAGCGCAGGGCCTTCTTGGTAATGGGCGTATACAGCATGCGCTCTGCCTCCTTGCTCTGGCGGGACGTTCGTTTGCCTGATGCTTTCACTTTAATCTAGCAGTTTGCCGCCAATGACAGTCATGAGGTTTTTTATCTAGAGGTTACGAAAGTCGCGTTTCGTCGGGCTTCGTTCTTCGACGAAACAAAACGAAGCGGACCTTTCGGCCCGCTCCGCATCAAATCAATGTGTCAGTCGCTCGTTTAGCGGCAGATCTCCGCGAGGAACATGGCCTCGAGGTACAGCTGAATCGAAACGCTGCCGGGCTTCTCGGCGTTCTTCTTCTCGATGTAGGCGAGCAGAGCGTCGGAAATGTGGCCCTGGTCCTCAGCCTCGATAACATCGTGTGCCTCGGCGCCAGCTGCCTTCAGCTCGTCCCAAGACATGTCAAGCTGCGTGAAGCAGTAGAAGTCGGGCTTCATGCCGATCGGCACACGTGCCATGCCCATGACCTTGGTGGTCAGTGTGCAGCTCTCGGGAATCATGCACTCGTGGCGCATCTTGTACTCGGCGCCGTGCTTGACGATGTCCTGCAGGCGCTTGGCGTCGATGTCGATGTAGTCGTGCCAGCTGCACGAACCGGAACCGGTCGGCATGAGCTTGCTGGGGTTGATGTGAGCGTTGTCGTCCTGCTTGTGAATCAGGAGCTTGTTGTCGGTCGTGATGGCGATGCTGTTGGCGCCGATCGGGTTTGCGCCGAGCATGAGCGACAGCGGGTAGATGACGCCGAAGTCGTTGTAGATGTAGCTCGAGCCCTTGAACTCGATGATGCCCTTCTCGTTGCGGTAAACGTACGGGAAGGAGTAGAACGTCGCGAGCAGGTCGTAGTACTCGACCATGCCGATGGTTGCAATCTCGGTGTCGGGCTTCAGGTCGCTGTACATGCCGCAGATGCGGTGGTTCTCGAACTGACCGGGCTCGACCTGACCGAGCTGATGCTCGAGCATGATCTTCGAGTACTTCTGGAAGCGCTCGGGGATCTGGTAAGGATCGTCCAGAACCTTGAGGCCGATGTCGGTCGTGCGCAGACGGCGGTTCACGCTGTCGGACGTGTAGTAGTGCATGTTCTCGGCACCGTCGTT
>CACZAR010000012.1 GCA_902779135.1 uncultured Coriobacteriaceae bacterium | reverse complement strand
GAAAGGCGGAGTGGGCAAGACAACGACTGCCATCAACCTGGCGGCATCGCTCGCCACACTGGAGAAATCGGTGCTGCTCATCGATGCTGACTATTTCAAGCAGGTCAACGACTCGCTTGGCCACGATGTGGGCGATGCGGTGCTGAAGAAGATTTCCAGTCAGCTCAGTCAAGCGTTCCGTGCAACCGACTATCCGTGCCGCATTGGTGGCGATGAGTTCGCTGTCGTTATGACCGAGATGAACGAGAGTTTGAAACATGTCGTAAGCAGCAAGATCGCTACCGTGGTCGAGGGGTTGGCCGACACATCTGACGGCCTGCCGCCCATGACGTTGTCAATCGGCGTTGCGTTCAACGACGGCACCCTGAGCGGCGACCAGATCTTCAAGAATGCCGACAGCGCCCTCTATCTGGCGAAGGAAGCCGGTCGAAACGGCTATCGTTTCTACGAGGGATAGCGGCTTGCTTCCTCAGCGCGGCTGATTTATTCGACCTCGTCAATGGTGAAAGCGTTCGGGGTATCCCAATCCGCTGGTCTTGTTAGTCATCAATGCTGTAAAATGGAAAATCACCGACAAAACCAACACGGGAGGCATTATGGCCAAGAAGGGCAAGTTCAACTATTTCGACGCATTCGAACAGCAGATTGAAATTGCTTTGGAGGAATCCGAGATTCTCGTCGAGGCGATTGAGAATTTCGAGTCTGCCGATAAGCTCGAAGACATCCTCAAACGCGCACACGAGGTCGAACACAGGGGCGACGAGGTGAATCACGATATTCACACGAGCGTTTCCGTTGATTTCATCACTCCCATCGAGCGCGCGGACATTCTCGAGCTCGCTGGCAGGATCGACGACATCACCGACATGATCGAAGGTGTCTTGCAGCGCTTCTATATGTTCAACATCCACTTTATGCACGATGACGCCATCGAGTTCGCGCGCATCATCAATAAAAGCCTCAAAGCGTTGCGTAAGTCCATGGAAAACTTCCGCGAGTTCAAGAAGATCAAGAAGATTCGCGCCATGATTTCCGATGTAAAAGAGCTCGAGGAAGAAGCCGACGCCCTGTACATGAAGTCGATTCGCAAGCTGTACACAACGGACAACGATGATGCGGTGCGCGTCGAAGTGTGGTCGCGTCTGTTCGATCGTCTCGAGGCGGCCTGCGACGCATGCGATGCCGTCGGCGACACCATGGCAGATATCGTTTTGAAGAACGTCTAGGAAAAGCATGTCACTAATAGTTTGTAAATTTGGCGGCACATCCGTCGCCTCACCCGAGCGCATTCGCAATGTTGCGAAGCGGCTCATCGCCCGCAAGCAAGAAGGTCATCAGGTCGTGGCGGTCGTCTCCGCTATGGGCAAGACGACCGACGAGCTCGTAGGCCTTGCAGCCGCTGTCAATCCCAATCCGCCCACACGTGAGATGGATCGCCTGCTTTCGACGGGCGAGCAGGTCTCGATGGCGCTTCTGGCCATGGCCATCGAAGCGCGTGGCTATCGCGCCATGTCGTTCACGGGGCGCCAAGCCGGCATCGTCACTGACAAAACGCACAACAAGGCGAAAATCATCAGCGTTGATGGCAAGCGTATCGTTGACGCGCTCGATAAAGGATACATCGCGGTCGTCGCCGGCTTCCAAGGCATCGACGAAAATGGCGACATCACGACGCTCGGTCGCGGCGGGTCGGACACGACGGCCGTGGCTGTGGCATGGGGCATCGAGGCTGATGTCTGCGAGATCTACTCGGACGTCGATGGCGTCTATTCGGCCGACCCGCGCGTGTGCCCACATGCCCGCAAGCTCGACGAGATCAGCTACGACGACATGCTCGAGATGGCCGGATCCGGTTCGGGCGTGCTGCAGATGCGTGCTGTCGAGCTAGCGCGCAAGTTCAACGTCGTCATTCATTCGCGTTCGGCGTTCTCCGACGCGGAAGGCACCTATGTCAAGGAGGGCTGCAACATGATGGAGGAAGCCGTAATCACCGGCATTGCACACGATACATCCGAGGTCAAGGTGACCATCCGCGGCGTGCCGGATGCGACGGGCATTGCCGCACGTGTGTTCAGCTCGCTGGCGGGCAATATGGTCAACACCGACATGATCATCCAGAACGTCTCGGAAGACGGCTTCACCGACATCTCGTTCACATGCCCTGCGGCCGACCTTGCGCGAGCCCAGGAAACCCTCGACCGCGTTGTACCGGAGATTTCGGCACGCGAGGTCGTCATCGACGAGAACGTGGCCAAGGTCAGCCTCGTCGGCACCGGCATGAAGTCGACGCCGGGCGTAGCAGCCAAGGCATTCACGGTCCTCGGCGAGAACGAGATCAACATCTTAGCCATCTCCACCTCGCCGATTCGCTTGTCGGTCATGGTCGACGCCGCCCAAGCGGCGCAAGCGGTGCGCGTGCTCCATACGGCGTTCGGCCTCGATTCCGACGAGGTGTTCGAGGAGACGCAGCTTTCGGCCGAGGAAATCGCCGCCAAGATGGCGAAGGGGCGCTAAGCTCCGAGCAGCCTGCACGCTGCTTACCACGATGGCACAAAGCTCCCAGGGAAGGGTGTGCCATGTGGCACAGAGCTCCCAGGGAAGGGTGTGCCACTTTAGCCTTAAACAAGCGGAGGTGCAGGATGAACCTGCACCTCCGCTTCGCTATCGGCTGATTGTTCGGAAACGTATTAGAAAAGGCCGATCGAATGAAGGCCGAACAAAATTGCGACGACAACCAGCGCGATGAAGATCCAGCTGATTGCATAGCCGCCTTTATTGCCCGCTCGACCCTGTTCGATCATTTTCTCGGACATTGACTGGTGGTCTTTGAGGACAGCGGATCCGGTTTTCTTTTCAGGAAGCGGGATGGTGTCGTTGGGGACCCAGTCAGTCTCTTCGAAAATCTTGGAAACACCGCTGCTGCCCAAATCGATGACCGGACGAACCCCCTCGGCAATCTTTGCAGCAACTCGATCGACGAACGCATCCATTTGATCAGCGTAAGCAGGGTTGTAGCAGAAAAGCGCAACCTGACCCCAGTATAGGCCGGGATCAGGCTCATCAGAGTAGGCCACGAACGACAGAATGGCACGAATCGTCTGATCACGAGCTGCTGCAAGTTGGAGCTTGCGGGAGTCGTTTGCGTTGAGGAATCCGGTTTCGGCGCCAAACTTGTTCTTCAGCCAAGCGACAACACGCCCGTCCTCTGTCCTGAATTCAACTTCCAAATCGTCGCCCACGATGAAATCAGGGCCCATGAGCAATGACCCCTGGTTCTTGGAGGCGGTTTCGAATCGGGCATAAAACCCTACGTACGATTGGTCCATGATGTGCCTTTCCTGCGCCTGTTTCCAAATCGAGTGTACCATCACCAGACAGCATCGTTCCAGCAAGATGGGCGGTAAGGTTCTCTGTTAGTTTTCAATAATGACGAAAACGGCATGCATGCGCGGGTACAATGCACCAATGACGAATATCAGGGATTACATACTCGACGGCACGCCGGAAGACGTGGTCGTTCGTTACGAATCGCTTCCAGAACTCGCGGCAAAATCAGACTTCGGTGTTCTCGATAGCAACGTTGTTGTGGTTGACACCGAGACGACCGGTTTTTCTTTTACCCATGACGAACTTATCCAGATTGCAGCGGCCAAGCTCGAGGGCGGCGCAATCGTGGATTGGTATGTCACGTTCGTAAATCCAGGCAAACCTTTGCCGGAAGAGATAGTTCATCTCACGGACATCCATGAAGAAGACGTTTCAGACGCCCCTTCACCGCAGGAAGCCCTTGCAGGCTTGGTGGACTTTGCAGGCGATGCCATCATGGTAGCCCACAACGTCGGTTTCGATAAAACGTTCACGACGAGGCATCCGGAAGGCTACCCGCTTCTCGAGAACACATGGGTTGATTCGCTCGACTTGTCTCGAATCGCCCTGCCGCGACTCAAATCGCATAGGCTTATCGATCTCGTCCACACGTTCGGCGCGCCAACGTCAACGCACCGTGCCGATGACGATGTTGCTGCCACTTGCGTGGTCTACCGCATTCTCCTTGCGGCGATTACCTGCATGCCGTTTGAGCTTGTCAATGAAATTGCGCATATGGCGACGCCGGTGGAATGGTCGACCCAATTGGTGTTCGAGACAATTGCGAAGATGATGGCAGAATCGGACGGGGGAGTGGAAGCCAATTCGAAGCAGCTGTTCTCGCTGCACGCGATGAGGCAACGCAGAATAACAACGCTTCCTTCCCGGTTCGCGCGAAAAGACGCAGATGATATTGTCGCCCAAATGAAGTTTCCTTCCAGGGAGACGATAGATGACGCCTTCAGCGGCGACGGAGTGCTCGGCAGCATTTACGACGACTACGAGCCGCGTTGCGAACAACACGAGATGGCCATGGCGATCAGGGACGCCTTCGAAGCAGGCGAGAACATCGTGGTCGAGGCGGGTACCGGCGTTGGCAAATCGATGGCCTACCTTATCCCCGCCGTGCTCACTGCGAAGTCAAACGGGATTGCCGTGGGAGTTGCTACAAAGACGAACTCCCTTCTCGACCAGCTCGTCTACTCCGAGCTGCCCGCATTGGCAGATGCTCTCGAGCAGCTTGACCCCCATGCGGAACCCCTGCTATGGGCCCCTTTGAAGGGAATGTCGCATTATCCGTGCTTGAGGAAAATATCGCGCATAGTCGATAACGGACCTTCGATGAAGGAAGTTGCCGGTCAACCCGTAGCACAAGCGCCTTCGCTTGCAGCCCTTCTTTCGTATATTGAGCAATCCGAGTTCGATGACATGGATTCGCTCAAGATAGATTACCGTGCTCTGCCACGTTATTCGATCACGACAAAAAGCCACGAATGCTTGCGGCGGAAATGTCCTTTCTTTGGCAAGCTCTGCTTTGTTCACGGCGCACGTCGTCGAGCGGAAACGGCCGATGTCATCGTGACGAACCACACGCTGTTGTTCTGCGACCTCGCCGCTGATGGTGGGTTGTTGCCGACGGTGCGTCATTGGGTCATCGACGAGGCTCATTCTGCCGAAAACGAAGCCCGCGCAGCGATTTCCGAGGCGGTTGACTCGGAGGCGATTGCTCGCATTGCAGGGCGTGTTTCTGCCGTTGGAGGCTCGCGAAACGTTTTCACGCGCGCCGAAAGGAGCGTGGAAAACGCTGACGGTGAGCAGTTGACGGTCTTCTTCGCCTTGTCTTCCAAGGCGCGCGAGGCGGGCGAGGGGTTTGCCCAGGCGGTCGATGATTACAACACGCATGTGAAAGACCTGCTCTACTTCGATCCGACGAGGAAATCGAACGGGTACGAGAAAGTTGACATCTGGATCAATGAAGATGTGCGTAAAGCTCAGGTGTTTTCCGATGTCAGGCTTGTTGCCCGAGCTCTTGTCGAAGCCGCTGACAAGCTCATCAAGGCCTCTCAAGATCTCGTCGCCTACCTCGAGGGAATCGATGAAGCTGCCGTTGCGCAACGGGAAATCGCCTCTGTTGCGATGGAGTTACGTGACGTGCGCAACGCTGCCGAGTTGATTTTCGAGATGGCGCCCGAGAACTACGCTTATCAGGCAACGTTGAACCGCAAGAAAGACAAGCAAAACGATGCCGTCGCAGCGCTTCTCCTCGATGTCGGCGAGAAGATGAACGAGACGCTGTACGCTCGCACTCACTCGGTCGCGTTTACGTCAGCGACGTTGTCCATTGCTGGCAGGTTCGATTCGTTCGAGTCTGCAGTGGGGCTGAACAGGGGAGAATTCTCGCAAGCGCGCGAGTTGATGCTCGATTCCCATTTCGATTTCGACAACAACATGGTCATATATGTTGTGAAAGACATGCCGGAGCCTAACGACCGCAACTACTTGAGTGCGCTCGAGGACATGCTCGTGAAGCTGCATCGCGCTCAAAAGGGTTCGATGTTGACTCTCTTCACGAATCGCCGTGAGATGGAACAGTGCTACGATTTCGTAAATCCCCAGCTCAAAAGCGATGATTTGCGTGTTGTGTGTCAAAGGTGGGGTGTTTCGGTCAAGGGTTTACGCGATGAGTTCCTTGCCGATGAGCACTTATCGCTCTTTGCCCTCAAGTCGTTCTGGGAAGGATTCGATGCGCCCGGCTCGACGTTGAAAGGCGTTGTGATTCCCAAGCTTCCGTTCGCCCGGCCAACCGACCCCCTCTACTGCGAGCGCGCGGCGCGCGACGACAGGGCGTGGTGGCGCTACGTGCTGCCGCAAGCTGTCATCGAAACGAAACAGGCGGCTGGCAGACTGATCAGGAAAGCGGACGATCACGGCGTGCTCGTATTGGCTGACAAGCGCTTGTTGACGAAGACCTATGGGAAAACCTTCCTTAGTTCGCTACAATCGAAGACAGTTCGCGTGTGCACGGTAGACGAGATAGCGACTGCGTTACAGCTGATGAACGGGTGATATCATGCCAGGCAGCTTCGACTTCCTGCATATCAAGCGTCACACGGCGGGCTCGTCGAACGAGCTGTCGTTCGACGTGCTCGATGCGGCCCGGTCACAACTTGACGACAACAGCAAAAAAAGCTCCCGTGCTGCAAAGACACCAAGTGCCTCACGTGGCAGCTACCACGGTGTGGCCGGTACGTCGACGCTTTCGGCTATTCCCGAGGTCGAACGCCGAAAGAAGCTTCGTCGGACGCGTGCTATTCGCGCTAGGGTGATAATTGCGCTCGTTGTCGTCGTTGCGTTGGGGGCCATCGGCTTCGCAGGTTACAGTTTCTATCAGAGCAAAGTCGACTTTTCCGATCGATATAACGCCCTTGTTTCTGATTTGTCGACAATCGACGAAGAGCTCGTCAAGGTGGACGCCGTAATGGTCGACCCTCTTGCTGCAAACATGTATGAGAAGAGGGTTGAGGCGAAAAAGAAGCTCGACTGGATTGCGCAAAAGCTCGATGCCGTTTCCGACACTACCGAAAAGACCATCCCGTATGCAATGGGCGATAAGGACACGGTCGCTTTGACCCAGATGGGCAATGCCATCGAAGGTCGAAAGGACATGCTTGCGGCTGCAAAGAGTGCTTTTGAGGGCGCCGATCAGTTCGATCAAGAGCTCGATATCTCCAAGAAGGCGTGGAACAAGGTTCTCAACGCGGACCGGGCTGCGCGTGAGGCAACAGCTTCTGCCAACAACGCTTCAACTGACGAATCGACCGAATCTGCCAAGCAAATGACGCAAGAAGCACGCAACCAATTTGCCGAAGCGCGAGCCGACCTCGAAGGAGTGACGTACCGACATGAGTCGGTTGATTTCTCGGCTCAGCTCGAATATCTGGACAAAAGGATTGAGGCGCTGGATTACGCAATTGCGACAGCTGACGCGCTCGTTGCCGGCGATCGCCAGTTGGCTACTGCAAACAACGACGCCTACAACGAGGCTGATGAAGAGGCGGCGCAACTTGCGCAAGAGCTCCCGTTGCTTATCGACGATCAGGTGAGAAGCGCATTCGAAAAAGAAATCGCCCCACATGCGAAGAGCTACAACGAGGCACGCGATGACGTGTCGGATGCCGACGCCGATATCAGAGCGTACCTGTCATCCTAATTGCGAAAGGGCGACGGCCCCTTCTGTGCAGTTTGATGATGTAGGCGTGTCAGATACATGACGACCGCTTATAGTTCCTGTACAAAGCTAAAAATGGCGTATACTGCAAAATAATTATGTGCAAAACGGAAATTGTAATTGGAAGGCCCATCGATGACAAAACCACTTGAGCATGTTGAGTACCTGTCGAAAGAGATAGGCGCGCGTCCCGCGGGGACCGAAGAAGAACAGAACGCCGCCCTCTACATCGCGGACCAGCTTCAGAAAGAAGCCAATTTCCATGCAGAGATAGAAGAGTTTACAAGTTCTTCGAACTTCCCCTTTGTTCAGGCAATATGTTGCGCCGTGATCGTAGTGGTTAGCATTTTGGCCATGATCGCTCCTGCACTGGCCGTGCCGGCTTTCGTGCTTGCAGCGGTTTCGGCAGCAATTTACGTGCTCGAGGCGTTCGACCGTCCGTTCATCACACGCGCTCTTGCCCGCAGTGCCAGCCAAAATGTTGTTGCCAAGTATCAGCCCAATTCTGAAGGCGGCTCTTCCAAGAAGGGTGCACGTTCGCGCAAGATCGTGCTCGTCGCCCATTACGATTCCGGCAAGGTCACACCTCCTCTCGTGGAGAGGGTCGGGTCGTTTGGGCTGCCGACTGGTCTTGTTTGCACGGCTGGTACGGTAGTTGCAGCGATTCTGCTGCTCATCAGAATTTTCATTGGCGGAATCGGCGGTGCTGGGGCTGTCGTTTTCAACATCATCACCGTATTGGCTCTTCTCGTTGTGCTTCTTCCCATCGTGAAGGCCGTGCTCGTGCAGATTGCTCCCTACAACGAGGGCGCCAACAACAATGCCTCCGGCGTAGCCGCCATGATGGAGGTTGCGCGTCGCATCAGCAGGGGAAGCGTAAGCGAAGCGGACTTGGCCGAAGAAGCCGAGGGGATTGCCATCCATGGCGAGGCAGCTGCCATAGCGAGCGGTTTGGTTCCTGAAGGAGCCGAGATTCATTACGAAGCCGAGCGCCTCACACCTCCCGAGATGGAGCCGCTTGACGACGAGGAACGCCTGCTTTCCGCAAAGGCCGCCATCGCTGCGCTCACCGGCAAGCCGGTAGAGCGTCGCGTATACGGCTCGGTTGCTTCCAATTTGGTCAACTCGCGAGCCGCTGCAGAAAGCGTCAAATCTGAACAGGCTTCTGTCTCCGACGAAGCCGACGAAGCGCCGATCGAGCAGCCTGCTGCCAGTGATGCTGTTGAGGAAGTTGCTGAGGAGCCAGTAGAGGCCGTCCAGGAAGAAACGCCTGTTGAGCAGCCTGTTGACAGCGGGTTTGAGAATGCGCCGAGCTGGTTTGTCGCAGCTCAGCAGAAAGCAAAACGTCCCACCGAGCAAACAGGACAGATTCAGCGCTCCCGTTACGTCGACGCTATCGAAGCCGCTGAGCGTGAAGCTGCTGAGCGCGAGCGCATTCGCCAAGAAGAAGAGCGCGCTCGTCTGGAAGAGGAACGTCGTGCTCGCGAAGCTGCGGCTCTCGAAGCAATTATGGCTGCTGCTCCTCCCGCTGCTGAAGAGGAGCAAGCAGAAGAGCCCGAACCCGAGCCCGAACCTGAGCCGATTCCGGCTCCGGACGCCGAACCTGGGTTCCTGCCCGTCGTATACAACGAGGAGTCGGAGCTGTCGCCGAGCGAAACGGTCGCCGTCGCTCCGATAAGCATGGCCGACCTCGCCGCGGAGCTTGCTGCAGCAGGGGAGCCGATTGCAAACGAGATGGTCGAGGAGGAGTCCTTTACCGCAGAGACGCGCAAGCGCATTTCGTCGCTGCCGTCGATTGAAGAGGAACAGAAGACCGAGCGTCTCGCCCCCTCCCGTTCCGGCATGTTCAGGAAGCTTCGTGCCGACGTTCCGTCCATGTCGGGCGTCATCCGCATGCAGGCTGCAGGACAGGATGTCAGCCAGAAACCGGCTGAGCGTGCAGTTCCCGCAATCGAGCAGCTTCCGCCTATAGAGCCAGCTGCAGAGCCCGAGGTCGATTACGACATGGAGATCAGCTACGCCGACGCTCCGGCAGACGATTACGATGACCAGTATGGTCTTGCTGAAGAAGAGTTGTACGACGAGCGCGGCGGATACGACGACCAGTACGACGATCAATACGATGATCAGTACACGGACCACTATGTCGAAGAAGAGGACGACGATTTCTACGAGAACCGCCGTGAACGCAAACGTGGCGGCAAGCGCAAGCGTCGTTGGTTCGGTGGCGCGTTCTCGCGCGTGCGCCTTGGTCATGTCGATACGAAATCGGGTGAAGACTCCTCTGCTGACGAGCCGAACGAGCTGATAGAGGTCGAGGAAGACGTTGCCGTAGCTGAAGAGATCGAGAAGATCTACCACTTCCGCAACCCGCTTTACAACACCGAGATTTGGTTCGTGGCAATCGGCTCTGATACAGACGCCCACGATGGAGCCTTGGCGTTCGTCAACGAGCATCAGTCCGAGCTGCGTGGATCGAAATCGAGTCGCTCGGCTTGGGCAACCTCAGCGTTGCAAGCGAAGAGGGGCGCTTCAAGAAGGTAAACGCTTCGTCTCGCATCAAGCGCTACATGAGGGGCGCGCAAGCTGCTACGGGCATAACGCCGAGCAGCGTCAGCCTTGCAGGTTCCGACAGCATCGCGTCGACTGTCCAGAAGGCAGGCTTCCAGACCATGCACCTGTTTGGCGAGGAGGCCGGAAAGCCCGCGCTCAAGGGCAGCGCTGACGACGTGCTCGAGAACATCGACGAAGATATCCTCGACGACAACGTCAACTTCTTGATGGAGCTGCTCAAGCACAACTAGAAGTCATGTTAAAAATGCGTTTCAGCGGCCTGGTTTTCCGGGCCGCTTTTCTTTTCCCGCACGCATTGGCGGCTTTGAACGGCTACTATCTTACCAACGTTCCTGTTAGATACAGCTTAAGGAGAACGCGATGACTTGGAACAAGAAAATGCCTGCCAATCCCGTAGTGGCCGTTGCAGGAGCGACGGGCGCCGTGGGTCAGGAGTTCATGAACGTGCTGCACGACCTCGATTTCCCCGCAAGTGAAGTGCGCGCTCTGGCAAGTGCGCGTTCTGCAGGTAAGAAGATCGAGTTCAAGGGTTGCGGTCAGGTTCCCGCTGGCGAGCTGACCGTGCAGGAGATGACCCCCGAAGCATTTGAGGGTGTCGACATTGCACTGTTCTCTGCTGGAGCAAGCGTGTCCAAGCAGATGCGCGAAGCGGTCACTGCCGCTGGTGCCGTCATGATCGACAACTCGAGCGCCTTCCGCATGGAAGACGATGTGCCGCTGATCGTTCCCGAGGTCAACCCCGACGACGCATCCTGGCACAACGGTGTCATTGCGAACCCGAATTGCACGACCATCATCATGGCGCTTCCTCTCAAGGCCCTGCATGACGTGTCGCCCATCAAGCGCGTTGTCGTGTCTTCGTACCAGGCTGCCAGTGGTGCGGGTGCTCCCGCGATGGCGGAGCTCTACGACCAGACGCAGGAGTTCCTCGACGGCAAGCGTGGCGACGAGCTGACCATCTCGGCTTTCGCCCATCAGATCGCTTTCAACTGCATACCGCACATCGACGTGTTCCTCGAGGACGGTTCGACCAAGGAAGAGTGGAAGATGGTCGTCGAGACCAAGAAGATCTTCCATGCCGACATCGCCGTCGCACCGACCTGCGTGCGCGTGCCGTCGCTTCGCTGCCATGCCGAATCGGTGGACGTCGACTTTGCCGAGCCGATCACGGTCGAGCAGGCCCGCGAGGCGCTCGAGACATTCGACGGCGTCACCGTCATGGACGACCCCGACAACAAGGTTTACCCGATGCCCGGCATGCTCGAGGGCACGAACGACGTCTACGTCGGCCGCCTTCGCAAGGATCCTACCATTGAGAACGGCCTGCAGTTCTGGTGTGTAGGTGACCAGATTCGCAAAGGCGCCGCTCTCAACGCCGTTCAGATTGCGAAGCTGTTGTTGCCGTAAGCGCTCGATTGCTCGCTCCGTTTGAAGGCAACGGGTCCTTCGCCTACAGCAGTTCGACTCGTCTATATGTATTTATAGATTGTGTCTCACAAGCGGCGAAGGAACCGTGGCCTTCAAACGGAGCTTTTTTCTTGGATATACTTTCTCTCATGAAGAAAATGAGACTCGACACATTGCTCGTTGAGCGGGGCCTTTGCGAATCTGAAGAAGAGGCGCTGAGGGTCGTGCTGGCGCATGAAGTCAAGGTTGACGATGTTTATGCGACCAGCGCGGCTCTCAAGGTTTCGCCTGATGCGGACATATGGGTCAAGGAGCGCGGGCGTTTCGTCACGCGCGGGGGAGTGAAGCTCCAAGCGGCACTCGACGCATTTGACCAGACGGTTGAAGGGCTTGATTGCGCAGACATCGGTTGCTCGCATGGCGGTTTCACCGATTGCCTGCTTCAGGCCGGCGCTGCGTCGGTTGCGGCGATTGACGTGGGGTATGGCGATCTGAACTGGAAGTTGCGGCAAAATCCGCGCGTCCGCGTATTCGAGCGCACGAACATCCGCACAGCCGACCCCTCAACCATCGGAGCGCCGTTCGATCTGCTCGTAGCCGATCTGAGCTTCATCGGACTCGCGCAGCTCGCTCCCACGTTTGCAGCCCTTTCCCGAGAAGGATCGGTTTTCATCGGGCTTGTGAAACCCCAATTCGAGTCGGCACACGAGGAGACGGACGAGAAAGGCGTTGTCCAAGATGAGTCGGTCCGTGTGCGCACCGTCGAGGAAGTGAGCGATGCGCTCGAGGCCGCCGGCTTCCATTGCACAGGTGTCATGGAATCACCCATCAAGGGCAAGCAATCAGGTAATATTGAGTACCTGATACGCGCAGTGAAGCAGTAAGAGCAAGGAAGAACTGATATGCAAATCACCCCTGCAGAAGTTGCCGAAACACTGGCGATGGTCGCCGAACAGCACCTCGACATCCGCACTGTCACCTTGGGAATGAACTTGCGTGGTTGCACGGATGCCGACGTCCACACCGTGGCGCTCAAGGTTTACGACCGCATGACCACTGCGGCTGAAAAGCTCGTTCCCACAGTCGAGCAGCTCGAACGCGAATTCGGCATTCCCATCGTCAACAAGCGCATATCGGTCACCCCTGTTGCCGAAATCTGTGCTGCCGTTACTCAAAGCGACCTGTCTCCCATCGCGCAGGCGATGGATCGTGCTGCCAAGCAGGTGGGCGTCGACTTCGTCGGAGGGTTTTCCGCCCTCGTGCACAAAGGCACCTCGAAGGCTGACAACAAGCTCATGGAATCGATTCCCGAGGCGCTGGCCACTACCGATTTCGTGTGCTCTTCGGTCAACGTCGGCTCGACTCGTGCGGGAATCAACATGGATGCTGCCTACAAAATGGCGGGAATCATCAAGAAAGCCGCCGAGCTCACCGCCGATCGCGATTGCATTGGCGCTGGTAAGCTCGTCGTGTTCTGCAATGCCGTCGAGGACAACCCCTTCATGGCAGGCGCATTCCACGGTTCGGGCGAAGCTGACGAAGTCATCAACGTTGGCGTTTCCGGCCCTGGCGTTGTGCGCGCCGTGCTTGCAGGTATGCCCGACGATGCTGACCTGACTACCGTGGCAGAGGAAATCAAGGCAACTGCTTTTAAGATTACCCGCGCCGGCGAGTTGATGGCACGTGAGGCGTCGAAGCGCCTCGGTGTTCAGAAGGGCATTCTCGACTTGTCGCTTGCCCCCACGCCTGCCGAAGGCGACTCGGTGGCCGAGATCCTCGAAGCCATCGGGGTGGGGACGTGCGGTGGCCCCGGCACGACGGCTGCGCTCGCCATGCTCAACGATGCGGTCAAGAAGGGCGGCGTCATGGCATCCAGCTCCGTTGGTGGTCTCTCCGGTGCCTTCATTCCCGTTTCCGAAGACGCCGGCATGATTCGCGCTGCCGAGGCTGGTGCGCTCTCGCTTGAGAAGCTCGAGGCTATGACCTGCGTGTGTTCGGTTGGTCTCGATATGATTGCGATTCCTGGCGATACGTCACAAGAGACGATATTCGGCATCATCGCGGACGAATGCGCAATTGGCATGATCAACAACAAAACCACTGCCGTGCGCCTCATCCCCGCAATCGGCAAGAAGGTCGGCGATCGCCTCAACTTCGGCGGCTTGCTTGGTTATGCGCCGATCATGCCCGTGAACAACCATGCCGGCACCGTGTTCGCTCATCGTGGTGGCCGTATGCCCGCACCGTTGAACTCGCTCAAGAACTAAAGCTTGCCTACTGCGTACTAGAGGGGCGATTGCGTCAAGAGAACTGTCCCCCTCGACGCACGACTCGTCGTGATTCTTCATCCCTTGTGGCGTTTGCCTAACGGCTCGGTGACCGCACGTCTTCCTTGGTACAATAACAAGGTTAAAGACTAAAAACACCCGAGTATGAAGGCGGATGTTCATGAAATACAAGGGCAAGGAATACATCGAGATCCCGTCGGCGGTGGCGCTCTCGCCGGTGGGAGATGCATTGCGTATCGGCATCGACGTTGGCTCGACCACGGTCAAGCTTGCAATTCTCGATGCAGAAGACCAGGTCGTCTGGTCCATTTACGAACGCCATCACTCCGACGTGCGTGCGACCATCGCGCAGGTTCTCGAGGCTGCTGCCGTTGAGTACGGCAACGAACGCGCTGCGCTTGCCATCACCGGTTCGGGCGGCCTGCTTCTGGCCAAGTGGCTCGACGTGGAATTCGTGCAAGAGGTCATCGCCAGCAAGACCGCCGTCGAGACGTTCATCCCCAAAACCGATGTCGCAATCGAGCTTGGCGGTGAGGATGCGAAGATCATCTACTTCGGTCAATCGATCGAACAGCGCATGAACGGCACCTGCGCCGGTGGCACTGGTGCGTTCATCGACCAGATGGCTGCGCTGCTCGACACCGATGCGGGCGGTCTGAACAAGTTGGCCGAGAGCCACACGACCATCTACCCGATTGCGAGCCGCTGCGGCGTGTTCGCCAAGACCGACGTGCAGCCCCTGCTCAACGAGGGTGCACGCAAGGAAGACATCGCGGCCTCCATTTTCCAATCAGTCGTCACGCAGACCATCAGCGGCCTTGCGTGCGGCCGACCGATCCGCGGTCACATCGCGTTCTTGGGTGGCCCGTTGCAGTATCTCCCCGAACTGCGCAAACGCTTCTATGAGACGCTTAACCTCGACGACGAGCACATCATCGTTCCCGAGAATGCGCATCTGTTCGTGGCGAGTGGCTGTGCGGTTGCCGGTGGCAAGTCCGACACGATGAAGATAGAGCGCCTCAACGACGTCATAGAGCGCCTGCACAACTTGGGCGATGTTCAAGGTTCGGAGGTCACGCGCCTCGACCCGCTGTTCGCCTCACCTCAGGATTACGAGGAGTTCAAGCGTCGTCACGATTCCGAAAAGGTTGAAACGGCCGATCTCGCCACGTACGAAGGATCGGCTTACCTTGGCATCGACGCTGGCTCAACCACGTTCAAGGCCGTTCTCATCAGCGAAGACGGCAAGATTCTTTGGAGCCACTACGTGTCCAACAAGGGCGACGTGCTCGGTTGCGCCCGCACGGCCCTCGAAAAGCTCTACGCCGAAATCGGCGAAAAACCTATCACGATCGAGCATTCGACGGTCACGGGCTACGGCGAGGGTTTGCTGCTCGAGGCGCTGCGCGTCGATTCCGGCGAGATCGAGACCGTTGCTCACCTGCGCGGTGCACGCGAAATGCTGCCCAACGTCGAGTTCATCCTCGACATCGGTGGTCAGGACATGAAGTGCCTGCGCGTGAAAGACGGCGTCATCGACCACATCATGCTAAACGAGGCATGCTCGTCCGGCTGCGGAAGCTTCATCGAGAGCTTCGCGAGCGGCTTGGGGCTCGACGTGTCCGAGTTCGCTCAGACCGCCATCGAGGCCGAGCATCCTGTTGATTTGGGAAGCCGCTGCACCGTGTTCATGAACAGCCGCGTCAAGCAAGCGCAGAAGGAAGGTGCGACGGTCGGCGACATCGCTGCTGGTCTGGCCCTTTCCGTCATCAAGAACGCACTGTTCAAGGTCATCAAGATCCGCGACCCGCACGACGTGGGCGAGCATGTCATCGTGCAAGGCGGCACGTTCCTCAACGATGCCGTGCTGCGTTCGTTCGAGCAGCTTGCCGGAGTGGATGCCGTGCGTCCGAATATCGCAGGCAACATGGGTGCCTACGGTGCGGCTCTACTCGCACGCGACCGCGCTGCCGAAGGCGTGCCGACCACGCTGCTCACGCTCGAGCAGCTGGGAGCGCTCAATCCCACGCATCGCACGGCGCGCTGCAAGCGTTGCTCGAACCATTGCCTGCTGACCATCAACGATTTCGGCAAGGACGAGAACGGCAAACACCGTCGTTTCATCACGGGCAACCGCTGTGAGAAGGGTGCCGGTTCCGTCGACGAGAAGTCCGACGTGCCGAACCTCTTCGACTACAAAGCCCATCGACTGTTCGACTACGAGCCGCTCGCTGCCGAAAATGCCATTCGCGGCACGGTGGGCATCCCGCGTGCGCTCAACATGTACGAGAACTACCCGTTCTGGTTCACGTTCTTCACCAAACTCGGTTTCCGCGTCATTCTCTCCGACGCCTCAACTAAGAAAACCTACGAGGCGGGCATCGAGTCCATGCCGTCCGAGTCGGTGTGCTATCCCGCGAAGCTTTCGCACGGCCACGTGATGAACCTGCTCGAGAAGAACCCTGACTTCATCTGGATGCCCTGCGCCAAATGGGAGCGCCAGGAAGACGAAGGTGCTGGCAACCACTACAACTGCCCGATCGTCGCAAGCTACTCCGAGGCGCTGCGCCTCAACATCGACGAGCTGCGTGAACCCGACGCTCCTGCGTTCCTGAACCCGTGGTTGCCCTACGACAAGAAGGACCACCTGAAGAAACGCTTGCTCTTCGAGCTGACTGAAACGTATAGAAGCGTTATCGAGCGGCACGCGAAGCTGCCGACTCGTGCCGAGATTGATGCTGCCGTCGACGAGGCCTGGGCCGAAGACGAGAAGTTCAAGCGCGACATGAGGGCCAAGGGCGAAGAGACGCTGAGGTGGATGGAAGAAACCGGCACGCACGGAATCGTGCTGGCCGGACGTCCGTACCACAACGATCCCGAAATCAACCACGCCATCCCCGAGCTGCTGACCAGCTTCGGCCTGGCGGTGCTCACCGAAGACTCCATCGCGCATCTGGGCACGCTCGAGCGTCCCATCCGCGTGGTCGACCAGTGGATGTACCACACGCGCCTATACGCTGCGGCTAAGGTGGCAACGCAACGCAAGGACCTCGACCTCATTCAGCTGAACTCGTTCGGTTGTGGCCTTGACGCGCTCACGACCGACCAGGTGCAGGAAATCCTTGAGGCGGCGGGCAAGGTCTACACCGTTCTCAAGATCGACGAGGTTTCGAACCTCGGCGCTGCACGCATCCGCGTGCGTTCGCTGCTGGCTGCCTTGCGCGACCAGGTGAACGAGGAATTGCCCCAGGTCAAGTTCAACCCGACCGAAGAGGTCAAGGAAGAGTCCTACACGTCCGTCGAGGAAATCATCTCGACCGAGTTCCCGCGCGTCGAGTTCACGAAGGAAATGAAGGATTCGGGCTACACCATCTTGGCACCCCAGATGGCCCCGTACCACTTCGAACTGCTCGTGCCTATCTTCCACGCCTATGGCTACAACCTCGAGCTGTTGCCGTCGGTCGACCACGGCGCGGTCGATGCAGGCCTCAAGTACGTCAACAACGACATTTGCTATCCGTCCATCCTGGTCACCGGCCAGATCATGGAGGCAGTCACGAGCGGTCGCTACGACACCAACCGTTTGGCCGTGCTCATCACCCAGACGGGTGGCGGTTGCCGTGCGACGAACTACATCGCACTCATCCGCAAAGCACTCAAGGCAGCTGGTTTGGGCCATGTGCCGGTCATCTCGCTTGCGTTGCAGGGCCATATCGACGAACACAATTCGGGTTGGGACCTCACGGTTCCCATGCTCAAACAGGCGGTATACGCGCTTTCCTACGGCGACCTGCTCATGATGGCGCTCTATCGCACGCGTCCGTACGAGACGGTGGAGGGCGATGCCCAGCAACGCTTCGACAAATGGATGGACATTTGCCGTGCGCAGGTGAAGAAGGGAACGAACCGCCGCGAGTTCGGCAAGACATGCCGCGCCATCATTGAGGAGTTCGACACCATGCCCTTGAAGGGTGAAGGCACCAAACCTCGCGTCGGCGTTGTGGGCGAGATTCTGGTTAAGTTCCACCCGACGGCGAACAACCAGGTGGTCGACGTGATCGAGCGCGAAGGCTGCGAAGCGGTCGTGCCGGGTCTGGTCGAGTTCTTCCTGTTCGGCATCGTTGGGCGCATCTTCCAGAAAGATCCGCTCGGCCGTTCGGCCAAGGGCGCCATGGGTGCGCGCGCCGCATTGCAGTTGCTCGCCACCATGCGCAAGCCCATGACCGATGCGCTGAAGAAGTCGAAGCGCTTCGAGGAGCCGACCGACATCTTCACGTTGGGCGAATACGCTGAGCAGGTGCTCTCGACGTGCAACTCGATGGGCGAGGGCTGGCTGCTCACGGCTGAGATGATCGAGCTCATCCGCACGGGTACGCCCAACGTGGTCTGCGCGCAGCCGTTTGCGTGCCTGCCGAACCACGTCGTGGGCAAGGCCGTCATCAAGGAGCTGCGTCGCCAGTACCCGGCAAGCAACATCGTTGCAGTCGACTACGACCCCGGCGCCAGCGAGGTCAACCAGCTCAACCGCATCAAGCTGATGATTTCGGTGGCAAAGGCCAATCTCGAAGCGGGTTTGGCTTAACGTTTAGTGTGAGTCGGTGCCTCTGGTTCCCGCTGCAACAGAGACCGGGTCTGTGTTGCAAGAGAAACCAGGGCACCGACTTGTTTTTATGCAGGAGGAATGAATGCCAGGCAAGCTGGTCATATGCCCGACGCCTTTGGGCAACCTCGGTGATATGACGGTTCGCGCGCTCGAGGCGCTGCGTGCGGCTGACGTCGTGTGCGCTGAAGACACACGCGTGACGGGCAAGCTGCTGGCTGCGCTCGGAATCGAGGGAAAACGGCTCGAGCGGCTCGATGAGAATCTGGTGGGGGAGCGCGCTGACGTAATCGCGGCGCGCGTTCTCGCCGGTGAGACCATTGCCTACTGCTCGGATGCCGGTATGCCGGGTGTGTCCGACCCGGGGCTTCGACTCGTGCGTGTAGCTCGTGAGGCTGGAGCTCCGGTTGAAGTGCTACCCGGGCCGACAGCCGTGGCAACTGCTTATGTGGCAAGCGGCACGACGAGCACCAACTTCTATTTCGGAGGTTTCTTCCCGCGTAAAGATGCCGCTCGAAAGCAACTGCTCGACTCGCTTAAAGATCTCGATGCGGCACTCGTGTTCTACGAAAGTCCAAACAGGCTCGTTTCCGCGCTTGCCTCCATTGGAGAATCGCTGCCCTATCGCGAAATCGCTGTGTGCCGCGAGCTCACCAAGCTGCATGAGGAAATCGTGCGCGGTTCGATTGGCGAGGTGAAAGAGCAGTTCGAGTCCCGCGAATCAATAAAAGGCGAGATTGTTCTCGTCATCGATGCGCCGAATGACGAAGAGGTGTCTGCCGCGAATGCATCTGCCTCTGCGAGTGCTGAAGAGCGTGCCGCCGAGCTTCTCGCGCAAGGTGAACGTCCAAAGCTCGTTGCCAAGACCATCGCAGAAGAATTCGGCATTTCCCGCAATGAAGCTTATGAGATGGTATTAACCAAAAAGGGGCAGTCCTAGTTTGGCTATCAGGCGGAGAGACATATGCCCTGGATAGAGGGAATGCCGAGCAAGCGGTTGATATTCGTCGACGACCTGGAAGTATGGGTCATCGAGAAGAAGCGCATCAAGAACGTGAACCTTCGCGTGCAACCCGATGGGCGTATCGAGGTGTCGGTGCCGTACGCGACGCCTGATGAGCATGTTGAGGATATCGTTCGGGAAAAGCACGACTGGCTGCTCAAGGCCCAGAAGAGAACCGAGAACACCCCTATGGCTCGCGCCATGAGCGCGACGCCGTCCGAGGTGCGCGAGTGGCGCAAGGTCGTCGAGGCGTTCGTACCCGCGCTCGTCGAACAGTGGGAGCCGATCCTCGGTGTGAAAGCAGGCCAGCTTGCCTACCGCAAGATGAAATCACGATGGGGGAGTTGTCAGCCGTCGACGGGCCGCATCTGCATCAACGTGGTGCTCGCCCTCTATCCTCCCGAGTGCCTTGAATACGTGGTGGTCCATGAGCTCGTGCACCTTCTTGTCCCAGGTCACGGCCCCGAGTTCCGTGCAATCATGGATCGCGTCATGCCCGATTGGAAAAAACGCCGCGCGAAGCTGCGGTCATAGCTCTGTTGCTGCGCGAACCAAAGAGACTCGCCTACAGCAACTCGGCTCACCTATGTATTAGGTAGATTGTGCCTCGCAAGCGGCTTCGTCTCTTCGGTTCGCACAGCAACAATGCCGCACAAGCGGGGCGAGCACGCAAGCTACTCATTTGCGTAATTCGCCTTAAAGACGGGTAAAGCGAAGCCGCTTGTGAAGCACCATCTAGCTGTTATACAAATTAGCTGAACTGCTGTAGGCGAGCTTTACCTGGCTTTAAGGCGATGCCGGACGCTAGATTAAATTCATTTGAGCAGACGTGACATCGTACCAGTGCTGGGCGTTGGGTGGGCAGTACTTCTGCGCAGCTTCCATCGAGATCGTGTAGCCATATCCGCGAGCGAGACCGCGAACATGGTCGTTGATAGCCTCTTCCCACGAATCCCATTCGCAACCTCCCCAGCCCCATGCGTTGTGGGGCATGTAGCATGCTGCGCCCTTCGAGCTCTCGGTATAGGAAATAGCTGGTGACCAGCGGGGGTCGACGCCGTAGTTCCAAGCGGCCTCAGCGAACGTCCGCCCTTGTCCTGCTAATGGCGATCCTGCCAGATAAGCGTCGATGCGCCATGTCCACTCAGCGATGAATGATTCCTGGTCAGAGGTCCAGTCTGCTCCGTCGCTGACGACCGTCTCTGCCGCAACCGTCTCTGCAGGCGCTTCGCTTTCAGGTTCTTCTGATTGCGCAGGGGCTTGAGCTGCGGCGGCAGCAGCGGCTGCTTCCGCTTGGCGCTGCGCTTCTTCCTCAGCACGTCTTTGCGCCTCGAGGCGGGCGGTCTGCGCGGCGGTCAACGCTCTGTCTGCGGCATTGACGCTTTCCTCGGCTGCGGCTCGGTCCGCTTCCAACTGTTCTGTTGTGGCAGCAAGCTCGTTTTGCATTTCGACAAGACGCGATAACTCGGTTTCGTGCGCAAGGGTCACGCGGTTGATCGCATCGACGCGGAAGAACAAGTCCTCAACGCTCGCCGAGCCGAGCAGCAGGTCAAGCAATCCTGCTGAATCGATTTGCGATTTGTAAAGTGCGACGGCCGCCTCGTTGCTTTTGCGCTGTTGCTCGGGAATCAGCTTTTGAAGCTCGGCAATGCGTGTCTCGTTCTCTGCGAGCGCGTCTTCAATTTGCGTCATATTTTCGATGGCCGATTGATATGCCTCCGCCGAGCGTTCAACCTCAAGCTGCAATGCATCCGGCTGGGGATCGGTGTCGATGTCTTCGGCAAACGCAACGAAAGGCAACGCGCTGAGTGCAAACGTTGCAACGAATATGCCAATAACAAATTTGAAGCGTGACGGCTGTGCCATGTTTCTGTTGCTTTCGAGCCGCTTTTGTCTACGAGCTATATTTTAACGAAAAGGGTCGGATTTCTTCGTTTATCTATATCTTCGCCATTTCGGCAACGGTCACTTCGTACCAGCGCTCGTGGTTCGGAGGGCAGTAGACCTCTGCTGCTTCCGGTGTGATTGTGTAGCCATAACCGCGGGCAAGCCCTTTCACGTGCTCGTTGATGGCCTCATCCCACGACGACCACTCAGCTGCCAGATTCACCGGATCGGAGTCAGCTGCGCCCCAGCCCCATGCGTTGAAGGGCCTGATGCATTTCGAGCCCTTCCCGCTTTCAATGTTCGAGATTGCCGGTGACCATCGCGGATCGATGCAGTTGAGCCACGCAGCACGTGCAAACGATTCGCCCGTGCCGGCCATCGGGGTTCCTTCCAAATATGCATCGATGCGCGGCGCCCATTCGGCAATGAACTCATCTTTGCTCATATACCAGTTGGCTCCATCGGTCGCGTTTGCGTTCTTTTGTTTCGTAGCACGTTGGTCTTGGAGCACGAGCAGCGCTTCGTGTGCAAGCGCCTCTTGAGCCATTGTTTCTTGTCGGGCTTGTTCGAGCTCGGCATGTGCGGCTTCGAGCTGAGAGAGCAGGTCTTTCATTTCGTTAAGCTGGGCCGTGTTCGCTTTGCTTGCACGCTCGATGTAGTCTGCATATTTGACCAAATCATCAAATGACGAGGCGTTCAGCATCGTGTCGAAAAGATTGAGCTTTTCTTGCTCCATCACATACATGTCGCGTACCGCTGTGTCGGTCCGTTCCTGCTGCGTTTCCACCTTCGTCTCAAGTGCGGTGATCTTCTTTTCGCTTTCAGCAGCGCGTGCCGACGCTTCTGCTGCTCGGTCTGTTGCAGTTTCGTAAGCGTCGGTAAGTGCCTCGATACTGTACTGCCCTGCGTTCGAAATAGGCGAAGCAGTATACGTTTCGGCGTATGCTGGTGTGACCATGGTGAAGATGGCTAGCAGCGCGATGGCAAACCCCCCTGCAAGGAGTGAGGGGATGGTGCTTGAAACGAGCTGTATACGAATCGGAGTGTTCATCATCGAGAATTATAAGGCTAATCCTGATGCGACTTGCAAAAAGGCGCTTTCGGCTACGAATTCGAGCTAACTGATGCGAGGATGTTCGGCAACGAATTTCGGGGTGCAGAACATGCCGTCGAGTTCAGAGGGTTGCTCGGCGATTTGCACAGGTAACAGTTCAGCAACTAAGCTCGCCAACGCCGCTTAAAGACGGTTTTAAAAGCCCGCGAATGCGATAATCAGAGCGGCTCAACACCCGCCAAGTGCAATTGGTTCGAGTTCGGGTGTTGCGAGAGCATCATATGGAACGAGCCCGATGAAGCCGAAGGCACTGAACAAAGCCTCTGGATTGCTTGTTGTTGTCGCACTGGTGGCAGCGTTAAGCGCCCCTGCGCATCTTTTCGCTTATGCGGACGAATCGGCCAATGCTGCTGAAACACCCCAAACGTCAAAGCAGGTTGATGGCAGCGAAGACGCTGCGCTATCTGGGCAAAACGATCAAGAAGAATCGGAGAAAGAAGGCAAGTCGAGCATTGCCGAAGCAGTGCGTACGGCTTCCGAAGCTTCTGGGTTGATGAACAAGGGTGTGGAAGGAATTCCGACAACGTCTGCGATTGCATTGGGCCTCGCCGCCATCGCCCTGCTCGCCGTTGCCTTCAAGCTGAAAGCGTAATTAGCTCAAGCTGCGTGGCTGCGCCAACGCCCATTTCATGATGCTTCACTCATCGTATGTTTCACATGCTAGAATACGTGTTTGCATGTCAACGACCCCGTACGCTCATCTGCGGAACGGGAAAGAGGAGGGCTCATATGTCCAAAGGAACTTACAGCTTCACCACACCGATCTATTACGTTAACGCCGCACCACATCTGGGCACGGCTTACACGACCATCGCGGCTGACACCGTGGCACGCTACCAGCGCATGAACGGCTACGACGTTGCCTTCGTCACCGGCATGGACGAGCATGGCCAGAAGGTCGCCGACACGGCGGCTTCGCATGGCATGACCCCGCAGGAATGGTGCGACTCGATGGAGCCGGCGTTCCGCGACACGTGGGATTTGCTCAACATCACCTACACCGACTTCGTTCGCACCTCGAGCGACCGCCAGACCCGTACCGTGCAGAAGTTCTGGACGGACCTTTACGACAAGGGTTATTTGTACAAGGGCAGCTACGAGGGCTGGTACTGCGTGCACGAGGAGACGTTCTATGCCGAGAGCGACCTCGAGAAGAACGAGGACGGCGAGTTCGTGTGCCCCGATTGCAAGCGACCTGTGCAGCTCATGGCTTCGGGCGAGGAGAACTGGTTCTTCAAGCTGTCCGATTTCCAGCAGCCGCTGCTCGACTTCTATGAGGCTCATCCCGACTTCATCCGTCCCGAATCGCGTCGCAACGAGATCGTGACGTTTGTTGAGGGCGGCTTGAAAGACCTCTCGATTTCGCGTTCGACGTTCGATTGGGGCGTTCCACTGCCGTTCGACGAGGGGCACGTTGCCTACGTGTGGGCAGACGCGCTGCTCGCGTACTTCACAGGCATCGGTTATGCCGACCCCGAGCGTGGCGACGAGTTCGACAACCGCTGGCCCATGCAGTACCACTTCGTCGGCAAGGACATCACGCGTTTCCACTGCGTGATCTGGCCAGCGATGCTGTTGGCCGCTGGCTATGAGCCTGCACACACGGTGTTCGGCCACGGCTTCCTGCTTACAAAGGGCGAGAAGATGTCGAAGTCGAAGGGCAACGCACTTTCCCCGCAGGATATGGTGCGTGTGTTCGGCGTCGACGCTTACCGCTATTACTTCATGAGCGACGTTCAGTTCGGGCATGATGGCTCGATTTCGATGGAGCGCATGGTCCAGGTTTACAACAACGAGCTCGCCAACACGTGGGGCAACCTGGTCAACCGCGTGTTCAACATGACGAAGAAATACTTCGGCGGCAAGGTGCCCGAGGTGCCGGCCGATGCTCAGGCGCTCGTCGATGGCAATCCGCTCAAGGAGATCGTCGACGACCTGTATGGCCAGTTCGATGCCTGCATGTCCGAGGTCGATTTCACTGGTGCGGTTTCTGCCGTTCAAAAACTTGCCCAGGCTGCAAACCTCTACGTTGACGAGATGGCTCCTTGGGGCTTGGCGAAGGCCGCCAAGGGCGAGGATGCTGCTGCGGCCGCCGAGGCGCAGGGCAAGCTCGCTGCTGTCATGTACAACCTGCTCGAGGCAATCCGCGTGATTGCGCTGTACCTCTCGCCGCTCGCTCCGAACACGAGCGCAGAAGTGTGGCGCCGCCTGCAGTTGGGTGCGCCGGTTGACGTGAGCGACATCGAGTCGATGACCACGTGGGGCCAGTTGCCCGCTGGCAACGACGTCGAGGTGGGCGACCCGCTCTTCCCGCGTCTCGACGTCGAGGAATTGAATTTCGACGAATAGAAGATTCCGCCGTTCTGCCAAACAGCAGAACGGCTTGACGCTGCACCAACCTGCGAGAGAAGGTTATGTCAGACCGATTGAACATGCCGCTGGAGCACGACTTCAAGTTCTACCAGCGGCGTAAACACGACAAATGGCTCGAGGTGCCGGCTCCTGCGCCGGCGCTCGAAGGGCCTGTGGCCGATTCGCACGCCCATATCCACATGCTGCCCGACCCCGCATGGGAGCTCGTGCGTTGTGCGGCAAACGGGGTCGATTTCGTGTGCGAAATCGTCGACCCATCCGAAGACGGGTCGCTTCCTTTTGACCAGCTCGCAGCTTGGCGCGAAAGCGCAGCATCGCAAACCGCATCTGCTGAGCTGGATGCACGACCGGCCGACGTGCGCATTGCCGTCGGCGTGCATCCCCACAACGCCAAGCTCTATACCGATGCGATCGAAAAAGAACTTGTCGAACGCTTGAGCGACTCTCGCGTTGGGGCGCTTGGAGAGATCGGCCTCGACTTCCATTACGATTTGTCGCCGCGCAACGTCCAGCGTGACGTGTTCGTGCGCCAGGTCGAGCTTGCGAAACAGGCGGGTCTTCCCATAGCGCTGCATTTGCGCGGGGGAGAGGATCCCGAAAAGGACAACGCTCACGCGGAAGCGTTCGAAATCCTGCAGGAAATCGGCTTCCCCGAAGCGGGAACGCTGCTGCATTGCTGCGCTTTGGGGCCTGATGAGCTTGCGCCTTGGGTAGAAGCTGGTTGCTCTATCGCATACGGGGGTGCGCTCACGTTCAAAAGCGCTATCGATGCCCGCGAGGGCGCGAAGATCGTGCCGCTCGACCATTTGATGGTTGAAACCGATTCACCGTACATGACGCCTGAGCCCATGCGCGGAACAGCTTGTACGCCGGCGCATGTGGTGTTCACAGCCGCGCGCCTGGCAGAGGTTCGTGGAATCGAGCCGGGCGACGAGCGACGCATGTTCTTGGAGCAGTTGCATGACAACACCTTGTCATTTTATGCAGGGGGCGATGAAGCATGAAGCGCGTGATCGTTGTGGGCTCGCCGCGCTCGAAAGGGCGCAGCGCGCATCTAGCCGAGATGCTGTTCGAGGCAAACATCGACGAATGCCCGGAGGACGAGATCTTCCTCGTACCTGTGTCCGAGGTCGAAATAGGGCCTTGCATCGGCTGCGGAGCATGCCGCAAGAAGATGGAGGTCATTTCGCGTGACGAGGACGGCAACGAGGTGTCGGAGCCAAAGCATCGTTGCGTTTTCGACGACGACATGCAGACGCTCTACGACTTGCTGGATGACGCAGATGAGCTGATTGTCGTCTCGCCGATATACTTCTCAGGCGCGCCTGCTCCCATGAAATGCGTGCTCGACCGCCTGCAACCTTATTTCTGGGCAAGCAGGGAAGTGTCTCTTGAGGAGCGTCTCGCAAACAAACGTCCGGCAACGTTGCATGTTGTCGGCGAAGGCAACGACCCGCACGGATACGATCCGCTCGTGAGCGAGGTACGCAGCGCCACGGCTGTTGCAGGCTTCAGGCTCGAGCGTGTGCTCGACTGGGTCGGCAAGATTGACGGATCAGGCGAGATCATCGCTGAAGCCACTGTGATCGAAATCACTCAAGGCGGGCAAAAGACGAAAGAAGGCGAAGCGCAGAGCCGCCCGAAAGCAGCTTCTGCTGAAAGGCCGAAGCTCGACCTGAGTTCGAGCAAGCGGTCTCGTCAGAGCACCGACAACAAGAAACCGGTCCAGCAAGGGAAGAAGGGCAACGCCCAAAAGGGCGAACGAAAAGGCTCCCATCAGAGTAAGCAACAAGGGAAAGGCAAACGTCGTGGATAGTAGCGACCGAAGTTCCGATCGAAGTACCATCCGAAGTTCCAACCAGGGAGAGGATCACGGCTCCGGCAAGAACGCCGAGCGACTGTCCCCCCTGGCAACCCCCTCGGCCACGCGCGAGGTTCTCGAGCGCCATGGCCTCTACACCAAATACGCCCTCGGGCAAAACTTCCTCGTCAACGACGACATCATCAAGAAGATTGTCGAGCTCGGTGATGTCCAGCCATCCGACCATGTGCTTGAAGTTGGGCCGGGCATCGGTACGCTTACGGCTGCTCTGTTGAAATGCGCGGGTCACGTGACGTCGATTGAGATGGACTACGATTTGCCCGCCGTCCTGACAGACACCCTCGAGCAGTGGGAGGACCGCTTTACGCTGCTGCGCATGAACGCGCTCGACGTGACGGTCAACGACATCGAGCAGCTCGACGATGCTCCCATCGGCGAAATCAGTGCTGAAGCGATGCCCAACAAGCTCGTGTCGAACCTGCCGTACGCTGTGGCTGCGACAGTAGCCCTCGACTACCTGCAGAAATTCGATTCGATTGACAGCGCGACCATCATGGTCCAGCGCGAAGTTGCCGAACGCATGATGGCGAAGCCCGGCACGAAAACGTACGGTGCCTACACGGTGAAGCTCTCGATGTACGCGAAGCCCGTGGGTCATTTCCCCGTGAGCTCGGGTAACTTCTTCCCGCCTCCGCGCGTCGAGAGCACGGTCATTCGACTTGACCGGCAGATTGCGTACGACAAGGATGGGCGCGAGCTGACATCAGACGAGCTGAAGGCTGTTTGCATGATGGCCGATGCCGCTTTCGCCACGAGGCGCAAGACGCTCTCGAATTCGTGCAAGACGCATTTCTCTGGGCGGGGCGATATTGTTGAACGGTTGCCTCAAATCTTCGAGCAAGCCAATGTCGACCCGCGTCGTCGTGGCGAAACGCTTGACCAGCGCGAGTTCATTCAGCTGGGTTTGGCGCTTCACAGAAGCGAGATCGCATAAACCACGAGTCGAGTGCGATTCGCGGGGTTCTGACAGCACAAATAAGAGGCACTGCAGCAAAAATCGTGCGCCTGCGCGGTTTACCCGCTATAATGGCATGACGTTTTAAGGGGAAAGCGCACTTCAGCGCACTAAAGCGATGAAGTGCACGACATAAAAGGGGACACGAAATGGCACAGCATACATCGCATGCCCAGCACGAGCGCTCCGCTTGGTCGGGCAAGCTCGCGTTCATCTTGGCTGGCGCGGCAAGCGCCGTCGGCTTGGGAAACCTCTGGCGTTTCCCGACGCTCGCAGCCAAGTATGGCGGCGGCATGTTCATCCTTACGTACTTCATTCTGGCGTTCACGTTCGGTATCTCGTTGCTGCTGCTCGAGACGGCGCTCGGCCGCCGCACGAAGCAGTCCGTCATCGGCGCCTACAGCACGTTCAATAAAAAGTGGAAGTTCGTGGGCATCTTGGCGACTGCTGTGCCGTTCATCATCACGCCGTACTATTGCATCATCGGCGGTTGGGTAACGAAGTATCTGGTCAGCTATGTTGCTGAAGGCGCAGATGCGGTTGCGGCCGAAGGGTTCTTCGGCGGCTTCATCACCGACCCGATCTTCACGTACGTGTTCATGGTCATCTTCATGCTGCTGTGCATCGGCGTGTGCGCTCTTGGCGTCAAGAACGGCATCGAGAAAGCCAACATGGTCATGATGCCGCTGTTGCTCGTCATGGCGGTAGGCATCTCCATCTTCGTGCTTATGCAGCCCGGCGCGCTCGAGGGCGCGGCGTACTACCTGGTTCCCGATTTCAGCAAGTTCTCGCCTGACCTGGTCATCAACGCACTTGGCCAGATGTTCTACAGCTTGTCGCTGGCCATGGGCATCATGGTCACTTACGGCAGCTACCTCGACAAGAAGGAAAACCTTTCCGAGTCCGTTGCCAGCATCGCCGGCTTCGACCTCGTCGTGTCATTCCTTGCCGGCCTCATGATCGTCCCCGCCGCCTTCATGGCTCTTGGCCTGGGCGAGGGTGGCACCATGGCTGCTGGTCCGTCGCTCATGTTTGTGACGCTGCCTACCGTGTTTGACGGCATGGGTGGTGCAGCCCAGATCATCGGCATCGTGTTCTTCGTGCTGGTGCTCTTCGCCGCCGCAACGAGCGCCATCTCGCTCATCGAGGCATGCACGTCGATCATCCAGGACGGTACGCATTGGTCGCGCGGCAAGTCGCTGTTCGCGTTCTCGGTGTTCCTGATCGCTGCAGGTGCTTTCATCAATGCCGGTTACAACGTGCTCATCTGGATTGAGCCGCTTGGACCGGGCACGCAGCTGCTCGACTTCTTCGACTTCCTGTCCAACTCGGTCATGATGCCGATCGTCGCACTGCTCACCTGCATCTTCGTCGGCTGGATTATCAAGCCGAAGGAGATCATCAACGAGGTGCGCGTTTCGAGCAAGTTCAAGCTCGCCGGTCCTTGGACCGTCATGATCAAGTACATCGCACCTGTCCTGGTTATCGCCATCCTCGTGGCCAATGTACTGCCCATGATCTTCCCGGCGTAACCGACACGCACGATTGCTGCTATCATGTGGGACGGCGCTTTGAGCGCCGTCCTTTTTAGATTGAAGTCACGCCAAAAGGAGTTGTCTCTTTTGGTGCGTTTGGAATGGAGATAGACAATGGCACTTTCCATCGGAATCGTCGGACTGCCCAATGTTGGGAAATCGACGCTGTTCAATGCGCTCACCAGCAACAATGCTCTTGCTGCGAATTATCCGTTTGCGACAATCGAGCCGAACGTGGGCGTTGTGCCCGTACCTGACGCGCGTCTCGAGGAGCTTGCCAAGATCGACAATCCGGCACAGATCGTGCCAGCGACGGTCGAGTTCGTCGACATCGCTGGTTTGGTTGCGGGTGCATCGCGCGGTGAGGGCTTGGGCAACCAATTCCTTGCGAACATCCGCGAGACCGATGCCATTTGCGAAGTAGTTCGTTTCTTCAGCGATCCCGATGTCGTGCACGTCGATGGCAAGGTGAACCCGTCGAGCGACGTCGAGACGATCAAGACTGAGCTCATCCTGGCCGACATGGGCACCATCGAGAAAGCTCTTCCGCGTCTGGAGAAGGAAGCGAAACGCGATAAGGCATCAGCAGCGAAGCTCGAAGTGGCCAAAAAGGTGCTCGAGGGCCTGAACGAAGGTCATCGTGCTCGCACGCTTAACCTGAGCGAGGACGAGCAAGCAGCGGTCTACGACCTGCATCTGCTGACCATGAAGCCGATTCTGTACGTTGCCAATGTCGACGAAGACCAGGTAACGGCAGACCTTGCTGAAATCGACGGTTGCGCACCTGTGCCCATCAGCGCGAAGATCGAGGCTGACTTGGCCGAGATGGACCCGGAGGAAGCGCAGATCTTCCTCGAGGAAATGGGCTTGTCCGAAAGCGGCCTTGCCCGCTTGGCGCGCGAGGCGTATCACCTGCTGGGGTTGCAGAGCTACTTCACGAGCGGCGAGAAGGAAACGAAAGCCTGGACCATCCCCATCGGCGCAAAGGCGCCGCAGGCCGCTGGCGTCATCCACACCGACTTTGAGCGCGGCTTCATCAAAGCCGAGACCGCAAGCTACGAAGACTATGTGGCGCTCGGCGGCGAGAAGGGCTGCCGCGATGCTGGCAAGCTTCGTCAGGAAGGCAAAGAGTACGTGGTGCAGGACGGCGATGTCATGCACTTCAAGTTCAACGTTTAGTGCTTGCAGTGCCGTAACAAAGGTGTGCGTATAAGTGGACTGCGCAACATGCTGGTTGAGTAAATGTGTAGGTCCTAAAAAAAGTTCTTGACCAGCCTTGCAGGTCGAAGTATATTATCTAGGCACTTTTTGCACGGGCCCGTAGCTCAGTTGGTTAGAGCGCACGCCTGATAAGCGTGAGGTCGCTGGTTCAAATCCATTCGGGCCCACCATTTTTGCGATAAACGCTCCACCGTGAGCCGAGTTTGCCGGTGGAGCGTTTATTACTACCTGGAGCAAAAGTGTCGCACCTGGCCCCAGCCAGGAGCGCAAACATATGGGGCATTAGCTCAGCTGGGAGAGCGCGGGCTTTGCAAGCCTGAGGTCAGGGGTTCGATCCCCCTATGCTCCACCACAAAACCGCAGGTCAGACGTTTAAATGTCTGACCTGCTTCGTTTATCCGAACGAAATACCTGTAAAAAAGGCCACAAAAAGGCCAATGGATGCTATCACGATGCCTTTTCAAACACTAATTGGGGCCGTCTACGACCTTGCCTCTACCCTCAGAAGATATCGACGGGGTTAGTCAAAGGACATGCTCTAATGCAAAAGGGCTGCGGATTGAATCCGCAGCCCTTGCTCGCTACCCAAGACGCCTCAGGAACAGTCCGACTAAACGTCGTCATGCCCTAAACTGCCCCTAAGCCGTCATCATAGGAAGCCTTTGCTTCCTATTCCCGTTCCAACTACTTTGCCTGCTTCATCTGGCCGTACTTGTACAGAGCTGCCATGGCGTTGACCGCCTGCTCTGCCGTCGGGTAGGCCGGGATGCCGTGGTCACGAAGCTTCATGATTGCTTCCTGGCATTCCTCGCCGCCCTGGCACTCCATGATGAACGGCTTGCCGAGGTGCTTGTACGTGTCGTAGATGTCAATCACGAGATCTGTGACGGCGGGAACGTCGGTGACGGCCGTCGGGCAGATGGACCCAAGGATGCCGTGGACGTTCGGGTCGCGCATTACCTGCGTGAAAGCGCCCTTGTACTGGACAGGCGAAGCCGTGCCGGAGATGTCGACCGGGTTAAGCGGCGAGCCGAACATCGGCATGTAGGCGCGGATACGTCCGGGCAGGCTGGGGGAGATCTCGGCCAGCTCGTGCATCGGCATGCCGATACGCTCGAAGTGGTCGCAGCTCAGCAGACCAGAACCGCCGCCGTTCGTGATCATGACGATGTTGTCGCCCTTCGGTGCGGGCTGCATGCCAAGGGCCATGGAAACATCCAGGAACTCCTGCCATGTGGTCGCGCGGATGGCGCCGGCCTTCTCGAAGACCTCGTCGTAGAATGCGTCGGTCGTGCCGAAGTTCTCGGACGCGGTGTGGGCGAACGCAGCCTTCTCGCCAATCTTGGAGCCGCCGACCTTGATGGTGACGATGGGCTTGTCCACGTTCTGGCATGCCTCGATGAACGCGTCGGGGCTGTCGAGGCCCTCGATGTAGACGGCAAGGCATTTCGTGTTCTCGTCGCGCCCCGCATAGGAGACAAACTCGCAGAAGTCGACATCCGCCTTGTTGCCCAGGCCGACGAAGAAGCTCATGCCATAGTGGTCCTTCTGGGAGGTGCCGAGCGCGGCAAGCAGGTTCGCGCCGGACTGAGAGATCATGGCAACCGGGCCCTTGATGGGCAGGTAGGGGATGAAGCCGCAGTTGAAGTTCAGGTACGGGCTGCCCATTCCGACCAGATTCGGGCCGATGAGCGGCAGCTTGTTGTCGCGGCAGTACTGCGTGAGCTCGTCTTGCAGAGTGCCGCGTCCGATCTCCTTGAAGGCGCTCGTCGCGATGACGACGATCTTGACCTTCTTCGCCACGCAGTCCTCGAGGACAGATTTCACGATGTGTGCAGGCACGGCCAAAAACGCGAGGTCGATCTCGTCGGGGATGTCCTTGACCGTCGGATAGGCGTCAAGCCCGCCGACCTTCTCGGAACGGGGGTTTACAGGGTAAATCTTGCCCTTGTATCCCCATGTCTGCAAACCGTCGACGACCTTGTAGCCGACCTTCGTCGAGTAGCGGCTCGCGCCTACTACGGCAATCGATTTCGGGTTCAGCGCATACTGAAGGTTGTTGATGACGTACTCTCTTGGATGCTCGACGATCATGTTACTTTACCTCCTCCGGGTCTGTGCAAAAACGGCATTTCGGGGCGCCAGCTTCGAGCCTGTTCTGCAGGAAGTCATCCGTCATCACGCACTCTTCCCAATACCCGTTCTCGTCATCGAGCCTGGCAACCCAGCGCCTGAACTGCCTCTTGGAGACCGCGGTCCAGACTTCCTCGATTTCCGCGTAGTTCTCGAGCTTCGAGCGAATTGCGTCTACGTCGTTGACTTCCGCGTACACGGTGAGGAGGCAATCGTAGAAGGAGTCGCCAAACTGGAAGATGTCGACGAACTCGTCCATGCCGGCGAACTCGTTCACGATTTCGGCCTTGCGGTAGCTGGGCACGTTCTGGAACATGCGAACCAGGTACATCTGCATCGAGATTCCCAGCTTCCTGTAGTTGATGTAGATCATCGGGAGCATGAACTTGCGAACGTCGACGCACTCGATGATATCTTTCTTCATCTGCTTGCCGTCGAGCCCGGAGAGCTTCTCGAGCACATCGAAATCGAACATATCGCCAACGGACTTCGTGCCGTTGATGGCCTTTATGATGGCGAAATCGTTCTTGTCGATCTTCTTCTGGACCTTGAAGAACTTCTTGAGCTGCTCTTCGCCGAAAACGAATTTGCGGTACTGGTCCTCGGGCACGTGCCACTGGTTCACCAAGGATTCGCGCACGTCGCCGCGAATCGGGCAGAGATGGACGTAATCGACTGCGGGGTGATCTTTCCACGGCTGGATGACGTCTGCCAGCAGGTTGTCAAGCACGCGCATGTGGTTGCCGTTGAAGTAATCGAAGTCGCCTTCGGTCTCATAGCCGGTGCAGATGTCGTCTTTGTTCTGGTACCACTTCGAGAACTCTGCTTTTACGGCAGGGTCGGTGCCTTCCTTCAGCTTGACGACCCAGTAGTAAAGGCCCCAGCCGTAGACGCCGACGTTTGGGTTCATGACGAACATGATGAGACGCTCGTCGTACATCCTTTTGAGGCGCTTCTTGATGTCATCTTTCTTGAGTTTTGTCTCTTTAGCGATGTAGTCGATGTTCCACACTTCGGGATAGTTCTGATAGAAGGACTTCGCCACGTTGTACGCCGCGACCTCGGTTGCGTCCAGCCCGTACGTGCCGGGCTCGGCGAATCCGTATCCCAGTGGCGGGAACGCGTTAATCTGCTTCCATGCCATCTGCTGATCTGTGCCAAGTGTATAGTGCTTTTCTTCGCTCATGTACATCTACCTCCTTGTTTGAATAGAAACGGTGCATGTGTGGCAGATTTACTATCTTGCATAGTTAGCGCCCGATTTCAACGTGAGCCAGCGCATTTGAACAACAATGCGATTTATGTTGCTTCGGTCTTTACCGTCGCTTCATTTCGGCGTAAAATAACTATTTCTTATTAATAACTAACACTCATCGATGACCATTCCATAAGGGGATTGCCGCATGACTATTGAGATGTTGGGGAATGCCGCTTCCCGAGTTTCTTACACTGAAGAGGCGATAAAGGATGCGTTCCTCAACCTCTTGAAGTGCAAGGACTATATGGATATCACCGTCACTGACATCTGCAAGACTGCGGGTGTGAGCCGTGGGGCGTTCTATGCTCATTTCGACAACATCGCCAAGCTTACCGACACGCTTTTCGAAGAGGCGTTATCGAATGTCGGAAACATTCCGTTCCAGCACATTTGCTTGCCGGGCAATTCGCAAAACGACGGATTGCCTTTATGCATGTTCCTTCGAAAGAACAAGAAGTACCAGCCGCTTTTCTTCTCGAGCTCGCTTCGGAGCAGCGCGATAGGCCATACCGTCGACGCACTGCTAGATGGATTCCTGAGCGTGATGAAAGATAAGACGAGCCTATCCGACAGCCAGCTTGAGGATCTGCTCTACATGCAGATTACCGATTGCATAATGGTTTGCCTCAAGCACATTCATGACTCTGATGAAGAGTGGGAAAAAACCCGGTACAACGTGGATGCGTTCCTCACCAACGGCTTCTGTCATTTGCGCTCATGAGTTCGAGCTGCTGACGACGGGCAAGCTCGAGCCGTGTCCATGGTCCAGAGTGCGTCCACTAGACTGTCTCATTTGCTCAGGGGCACCGCGAGCAAGCCAGGCATGAGCACAACTGCCCATGAGCGTTATGACGCACGGGCGATTTCGTACATTATCGGATGTTTCCGTCCGTCATCTCCAAAAGGCAATCTCATATGATATGTATGGTTGACTGTTTGATGAAAGACCTGCTTGTGTTGGTATTTGCGGCGGTGTGCGCCATCGCGCTCGCCGGGTGCGGGAACGCGGGCACAAGCTCGAGCGCAAGTGCAAGTGCAGTTTCGGGCGCAAACACAGCCGCCTCTGCAAGCGCGAATGCGAGCGCCAGTGCATCGAGCAGCGCGGCTGCGATCCGGCAGGCCGACGATCAAGCCATGGCATACGTCGGCACTTGGAATACCGACAAGTTGACGCTTCAGTCGAAAACGAATGATTCCGACAAGGAAACTGACCTCGACGTCCCCGTAGCTTTGGAACTCAACGACAACATGACGGGCACGCTCACGGTTGGCGAAAACACGCAAAACGTCGAGTGGGAAGTGCGGTACTGGGAGAGCCTCAAGATCGAACGCGCCGTCATCTCGCTGCACGAGCCATTCGAGCTTAGCGGCATCGTTTGCGACACAGAGAACCTGATGCTCGAGTTCGCGAATACCGAAAACAGCGCACGGCTCTTCAACCATTGGACGAGCTCCGCGCAATCTGGTGTGAAACTTGGCGTCGACATGACGGTGGAAAAGGTTTCGTAGCTGAACAAGAAATGTGGCACAAAAGCGAGGGCAGGCATCAATAACAAGACAAAGGACCGGGGCACCGACTCATTTCCCCGTCAGCCTGTTCGAATTGAAGCGCTACTAGTCGGGGTCCCAGTCGTGATACCACTTGTACCCGCATTTGGAACATTTGT
>CACZAR010000011.1 GCA_902779135.1 uncultured Coriobacteriaceae bacterium | reverse complement strand
CGGAGAGGTGAAATGCGCATACGCATCGCTCGCAAGGGCATAGTGGCCATCAAGCTCTGCAGAATAGACCGCTCGCTTCATCGAGCGGAGCACGAGCGTCGTCACAAGCGGCGCCTCGCCCCTATCGCGGCACGCTTCAAGGACCTGGTTGATCACCTGTGAATTACCTGCCACGAACGCATCAGCATCAATCGACTTGAACCAAGGAAACTCCTGCAGCACGGGCACAAGACCGTCGAGGCTCTCGCGCGATGGCTTCTCATGCACGCGGTAGATGCAAGGGAATCCCGCATCCCTCAAGAAGCATGCCACCGCCTCGTTTGCAGCAATCATAGCTTCCTCGATGAGCTGCGTCGCGTCAGTGCGTTGCCGCAGCACGACGTCGAGGGGCACCCCCTCGTCGTCGAGGCGAACCTTGGCTTCAACCGTGTCGAAATCAATACCGCCCGATTCCTCGCGTCTCGCCATGCGCTTCTTGGCAAGGGACGAGAGCTGCAGCACGCGTTGAGCAACCTCATCGGGAATCTCGCCCACGGTGCCATCGATGCATTCCTGAGCTTCGTCGTAGGTGAGCCGAGCGCAAGACCGAATGAGCGCTGGATAGACGTCAACACTTGCGACACCGCCATCTGCGTCGAGCACCATGTCGACCGTCATGGTGCGTCGCGTCTCATGTGGACGCAGCGAGCAAATGTCGTTCGACAGAGCTTCGGGCAGCATCGGCACGACGCGGTCGACGAGATACACACTCGTCGCACGCCGGCGAGCGTCCAAGTCAATTGACGAGGCCCATGGCACATAATGGCTCACATCGGCAATATGCACGCCGAGCCGCCATCTCCCATCAATGCAATCGATGGAGACGGCATCATCGTAATCGCGCGCATCGGCTGGATCGATAGTAAAGACAACGCGGTCCCGTATATCGCGGTAGCCAGCAGAAAGGGCGCGTTGCTCATCAACCTCTGCGGCTTCCGCCTCGCTGAGTGCTGCCGGAGAGAACGCCGTCTCGAGCTTGTGCCGCGCAACGATCAAGTCGATGGGAACATGCTCGTCGTCACGGTCACCCAGCACCTCTACAATCGTTCCGGTGGCCGCTTCCTTGCGGCTTGGATACGTTGCCATCGCAACGCGTACGATCGCCCCATCGGGAATAGTCGGATTCTCAGATAGCAGCGTGAAGATGTCATACGGTATGCCAGGGTCTTCGGGCACGACGACACCAAACGGCTCGGCGACTTCGAAACGCCCCACGACCTCGGCGTGCGCCCGCTCGACAACACGCACGATGCGCGCTTCCCGCTTACGCGCCGACTTTGCCGCCTTCGCGAGCGCCTTGCGCGATTGCTCCTGACGAACGGGTGATATCTCGACAAGGTCGCCATCGAACGCACCGTTCACTTTTCCAGCGGGGATGAAATACTCGCCTTCAGCGGTTTGCACGAACCCGTAACCACCGCGTTTGAGCGAAAGGATGCCACGCGGCCGGGCTGATGCCGTCCGACGCGTGTTGGAACGCGACCTGCCCATGACCTACTCCCGGACGAGCGAAGTCGCCACCCCGATGGCATATTCCTTCTGCGTGTCGCCCTCATCGGACATCTCGACCGTCACGTCGGGCGCAACGCCCACGAGGTCGATGTCGCGGCCTTCGGGCGTCTTGTAGTACGCCGCCGTATAGCGAAGCGCACCGCCGAACGAGAGCACGCTGATCGTCTGAACCGAACCCTTCCCCATCGTGGTCGTGCCGACAACGGTTGCACGTTGGCTCTCCTTGAGAGCCGCAGCGAGGACTTCGGCGCCCGCAGCGGAATTCCTGTTCGTAATCACAACGAGTGGAAGCGCCGTCGCAGTCTGACTGGAAGCGTTCTTCGTGATGATGCCGTCAACCGTATGGATTTCTACAACCGTACCCGAACTCATGAACAGGCTAGCTATATCGACTGCTTGGCTAAGATAGCCGCCGGGGTTGTCGCGAACGTCGAGTACGAACGCGCCTGCACCTTGGGCCGTGAGCTCGTTGATTGCCGTCTGGACGAGCGACGCTGAGTTTTGGGTGAACTGCCGCAACTTGATGTAGCCAACCCTGCGATCTTCGTCGTATTCGGTGTCGACGTTCGTCTGGTCGTATTCGGCGCACGTAAGCGTCGTTGTAAACGTTTCGCCACCATCGGCCTCAAGCGATTCGGGCCTGCGCCATGTGATCACGACTGCCGAGCCATTGGATTGGCTGAGCTTCGCAGCGACTTCTGCCCTCGACCAACCCTGGGAGTTGTCGCCGTTGATCGACTCGACGAAATCGCCTTCCTGGATGCCTGCGAGCTGAGCCTCGGAACCATCGAACACATCGACCACATAGGCCATGCCGTTGTACTCGGAGAACAAGACCCCAATGCCAGCATAGCCCTCGCCCACCTGGTTCAGCAGCTCCCTATAACGCTCAGCCGTGTAGTAGCGGAGATAAGGATCGTACGTCGCACCGGCAAATGCCTCGAGCGTCTTGACGGTCACCTCGTCGAGATCGTACTCGTCAAGGCTGTCGTTTTTCAGCTTGTCCTCGACCTCTGCCACGCGCACCGACAACGAGTTGTAAACGTCTTTCGTGTCGTTCTGATCTGCGATGTTTGTAGCGAGGCCGGTCACCGTGTCGGGAAATCCGAGACGCTGCAGGAAATACGGATGATCGCGCACGAGGAAGCCAGCAGCGAACATCGCGCAAGCCAGAATAACAACGACGAAAATCTGTATTAAACGAGAATTGCGCGCACGTATTTTCTGCGTGCGCGCAGCAACTCGTTGGTTTTTCCCTTTACCGCGTTCGCTCATAGCGTCGGCGCCTCTGTCGATTCGTTACACCTTCAGGTAGCGACGCATGGCGAGCATCGACCCGATAAGACCGATTATCAGACCCGCAACAAGAAGAATCAAGTAGATGAACAAGAACGTGTTCGGAGCCACATCAATCGGCAGGAACGCAAGCGACGCTTGAAGCCTGGGCAACGCCAGATTGCGAATCAGCTCAATGCTGACGATGGCAAGCGCTGCGCCGATGATTGCGTGGAGCGCACCCTCCATCAGGAATGGCCCGCGGATGAAGCCGTTCGATGCACCGACGAGGCGCATGATGGCGATCTCCTTGCGGCGAGCCATGATGGCGAGGCGAATCGTGTTGTTGATGAACACGAGCGCGATGAACACGAGCAGGATGATCAGCGCAATGCCGATGTAACGAATATAGTTCGTCACCGAGAACAAGCGCTCGACCGTACGCTGACCGTATTTCAGCGAATCGGACGGGTTGTCTTCGTCGGCAATCTTCTTGAACTGGTCAGATGATTCGATTTGCTTTGCAACTTCCTCGACCTTCTGCGGATCGGAAAGCTCGATGTCGATAGATGCCGGCAGCGGGTTGCCACCAAGCTCGTCGACGATAGCAGCGTTCGACGACATCTCGCGGAATTTCTCGAGAGCCTGGTCCTTCGTCGTGAACGACACGCTGGCAACACCGTCAAGGCCACGGATGTAGTCTTGAGCGGCGGCAATATCGGATTCGCTAGCTTCATCGGCAACGTAGGCAGTGATCGAGACTTCGTTCTCAACCGACTCGACGACGTTCTGGATGACGGCACCGCCCATCAGGAACAAGCCAATGATGAACAGCGACAGGAAAATCGTGATAATCGAACCGAGCGTCGTGGACAGATTGCGCGCGAAGCCCTGGAGCGATTGCTTGAGGAAATAAATGAGACTAGACATCGAAACCGTACACCCCCCTCTGCTGGTCGCGCGTCAGGTGGCCGCGGTCGAGCGCGATAACGCGTCGACGCATGTTATCGACCATCTCACGGTCGTGCGTGGCAACAAGCACCGTGGTGCCCGTGCGGTTAATGCGCTCGAGCAGGTCCATGATGCCACGCGACGTCTGCGGGTCAAGATTGCCCGTTGGCTCGTCGCACACGAGCAGCGGCGGACGGTTGACGATGGCACGCGCAATGGAAACGCGCTGAGCCTCGCCACCCGACAGCTGATCGGGCAGCTTGTCGAGCTTGTCCTGCAAGCCGACGAGGCGCAGCACCTCGGGTACCTGGGTGCGGATGACGCTGCGGCTCTTGCCGATAACCTCAAGCGCGAACGCGACGTTCTCGAAGACCGTCTTGTTGGGCAGCAGCTTGAAGTCCTGGAACACGCAGCCGATGTTGCGGCGAAGGTAGGGCACGCGCCAGTTGCGCATGGAGCCGAGATCTTCGCCGGCGATGGTGATCTTGCCTGAGCTGGGCTTGAGCTCGCGGATGATCAAGCGCACAAGGGTCGATTTGCCCGAGCCGGAATGACCGACAAGGAAGACGAACTCGCCGGGATAGATCTGCAGCGAGATGTCCTCGAGTGCCGGACGGTTTGGCTGAGCTGGATAAACCTTTGATACGCGATCGAACGCGATGACAGGTGCGCCTTGCTGAGGTAAATCGTCGATTTCGAGTACGGGCAGCGCTTCCGAGAGATCGGCAGCCAGCCGCCCCGTACGGGACGGAGCGCGTTCAAGACGCTGCTCTGCCCCCTGATTGGTGGCTTCAGTCACAGAATGCTCCGTTCGAATAGTCGTTTACTGAGACTGGTCGATTATACCAAGCCTATTTACGGGCGATAACCGTCTTCACAGCATCGTCAATCGCTATGGAATCGAGTCCATAAAAGACCGAAAGTTCTTCATAAGACCCTGACTTGCCGAAACAGTCCTTCATTCCGACGAATTCGATTGGTGCTGGATGTCGGGAAGCCAACAGTTCGGCAACGGCGGATCCGAGGCCTCCGACGATGCTGTGTTCCTCGGCAGTGACGACGCAACCTGTCTTGGACACCGAGGCGACGATGGTCTCGGCATCGAGGGGCTTGACGGAGAACGCATCTATGACTTCCGCGGAAATGCCTTGAGCCTCGAGCTCGACGGCGGCCTTCATGGCTTGCTCGACCTCGACGCCACAAGCAACGATCGTCACATCCGAACCCTCGCGCAGCACGTACGAGCGCCCGAGCTCGAGCTCGACTCCGTCGGCGTAGACGCATGGCACCGATGCGCGGCCCATGCGCACATAGAAGGGGCCGGGCGTGATCGCTGCAAGCCTGATGGCTGCAGCAGCGGCCGCGTAGTCGGCCGGAACGAGGACGCGCATGTTAGGCAGCCCGCGCATGATCGTGATGTCCTCGAGCATCTGATGGCTACCGCCATCAGGTCCCACCGAGATGCCTGCATGGCTCGGGGCAATCTTGACGTCCAAATTGTTGTAGCACACGGTGTTGCGAATCTGATCGTAAGCACGGCCCGTGCCGAAGACGGCAAACGAGCCCGTAAACGCGACGTTGCCCGCAAGCGCGAGGCCAGCGGCCACATCCACCATGTTCTGCTCAGCGATGCCCGCATTGAAATGACGCGCCGCATATTCGGGCTTCGCATCGGCGAATTTCTTGGTAGTCGTAGAGCCTGACAAATCGGCATCGACCGCGACGATGGGAACTCCTTCATCCGCCAGCTCTACGAGCGTCACGCCGTAAGCTGCGCGCGTAGCCTTCTTCTGTTGAGCCAAAGTTGCGTCGGCGAGTTTAACCATGGGTGTCTCCTGTCTTACGCGAGCTCTTCGAGAGCCTGGGCCAACTCGTCGGCGTTAGGTGCTTTTCCATGCCAACTGGCTTGGTTTTCCATATATGAAACGCCTTTGCCCTTGATGGTGTGCGCGATGACGGCGTGGGGCTTGCCGTTGCGCGATGCCTTCGCGTCGTTGAGCACGCCGATGACCGCTTCAATATCATGACCATTGACTTCGGACGTCTCCCATCCGAACGCCTCGAACTTGGCACGGATATCGCCAAGGTCGCACACGTCGGACGTGCGACCGTCGATCTGTAATCCGTTGAGATCGACGATTGCAATGAGGTTATCGAGCTTGTTGTGGGCGGCAAACATGGCCGCTTCCCAAACCTGGCCTTCCTGGCACTCGCCATCGCCCAAAAGCGCGATGACGGCATGATCGTCGTTGTTGATCTTCAGACCGGCTGCCAAACCGCACGAAATCGAGAGGCCCTGGCCGAGCGATCCCGTGGAAACCTCGACGCCGGGAACGAGGCTCGAATCGGGGTGCCCTTGCAGACGCGAGCCGAGCTTGCGCAGCGTGATGAGCTCCTCGACCGGGAAATAGCCTGCATGTGCGAGCGCTGCGTAAAGCGCAGGCGCTGCATGACCTTTCGCAAGGACGAAGCGGTCGCGGTCGGCAGCTTTCGGGTTCTGAGGGTCGTGCTTGAGAACGCCGCCGAAATACAGTGCTGTCATTATGTCCGCGCACGAGAGAGATCCACCTGGATGGCCGCTACCGGCCTCGCCAATCATCTTGACGATATCAAACCGCAGATCGTGAGCAATGCCCTTCAGCTCGCTAGCACTCATAACGCACCTTTCTGTGCTGCAACCGTCATAAGCATGGAGGGTGTTCGTTTGAATTCTGCGTCTCTCCAATCGCGCTCATTGTACAACGAATGTCACCTTTCGCCCCGAAGGCGCAATCAGATAATCAGCAATTCTAAAGAACTGCACACGACTGGGTTTTTCAAAGTGGCACGGAGTTCCCAGGGAGCAGCGTGCCATTCAACCAGGTGGCACGCTGCTCCTTGGGAACTCTGCGCCACTTAGCTCTCCTACTGCGATGCCTTCCACTTATGGAAGCCGATGACGAACTCGTCGATTTCGCCATTGAGCACTCCGTCGACGTTCCCAGTCTCGATACCGCTGCGCAGGTCCTTCACCATCTGATACGGATACAACACGTAGTTTCGAATCTGGCTGCCGAACGAGTTTTCCATGCGCTCGCCGCGCAATTCGTCGATTTCAGCCTGGCGCTTCTGCTCTTCGAGCTCGTAAAGCTTGGCTTTAAGCACTCGGAACGCAGCTTCTTTGTTCTGGAGTTGGGATTTCTGGTTCTGGCACGTGACGACGATGCCTGTCGGCACATGGGTCAAACGCACCGCAGAGTCGGTCGTGTTAACGCATTGGCCGCCCGGCCCGCTCGAGCGGTACACGTCGACTCGGACGTCGTTCGGATCGAGATCGACTTCAATGTCGTCAGGCAGCACAGGCAACAGCTCGACGCTGGCGAACGTCGTGTGCCTGCGCGCTTTCGCATCGGTCGGGGAAATGCGCACGAGCCGATGCACGCCGATTTCCGATTGCAGCATGCCGTAGGCGTTACGCCCTTCGAACTGAATCGTCGCACGGTCGATGCCGATGCCTTCGGCGTACGTGACGTCGAGCACATGGACTTTCCAGCCCTTCGACTCGCCGTAGCGCGTGTACATCTTGAACAGCATGTCAGCCCAGTCATTGGCTTCAAGACCACCTTGACCGGGGTTGACCGTTAGAATCGCATCGCCGTCGTCGAACTCACCTGTGAACCAAGATGACAGCTCGAGCGAATCGAGCAACTTGGCAAGTTTCTCGCACGCATCAGATGCCTCGGCAGCAAAAGCCTCGTCCTCATCGGCAAGCTCGAATGCCGTTTGAGCGTCGTCGAAAAGCGAAACGGCATCGTCGTATTCCCGAATCGCCTCACGCAGATTGCCCGCCCTCTTCGACACAGTCTGGGCATGGCTCACGTTGTCCCAGAAACCAGGTTGGGCTGTTTCCTCATCGAGAGCAGCCAATTCGGCCGACTTGTCATCGATATGCAGGAACGTGCGCGCGTCGTGCACACGCTGTCCAAGCTGCTCGATTGTCTTTGCGTCAAGATCCATTGCCATCCGTCAGTTCCATTGCATTTCAATTATTTGTTGGAGTCTCAGACTACCCTCATGACTGCCATTCCGTTTCCAAAACACCCGCAATTCAAAGAAACTCTGTTGAAAATTGCGCGCATGCGCTTGAACGACACTCGGATATTCAACTAGAATCAGCGTGCTTTGACCAGAGCACGAGACCATGCAAGAAAGGCTCGTGCTATGTCAAGCTTCATTTCGAAATCCGCATGTCGCGGTAATCGCCCAGCTCATCTGCTTTCCTATCGATACTACCAGCGCCAACGACTCGTGTCCCATCTTTTAAGGGAGCGGGGAGTCGCTCGGTTCATCGTGGCGCCCTATGGATACGGCAAAACTGGATTGGCGCTCGAATATGCTGACACGATCTTCGGATTCTCGGACGTGTACTGGATCAACTGCAAGAGCCCATGCTTCATACGCGACCTCGACGAAGGCTGCATTGCATCCGACTGCTTGCGATTCGACCCGAAGATGAAGCTTGTGGTGTTCGAAGATGTCCCACCTCTCGACGCGGAGCGCGCCGAAGAGTTCTCGAGGGAGATCGACGCCATCCTCAGCAGCAAGCGTGAAGTGCTCGTCACCTGCGCGCCCTCATGCGATACCCTCGGCCGGCTCCAACAAGACCGCGTGACGGTTACCGCCAAAGAGCTCTTGCTCGACGATGAGGAGCTGACCATCGTCCACGACGATTCGACAAGTTCGTTCACGACAACCGCGCCTCGCATCTCTTCCTGCCGCGTACCCATGCTCGTATGGACTCAACGACAAGGGGCAGCACGCGATTTTCTCACCCATGGGTTTCGCGAAGAAGCGCCATCCGACCTGTTGCTCGCGCTCGTCTGCACCTCCGTGCTCGGGACGGGATCGTTTGCCGATCTCGTCGCCCTCGGCCCCATCGACCGCGACCTCATCGGGAGAACCGCAATCAATTACCCGCATCTTGGGTTCAATGAAGACCTGGATGCTTTCGAGGCGCCATCTTTCGACGTTGCCGACATCGCATTCGCCTTGCGCGGTGTGATTGATGCGTTTGTGCGCCGATCGTCATACGACTCGCGGGAGACGTTCACCAGCGCGCTCGCAGCACTGCTCATGGACAACGGCAAACTTGAACGTGCAAGCGAGATCATCCGTTTGGTTTGTCCGAGAAAGTCGCGGATAGCATGGCTCATGGCGCATGCACGTCAACTCGTCGCAGGCTCGTGTTTCCTGCCCCTTTTGCAGCTTGCCGGCTCAACAAGGCCCATGGGGATGACCATCGAGCAACGTTCGATGCTCTCCGCAGTCGAATCGCTCTGCTTCCGCATGCTCGACAGTCCTGATGAGGCGTGCCGATGCGCAAAACGCTATGCATTCGAAAGTCAAACACCTATCGAATATCGAGTCATAAACCTTCTTGTCCTAGCGCAATGCTCTACGAACACGTTGAGAGAGCGTGCCGCCACGGAACTTGCCACCATTGCTGCGACGGGGAGCCGTATGACCGTCGATGCCCAATCGGGATCGGCGTATATCTCACTCGCACAGGCTTGGTGCATGGCATCTATCGGTGCACAGGAGCTCTATGAATTCTGGAACAAATCTTTGAGCGAAGGCCTATCTGACGACATGCTTTGCATCATCGCATCATGGTTTTACAACACATACGCCGACGAGCTGAATAGTAGTGGATTGGTTGCAGGCATGCTGCCACCCTTCAACTGCTCGCCCATCGAACGGTTCGTGCGCGATTGCATAGAAGCGTCCCCTTCGTTGCTGCCAAACTTCTTTGCTATCTCTGCGGGACTTGCCATGGAATCTGCCCACGTGAAAGGGATGAGCTATTACGAAGGACCGCTTTCGACTTCCGCTCTCATCGGTCTACGCAACGCCGAAATGGCGCTGCTTGCTCAACGCAGCCGCTTCGTCGCAGAATCCGCTCAATCTGCATTGCAGCAAGACAACTGGCTCGCAACGCACCCCGAAAGCGCGCTCAGCCCGCGTCGCAAGCCTCCAAAAGTTCAAGCACGGTTGAGCATTCCAACCCTCAGCATCAAGACGTTCGGACGGCTCGAGTTGAGGATCGGTGGAGAGCCAATTGATGAAGATAGCATTAAGAGCGCGCACGTCAGGCCGCTAATCGTGTTGCTTGCATCGAACCCCGGGCGCGAAATACCACGCGATTCGATCTGCAAATCAATGTGGCCGGACAGCCCTCTTCAAATCTCTCGCAAAAGCTTCTATACCGTGTGGAGCAAACTCAGACAAGCACTCGTTTTGCCCGACGGATCGTGCCCCTATCTCATACGGCATCGCGTGGGATGCGCCTTCAACTCATCGTACGTCCAAAGCGACATCGCTCGCCTTGACGAGATCTGCCGCACGTTCCTATTCGAGGAGCCTGACTTCACACGCTGGTCCGAACTGCTCGCCGAGGTCGATAGGGACTTTTCTGGCGACCTCTTGCCAGCAGAAACCACGAACGACCTCGTCGTGCAGACGCGGGAGGAATGCCAAACAAAACTCGTCGACGCATTGGTAGTCGCATCGGCTGGAATCGCCCAAACGGGAAACCCGCGACGCGCCGCCTGGTGTGCGCAAATGGCGCTCGACCACGACGACACTCGAGAAGATGCGTACTTGGAGCTCATGCGCGCGCAAGCTGCCTCGGGACAACGGGTCGCAGCCATGGCGACGGGCCGACGTGCCATGCATGTGTTGAGCGAAAAACTTGGGATCGATCCCTCTTCCGAGCTTATGGTTTTCTACCAGCAGCTGCTCGAATCAGAGGATTTGTAGAAAGAAAATCAGTCGAGGTTTTATCAATCGGCAGCAAATTGCGGAAAGCGTGAAGACAAGGTAACGTTGCATGCGCATTGTCTGCAGCCACGCTTTGGCGGTACCGTCTTTCCCCATCGCTATGTTACAGTTTTAGATTAGCCAATCATCAGGTCTACGAGAACAGGACGGCACACTAGATGGCGGGATTTTTCTCTAAACTCCTTTCATTCGGCGAAGGCCGACAGGTTAAGAACTATCAGAAGATCGCCGATCACATCGGCACGCTCGAACCCGACATGAAGAAGCTCGACGATGCCGAGCTCGCCCATTTGACGGTCGAGTTCAGGGAGCGCCTCGAGCGCGGTGAAAGCCTCGATTCGATTCTGCCCGAAGCATTCGCGGCAATCCGCGAAGCATCGGTGCGCACGCTCGGCATGCGCCATTTCGACGTGCAGCTCATCGGCGGCATGGCGCTCAACGATGGCCACATCGCCGAGATGAAAACGGGCGAAGGCAAAACGCTGGTCTCCACACTGGCCGGCTACCTCAATGCCCTACCCGGCCACAACGTCCACATCGTCACGGTGAACGACTACCTGGCAAAGCGCGACAGCGAGTGGATGGGCCGCATCTACAAGTTCATGGGAATGAACGTCGGCCTCATCCAGAACGGCATGCGCGGCGAGCGAAAGCGCACGGCATACCTGGCCGATGTCACCTATGGCACGAACTCCGAATTCGGCTTCGACTATCTGCGCGACAACATGGTCACGCGCGCTGAAGCACGTGTCCAGCGCGGGCATCATTTCGCCATCGTCGACGAGGTCGACTCGATTCTCATCGACGAGGCGCGCACCCCGTTGATCATTTCAGGCGCTGGCTCCGCTGCAGCGAGCACGTACAATGACTTCGCACGCGCTGTCCGCGGACTCGAACGAGATGTCGATTACCAGATGGACGAGGCCAAACGCACGATCAACGCAACCGAGGTCGGCTTGGAGCGCATCGAGGCGGCACTCGGTATCGATGACATCTACGCAGACACTGCAGGCACGCTCGCCAACCACTTGCAGCAAGCGCTGAAGGCCGAATACCTGTTCCATCGCGATGTTGACTACGTGGTCACCAAAGACCGCGAGGTCAAGATCGTTGACGAGTTCACGGGCCGTATCATGGAAGGCCGCCGCTGGTCCGAAGGCCTCCACCAGGCCGTCGAGGCAAAAGAGAAGGTGCCAGTCAAAGAAGAGAACCAGACGCTGGCCACCATCACGCTGCAGAACTACTTCCGCCTGTACGACAAGCTGTCCGGCATGACTGGCACGGCCATGACCGAGGACTCCGAGTTCCGTCAGATCTACAAGCTCGAAGTCACCGCGATTCCGCCGAACAAGCCCGTCATCCGCATCGACCAGAACGATCAGGTGTACCGCACGATCGATGCAAAGTTCAACGCCGTTGCCGACGAGATTTCCGCCCGCAACGCAATCGGCCAGCCATGTCTGGTCGGCACTGTCTCGATCGAGAGCTCCGAACGTCTGAGCCGCTTGCTCGACAAGCGTGGCATCAAGCATGAAACCTTGAACGCGAAGAACCATGAGCGCGAAGCACACATCGTCGCACAGGCCGGCCGTCTCGGCGCCGTCACCATCGCGACCAACATGGCAGGTCGTGGTACCGACATCTTGCTCGGCGGCAACGCTGAGGTGTTGGCTGAGGACATCCTGCGTTCACGCGGATACGACCCCGCCATCGACGTTGCGAAGAAGGAAGAGCTGCGCGTTGCGGCCGAGCAAGCACTCGATTCGGACGATCCGCGCATCCGCGCCAAAGCGAAGAAAGTGCTCGACGACCTGGCAGAAATGGTGGCTGTCACACCGGAGGCGCTCGAAAAGGCAACAAAGGAAGCTGACGAAATCACTGACGCCGAAGCCGATCAGGTGCGCAATGCAGGCGGCCTGCTCGTCATCGGCACCGAGCGTCATGAATCGCGTCGTATCGACAATCAGCTCCGTGGTCGTTCCGGCCGTCAAGGCGACCCGGGCGAGACCCAGTTCTACCTCTCGCTGGAAGACGACCTCATGCGCCGATTCGGCGGCGATCGCATGGACAGCATCTCGAACATGATGGAGCGTACGCAACTGCCCGACAACCAGCCAATCCAGGCGGGCATGGTTTCGAAGGCCATCGAGAACGCCCAGCATTCGGTCGAGGCCATGCACTTTGCAGCTCGTAAGAACGTCCTCGAGTACGACGACGTATTGAACCTGCAGCGTTCGGCCATCTACGAGGAGCGCAACGCAATCCTCGACGGCAAGGACATGACCGATCGCATTCCCGAAATCATCGCAGACTGCGCTCGCGCAGCTGTTGCGGACAACTGCCCCGACAAGACGACGAGCGACGAGTGGGACATCGCCTCACTCGAAGCATGGGTCACTTCGATGACCGGTCTCGAGACCTTCCGTGTCGAAGATATCGACCACGATGACGAACCTTCGGTTGTCGAGGATGCGATTGCTGATTTCTTCACCGAAGCGTACGAGGCAAAGGTCGCCATGCTCGGCGAAGATGCCATGAGCAAGCTCGAAGCACAAATCATGCTTCGCATCATGGACACGCGTTGGATGGCCCATCTGCAGGATATGGATTACCTGCGTGCCGGCATCGGGCTGCGCGCTTACGGCCAACGCGACCCCTTGACTGAGTACCGCGAGGAAGCCTACCAGGCGTTCTCGAACATGACCGAGAACATGTACGCCGACTACCTACGCACGCTCTTGCGTCTGCAAGTCGCCATCAAACAGCCCGAGCAGGAACAGCCGGAGCAAGAGGACGACCCGCTGGCCGGCCGCAAGGTGAGCTACTCGAACCCCGAGCAGGTGCTCGACGGCCCCGGCACCGCCGACGACATGTCGCCTGCCCGCGCAGCAGCCGTTGCAACCCAGGCTGCGGGCGCCCCTCAGAAAGCCGCAGCCACCGGAAAAGCGAAGACCTACGTCAAAGACAAGGACGACCCGTTCGAGATGGCCAAGCCGAACGACCCGTGCCCCTGCGGCAGCGGCAAGAAGTTCAAGAAGTGCCACGGGATGTACCGTTAAAGATTTCCGTGATAAAACATGAAGCGGGCGGCGAGTACTTTTCTCGCCGCCCGCTTGTTTACGTTGCAAGATATGCGTTACTCTTCTTCGGCTTCCTGACGGTTTTCCTCGAGTTCCGCAGCACGCTCGCCGAGCAGCTCGGCAATGCGGTCGGAGTATACGGCATCGGTGATGCCAGCCTCCGCGACAAGATCCATCACCGGAGCATCGTTCCATAAAGCCTCAAGGCGATAGAACTCGCGCGTTTCGGGCTGGAACACATGCACCACGATGCTGCCGTAGTCGAGCAGCTCCCACGAACCGTCGCGCGTCTCCTCACGATGAAGCGGCTTTATCTTGGCCTGCAGACGCTCGGCCTCCTCGACCGCATCGATGATGGCGTGCACCTGACGATTATTCGTCGCCGTCACGATGACGAAGTAATCGGTAACACCAATGAGCTCGCCGACGTTTTGCACGACGATGTCGGTCGCCTTCTTCTCATCTGCCGCACGTGCAGCGATGATTGCATAATCCTTCGAAGTCAGTTCTTCAGTCATTGTTTTTCATTCCTCCTGGCGTATCGCTTCAACTGCGAGACGTTTGCATTCCAAATGCGTATCGTATCAGGATGTAGGGGTTTCCTGCGCTCCAATAACAGGAAGACCCAATATTCATACGTATGGAAATACAGCTCTTCGAGGCTTACCTCGCCGACGAGCGAGCGAAGTTCGTCGATGCGACCGAACACGCGACCAGGCTCGATGGCATCAGCAACGTAGAGCACCATATCGAGTGGCGTCATGTCATCGGCAGCTGTCGTATGGCGATCAATCGCCTGCAACACGTCGGCGGGAATCGCAGGATATTCGCGTCCGAGCGCCTTCGCTGCAGTAATACCATGCAGCACGTTGGGCATCACTTCGAGAATGTAGGGGTCGATTTCGTCTTCCATCCCCAGGTCAATGGCCCGTTGACGCGCTTCCTCATCATTCATGCCCTTGTCCCAGTCGTGCAGCAATCCAGCAAGGCGTGCCTTCTTCGGGTCGACACCATATTGCTCGGCGAGCTGTTCGCAAGTGTCTGCGACACCCATGATGTGCTTGAAGCGTTTCGAGCTCACGCGTGTTTTCAGCTCGGCTTTGCGTGCCTTGTAAAACTCTTTCGAGAGTGGATCGATTTCGGACGACTGGTCGCAAGATGAAGCGATGGCTTCATCACCAGCGTAGAGACCATGATCCCGAATGTATTCGCGGACCCTTTCGGGGATGAGGTAGCGGCAGGTGTCGCCCTTTACGAGACGATCGCGCAGCATGGTTGACGAAACGGCCAGAATGCTCGTGTGCACGATGTGATACTCGAAAGGACCGGCGGCCTCAATGATCGGGCACAGCTCGTCCTCTTGAAGAGAGCCCGGCCTGCCAGCTGCCACAACCAAATGAGTCAACTGCGCAAGCTCTTTGGAACCGCGCCATTTTCCCACCGTCGCTGCAGAATCAGACCCAACCATGAAATAGAACGTCACGTTGTCGGGATAGTGCTCGCGCATTTCGCGCAGCGTGTCGACCGTGAACGTATCGCCCTCGCGATCGGCTTCGATTGTGCTCACGTCAAAATGTGGATTGCCGGAAACAGCCAGGCGAACCATTTCGACGCGATCATGCGCATCTGTAACGTGCTGGTCTTTCTTGAACACGGGAGCCCCTGTGGGGATGAACAGCACGGCGTCGAGGCCAAGTGCCTGACGCATTTCCTCAGCAATGGTCAGATGTCCGATATGTATCGGGTCGAATGTACCGCCCATGATGCCGAGACGCGCAGATGCGCCATCGGCTCCCAGCTCATCGAATCGCCTGCTGATCTTGACCATGTACTCCGTCCGCTCCGAACTAACCGAAAAGGAACCACTCTTCTTCGTTGGCTTATTCGAATATTATCAAGTCGTCCCTATGCACCAGAGGCTTGTCCGCCATTTCTGCAAGAAGGCGGTTACGGACGAGCTCTTCATGGGTGCGGCCCATTGCTAGCTCGACCTCGTCGCGACCAGCCGACACGCGGCCGCGCGCGAACAGGTAGCCTGCCGTATCCTGAATGTCGACGATGTCCCCTTCGATGAAATCGCCCTCGACACCTGCGACGCCTACCACGAGCAAGGAGCTTCCCCGCCTCTCGAGTGCGCGCTTGGCGCCTTCGTCGACTGTGATGACACCGCGAGCCGAATCGCCCAAGGCTATCCAAAGCTTGCGCGGGGTGATCTCATGCGCCTTGTGTGTTGCGGGGAACAATGTGCCGACCTCTTTGCCTGATGCAGCATCGACGACGGCGTTCTCAAGTCGGCCACTGCAGATGACGAGCGGAATGCCCGCAGCGGCGAGCACGCGAGCGGCTTTGATCTTCGTGATCATGCCTCCTGAGCCCTTTGACGTGCCGGCGCCTCCCGCCACATGCACGACGGATTGATCGATGATGTCGACGCGTTTGATGAGCTGCGCGTTCGCATCTTCCGACGGGTTGCCGTCGTACAAGCCATCAACGTCGGAAAGGATGATGTTCAAATCGGCGCCGATCAGGCACGCAACCAATGCGCCGAGGGTATCGTTGTCGCCGAAACGGATCTGCTCGACCGATACCGTGTCGTTCTCGTTGACGATGGGCACGACACCCAGGTCGAGTAGTCGCTCGAGCGTATCGCGTGCATGTAGGTACGCGGTGCGGTCTGCCGTGTCGCGTCGTGTGAGCAATACGAGCGAGGTGATCATACCGCACGCCCCGAACGCGTCGCCATATGCGGAGACGAACAAGCCCTGCCCAACCGAGGCGGCCGCCTGCAAAGTCGGCATATCATCAGGTCTATCGCCTTTCATACCCAAGCGCTCGAGACCGCATGCGATGGCACCCGACGACACGATGACAACCTGCCATCCAGCTTCGCGAACTGCACGCACCTGCTCGGCAAGGGTGCTCAGGTATTCATGATCGATTCGACCCGTCTCCGTCGTGAGCGTCGACGAACCGATTTTCACTACCAAACGTTTTTGACTGCTCAACGTCTGAACCTTTCCTAGAATCCAGCCAGACTCATTGCCAGATTATTCATCCAGCTCAGCGAATATGTCCTCTGCCATGCGCGCCGACTCGTAGTCGAAGGCATAGCCCATGATATGGATTTCGTCGCCATCGCACGCACCTGCCTCGTCGAGAGCTCGGTCAACGCCGATGCGCTTCAGACGATGCTGGAGATATGCGATGGCCTCCTCGTTCTCGAAGTCGGTCTGGACGACCATTCTCTCGACACGAGGACCGACCACGCGGAACACGTGCCGCGACAAGCGCACGATTTCGAACGCGGCATCGCGCGTTTGACGACGGTGCTCCCACACGTAGTCGAACTCCTCCTCAGCAGCCCGTTCGGCACGCGCTGCCTCGCGCAGTTCGTGGACCTTGATTGCGATTGCCGCTTTCAAGCCCTCGACGCCTTCGCCCGTCAGCGCACTGATGCGGTAGAGCTTGGGGTCGATGGGGCTATCGGCGAACTCATCGCCACCAGCAGCAGCGATGGAATCTTCGCGCACCTTGGCCGCCAGCTTCTCGCATACTTCTTCAGTGCCAGGCACATCGATCTTGTTTGCAACGACGATGCGTGGACGGTTTGCCAACTCATCGGCATACAAAGCGAGCTCACGGTTGATGATGTCGTAATCGTTGAGGGGGTCGCGCCCCTCCCAATCGCCCGTCAGGTCGACGATGTGCACGATGAGAGCCGTGCGCTCGATATGGCGCAGGAACTCATGTCCGAGGCCGCGCCCCTCATGAGCACCTTCGATAAGGCCTGGCACGTCCGCCGCAACGAAACTGTAATCGCCTGAGACAGCTACACCCAAATTGGGCACGAGCGTCGTGAACGGATAGTTGCCGATCTTCGGCCGTGCTGCCGAGATCTTCGCGATGAACGATGACTTGCCCGCCGAAGGCATGCCCACGAGAGCGGCATCGGCCATGAGCTTCATCTCGAGTTGGATCCAACCCTCTTGCGCTGGTTCGCCCAACTCGGCGAACGCAGGAGCGCGGCGCGTCGGCGTCACGAAGTGCGTGTTTCCACGACCGCCCATGCCACCCGGCATGACGATGACTTTCTGGCCGTCGCGCACCAGATCGGCGATGGTCTCGCCCGTCTCCTTCGTCTCTTCGTCGTACTCGCGCACGACCGTGCCGACCGGCACCTTGAGCACCAAGTCCTCGCCTCGGGCACCATGCATCTTCGAGCCCTTGCCGTGCGTGCCTCGCTGCGCTTTGAAATGATGCTTAAAACGATAATCGATCAGCGACGACAAACTGGCATCAGCTTGGACGACGACGTCTCCGCCGTGCCCGCCGTCACCGCCGTCAGGCCCGCCCTTGGGCACGTGGGCTTCTCGACGAAACGACATGCAACCGGCGCCGCCGTCGCCACCCTTCACGAATATGTTTACTTTGTCTACGAACATGTTGACCCAATTCTAAATGAAACGTGCCCCTCGTAACCGAAGGGCACGCCACGTAACAGATTTTCAGCAGCCGTCTACGCTTCGGCTTCTTCAGCCTCGAGCGGACGAACATGGATGCGACGCTTCACGCCACGGGTGAAGACCAGATGACCGTCGCACTTCGCGAACAGCGTGTCGTCCTTGCCACGACCGACGTTCTCGCCGGGATGGAACTTCGTGCCGCGCTGACGCACGATGATGTTGCCAGCCTTTACGTACTCGCCAGCAAACTTCTTGACGCCAAGTCGCTGTGCGTGGGAGTCGCGACCGTTACGGGATGAACCAAGACCCTTCTTATGTGCCATGTCTTATCTCCCCTTCCTTTATTCCTCGGAAGCGGCTTCCTCGGCCTTGGCGGCCTTGGCGGGAGCCTCGTACTTGTCGGCACCGACAGCGGTGATGCGCACCTTGGTGAGCTGCTGACGATGGCCCTTGAGCTTCTTGTAGCCCTTGCGCTTCTTGAACTTGAAGACCATCTGCTTCTTGCCCTTGTACTGATCGAGCACTTCGGCGGTAACCTTCGTGGCGGCAGCCTTCTCGGGATTGGCCTCGATTGCGTCGCCATCGACAACGCAGATCACGGGGAGCTCGACCGTTTCGCCGACCTCGACGGCGAGCTTCTCGATGCTGATCACATCGCCCGCAGAAACCTTGTACTGCTTGCCACCCGTTTTCACAATTGCATACATGAACAATTCTCCTTGCTTTTCAGCGTTCATTTCCTACACGACGACACGTAAGGGTGTGGACGCGCCATCTGTGCTTTGCGCATTTAAGCGCAAGAAAGTATGTTATCGGGGAACTATCCGCAAGTCAACCGCCAAATGTGGATGTTCCGTGGGTGCTTGAAGGAGAGCCGCCGCAGGCCCGCCGGAACGGCCGGGGTACGCTCGCCGCGTCGTCGTCGCGAACTAGCTTTTCTGCCAAAAGCAGGCAGAAAAGTGGATTTCGCTCCTCCTTTGGCTTGACCTCGCTTAACCCGGCCGTTCCGGCGGGCTTGCGGTGACATCCTAATGCGCCTCGGCCCAAGTGTCGCCCCAAGAGACGTCTGCGATGAGGGGCACGCTCAGCTTGGCAACGTTTTCCATTGCGTCTTTCACCATTGCGCTTAAACGTTCGATCTCGTGCTCGGGAACCGAGAAGTCCAACTCGTCATGGACTTGGATGAGCAGACGAGCTTCGAATTCCTCCTCGATGAGGCGTCTTGCGACCTCGTTCATGGCCATTTTGATGATGTCCGCCGCACTACCCTGCATGGGATGGTTCATAGCCGTGCGCTCCCCAAACCCGCGCTGCACAGCGTTGCGGGCGGCAAGCTCGGGGATATGGCGGCGCCGACCGAACATGGTCTCGGCGTAGCCCTTCTCTTTCGCGATGGCAATCGTTTGATCGAGGTAGGCGCGCACGCCCGGATACGCCTCGAAGTAGCGATCGATCATCTCTTTCGCTTCGAACATGGGAATCTCGAGGCTCTGTGCCAGGCCGAATGCCTGCTGACCGTATACGATTCCGAAATTAACGGCCTTTGCTCGGCTGCGCATCTGAGGCGTCACCTCATCGACAGGCACGCCGAACACGCGCGCTGCCGTCGTTGCGTGGAAATCGGCACCCGAATTGAACGCCGCCACGAGATGTTCGTCATTCGACAGATGAGCCAACAAGCGCAGCTCGATCTGCGAATAGTCAGCTGACAGGAACTTGTCCCCCGGATTCAGTGCTCCGAAACAGGCGCGAATGTTGCGCCCGAAATCGGTGCGCACGGGAATGTTCTGCAAGTTGGGATCTGACGAGGACAGACGTCCTGTCGACGTCACGGTCTCGTTGAACGACGTATGCACACGCCCGTCTCCGTAGCGTCGGGCGATATTGGGCAGCGCATCAATATAGGTGGACTTGATCTTTGCATACTCGCGGTAGTGGATCACGGTTGCGGGCAGCTCGTGGATCTCGGACAGCTTCTTTAGAACCTGCGCATCGGTCGAGTAGCCGCTCTTCGTCTTCTTCCCATGCGGAAGTTCGAGCACCTCGAACAGGATATGTCCGAGCTGTTTGGGCGAATCGACGTTGAACTCCTCGCCCGCAAGCTCGTATATCTTCGCTTTCAGCTCGTCGATCTCAACTTGGGTGCTTGCACCGAGGTCTGCAAGCGCCTTCGTGTCGATTGGCGCACCGTTGCGCTCCATCATTGCGAGCACGCCGACGAGCGGCAAATCTATGTCGCGATAAACGCTCGCCGTCCCATCGGCCTCGAGATTGCTCTCGAGCACTGGTACCAAGGCGGCAACGATCTGCGATTCGATGCTCGCAGCCTCCTTGTCGTCATGCGCCTCGGGAACAGCCATGTCGAGATGCGCTTCGACCAGCGCTTCAAGTGGATACTTCCCTGCAGACGAATTCAGCACGTAGGCAGCGAGCGCCGCATCGAATGCATCGCAATTGAGCACATCAGCGTCGGAAAGAAGTGCGCTCTCCGAAGAATCAACCGGATACACTTCGTGCAACGCCGCTTTCGCGTCGAGGGCGGCAAACGAGCCCTCTTTGGCAATGCGCGCAAATATCGAGAGAGCCTCATCGCTTTCGACGAGGGCAACGCCTTGGGAAGTCGTAACGGCAAGGGTGATTTCGGGAGCGAACAGCGATTCTTGAGTTGGCTTCGAGAACGCCACGCTCACACGTTCGCCTTCGGACAGCGCGCGCTCGATGATGGCGAGCGCCTCTTTGCCCTCTACAGCCTCTGCGAGTTCGAATGCGGGAGCGGCAGGCGCTGCGCCTTCTTGCCCGACGAGCTTCAACAACTTGTCGAGGTGGGCGCTGAAGCGGATTGTCTTGTACGCTTCAGTGACCGTCTCTATGTCAAATGACGGCCACGACACTTCATCGACATCGAGTTCGAAATCGAGATCGGTCACAATCGTCGCGATCTTGCGCGATAGGAACGCAAGCTCGCGGTTGTCGCGGATGTTCTCGAGTTGCTTGCCCTTGAGTTTGTCGAGGTTCTCGTACACGCCTTCCATCGACCCGTATTGGGAAAGCAGCTTCTGAGCAGACTTGGGACCAATACCCGGCACGCCTGGGATGTTATCTGATGAATCGCCCATGAAGCCCAGGTAATCGGGGAACTGCGATGGCGTGATGCCGTATTTTTCCTCGACCATCTCGGGGTCGTAGATCACGACGTCTGTTATGCCCTTCTTTGTTGTCACGACATGGGTGAGGTCGGTCACGAGCTGATTAACATCCTTGTCGCCCGAAACGAGCAGCGTCTGATACCCTTTCGCCTCATCGCGCGCCGCCACGGTGCCCAAAATGTCGTCGCCTTCCCAACCCTTCACTTTCACGACGGGGATGTTCATCGACTCGAGAAGGCTTTCGATGATGGGAAACTGACAACGCAGCTCGTCGTCCATGGGCGGACGTTGTGCCTTGTATCGCTCGAGCGCCTCGATGCGGAACTGCGGTTTGCCCGCGTCAAAGGCGCACACGATGCCGTCAGGTTGCGCCATCTCGATGAACTTGAAGAGCATCGAGCAGAAACCGAAAACGGCGTTCGTCGGCGTGCCGTCGGGCGCGTTCATGGTGGGCGGCACGGCATGGTATGCGCGGTGCATGAGCGAATTACCATCGATTACAGCGATTGTCTTGGGCATAGGACTCCCTTTCGCGGTTCGTGAGCGTGTTTGATTTCAGTATACCTGGATGGAGCAATGCGCGAATTGATGCGCGTCAGACAAACGAGCAGCCAAAAAGAAACGGTTTTGGTTATGAACCTTCTACGCGCTCCAGAGGTAGCCGACACCACGCACGGTCTCGAGACGCTGAGCCAATTCGGGACCGAGCTTCGCACGGATACGACGAACATGCACGTCAACGGTGCGCGAGCCGCCGTAGTAGTCGAAACCCCATACGTGCTGCAAGAGCGCATCACGCGAGAACGTGCGGCCGGGATGACGCACGAGGAACGACAACAACGCATACTCGAGGTAGGTGAAATCGATGGGCTTGTCCGAAACAAGCACTTGATACGTCGCGAGGTTGATAGTCATGTGGTCGACGACGATCAAATCCGACGACCCGATAGCCTCTTCATCGTTCAGCAATCGCTTGACGCGCACTGCGCATTCCGCAGCACTTGCCCCATGTACGACGAAGTCGCTCGGCGCACCAGTGGGAAGCCGCAGGTTCTCGGCATCGTCTTCGTTGACGATCACCAAGATGGGGCAGCCTCTCTCGTCGGCGATTGATATGACCTCATCGGTCCTGTCGGCCGCCGAACCGCGCGACTCAAAGATGATGAGATCGGAATGCGCCGTCGATGCGAGCAGCTTTTTGATCTGAACCGTCGAGCCCGCGGCTATCTCGACGCCGAACGTTGAAAGAACTTGCTGGAACTTGTAGGCATTATCCAAGCTGTCGGCTATGAAGACGACTTTCTTCTTCATCTAGAGCACCGCCAGGTAACGATCGAGCTCCCAAGGGCTGACATGGGTCAGATACGCGACCCATTCGGCACGTTTCGTCTCGACGAGATACGAATGAATATGGTCGCCGAGCACCTTGCGCATGAGCTCGGACGATTCGAAGCGGTTAACGGCCTCGCCGAGGTTCGCAGGAAGCCTCTTGAGCCCCGCCTCGTGCATCGCTTTGGGCGAGTAATCGAACAAGTTTTTATCCTCAATCGGATCAGCCAGCTCAAGGCCCTCTTCGATACCCGCGAGCCCCGCCGCAAGCATGACTGCGAATGCGAGATAGGGATTCGCCGCGGGATCAGGGCTTCGCAACTCAACGCGACATGCGTCGGATTGGTGAGGACGATACCCAGGCACGCGCAAGAGCGTCGAGCGGTTCGTGCGCGCCCACGAGAGGCGCGACGGAGTTTCATCAGTTGCTATGAGCCGCTTATACGAATTGACGTTTTGATTGGTGATCAGGCAAAACTCGGGAGCATATTTCAGAATGCCCGCGATGTAACGCTTGGCCGTCTCCGACAGGTTGTAACCGCTCGGATCGTTTTCGTCGAAGAACAGGTTGTTACCGTCGGAGTCGACAAGACTCTGATGCACGTGCATGCCACTTCCCGGAGCATCGGCAAGGGGCTTGGGCATGAACGAGGCGTACACGCCGTGCTCGACAGCGATCTCCTTGACGACAAGCTTGTATGTCATCACCGCATCTGCCATCGACAATGCATCGGTGTAACGCAGATCGATTTCGTGCTGCGAAGGACCGCTTTCGTGATGCGAATACTCGACGGGAATGCCCATTTTCTCGAGAGCAAGGACCGTGTCGCGACGCAAATCGGAAGCGTAGTCGAGGCTTGTCAAATCGAAATAGCCACCGCGGTCGAGCGGCTCAGGTTCGGTCTGGCTCTTGAAGTAGTAAAACTCGAGCTCAGGGCCCACATTGAACATGTAACCTGACTCGGCCGCCTTGTCGACCATGCGGCGCAAAACGTTGCGTGGGTCGCCCTCGAATGCAGCGCCATCAGGCGTGTGAATGTCGCAGAACATACGTGCAACGGCATTCGACGACGGACGCCAAGGCAGGACCTGGAACGTCGACGGATCGGGAAAAGCAAGCATGTCGGATTCTTCGGTGGGGCTGAAGCCGGCGATGCAGCTGCCGTCAAAGCCCATACCTTCCTGAAATGCGCCTTCGATTTCGGAAGGAGATACGGCGAACGATTTCATCGTGCCAAGCACGTCCGTGAACCACAGGCGCACGAAATGCACGTCGCGGCTCTTGATCGTCTTCATCACAAAATCTTGCTCGGGATTCATGTCCATTCCTTCCGAGATTGGCGATATCGTCCATTTTAGGTATACGTTGTATGCTACGCATCAATCACAAAACATGACCGCTTTTCACGCACAATTAACGGAAATGACGTGTCGTTCTTCGGATCTTCCGCTACACGGTCCTCACGAATGCGTTTCTGAAATGGTAGAATGATTTTTCATTTAAGTGTTCGATTGACCAAAAGGGAGCAGCAAATGAACGCAATGGTCAAAAGAAGCGCTTTTCAAATCGCACTTGCAACGCTGGCGCTCACGCTGCTGTGCATTGCAATTCCGCACACTGCTTACGCCGATCAAAACCTCACTGCTGGAACCGTTGATCTTTCGACAGGGAAATCAGTTGCCGCAAAATCGTCTGGCTCTGTCTCAGACGCAACGTTGACATATACGACTCACATTCAAAATGTTGGATGGGAAAACACGTGGAAAAACAGCGGTCAAACATCAGGGACTTCCGGCCGTTCTCTTCGACTCGAAGCAATCAAGATCTCTGTAAACAACTTCGGAGTATCGGGCTCCATTATGTATCAAACTCACGTCCAAAACATCGGCTGGCAAGATGCCGTGAAAGACGGAGCAGTATCGGGCACGTCCGGTAAGTCGTTGCGATTAGAAGGAATAAGAATCTGGCTTACAGGCGATCTCGCCAAACACTACGATATTTGCTACCGCACGCACGTCCAAAACGTAGGGTGGCAAGGATGGGTCAAGAACGGCGCAATTGCTGGAACAACCGGTCAATCGCTACGCTTGGAGGCCATTCAAATCGTGCTGACGCCGAAAACGGAAATCGCCGCAGGCAAGAGCGCTGACGCAGTCGGGGTTCGTTATACAACGCATGTACAAAACGATGGCTGGAAAACTTGGGTCGGTGACGGCGCGGTTGGCGGCACAACAGGAAGAAGCCTCCGCGTCGAGGCATTGCAAATCCTGGCAAGCCCCGGCAAGTATTCGGGCGGTATCACATACCGATCGCACATCCAAAACATCGGATGGCAAGAATGGGTGAAGGATGGCGCCGTCTCCGGAACATCTGGAGAATCGCTTAGATGCGAAGCCATTGAAATAAAGCTCACTGGAGAATTGGCAAAAAACTACGACGTTTACTATCAAGCTCATGTTGAAAATTTCGGATGGCTCGACTGGGCAAAGAACGGAGAGTCGGCAGGATCGAGCGGTCTTTCACTTCGATGCGAAGCGTATCGAATCAAATTGGTCAAAAAGGGAGATGCCGCCCCCGGCCCAACAAAACACCCAATGGTATCGCGCGCTGATTTCGTTGAAGCCCAAATGAGTACGTCCGTGCGAAACTCGTTCTCGGGAATAAGCCTCGATGGCGCAAAAGCGATAGGAATCGATGTTTCCGTCTGGAACGGTGACATCGACTGGAATAAGGTTGCAGCCTCGGGTATCCGCTTCGCGATAATTCGTTGCGGGTACGGCAGCGATTACACAAGCCAGGACGACGCAAAGTTTTACAAAAACGTACAGGGGGCCCGAGCAGCAGGCCTCGATATCGGCGTATACCTGTACTCGTATGCGACGAATACATCTATGGCCTCGAGCGAAGCAGACCACACATTGCGCCTTCTGAAAAGCGCCGGCCTCTCTCCGAGGGATTTGAAGTATGGCGTCTATTACGATATTGAAGAGAAATCCCAGATGTCGATTTCCCTCGAACCCCTTTGCCGCACCTACTGCAATAAAATTCAGAATGCAGGATATACCGCTGGCATCTACTCTTCGCTTAGCTGGTGGAATTCCTACTTGACCTCTTCATCGTTCAACAACTGGAAACGCTGGATCGCCCAATGGCCTTACAAGACCGGCAATAAAACATGCAGCTATACGGGAAATTACGTGCTGTGGCAATGTATGTCCGACGGTTCCGTACCAGGAATTGTAGGCAATGTCGACATGGACATCGCCTACTAACATTTGAACGACGTTGCAGGCGCCATCAGTGGTGCGTTGCCGCTGTTCTCGCCTATAATGTGACGCATGGAAGGCTATTACACATATCCTGAATCGGCGTTTGAAGCACCCAGCAGAAAACGCATAGCTATTGTCACGCAAGGCGTCAAACTCGGCGATGAAACGCGCGGTTACACGCGTTTCCGATTCATAGCGCAAACGCTTGCTCAAGCTGGATTCGATGTGGACCTCATCACATCGACGTTCCAACACTGGGATAAGGCTCAGCGCGATACGACCCGACCCTGCTACAAGAACCTTCCCTATCGTATCCAGTTCATCTACGAGCCGGGATACAAGCGGAATCTCGATTTGGCACGCATTAACAGCCACCGCGTGCTTGCAGGCAATTTGCGGCGCTTCTTCAGAGACCGCTTTACCAACAATCCCAATGCATATGATTTGATCTATTCGGAGATTCCACCTAACGACATGGCTCGCACCTGCGCTGAGATAGCCCGTGAGAACGGCATTCCATACGTACCGGACATCAACGATCTGTGGCCTGAAGCCATGCGCATGGCCGTTGACGTGCCTGTATTGAGCGACATCGCGTTCTCTCCATTCGCACGCGATGCGAAGAAGACGTACGACTTGATCGCCGCCGCTGTGGGTACTTCTGATGAATACGCAAACCAGCCCAGCAAGTATCGCGATGACAACTACCGTCGCATCACGGTCTATGTGGGAAACGAACTTGAGAAATTCGATTCCGGCGCCGCCGCACAGGCCGATGCAATCGAGAAGCCTGACGGTGAGTTATGGGTCATCTATGCGGGCACACTCGGCGCAAGCTACGACATCGCAACCCTGATTGATGCGGCAGTCATCGCAATGCGAGAAAACCCTTCGATTCGCGTGAAAATCTTGGGAGACGGACCCGACCGGGCAAAACTCGAAGAACAAGCTGCCCGGCTAAACGCGCCCGTCGATTTTGTTGGATATGCACCTTACGAGCTGATGGCCGCCTATCTGAATGCTTCCGATATCACCGTCAATTCTCTGGTTAAAAGCGCTCCGCAAAGCATCATCACCAAAATCGGAGACTATCTGGCTGCTGGCATCCCCATGATTAACACTGGATCAAGTCCGGAATTCCGTGCCAAGGTCGAGACGGACGGCTTCGGCGTCAATGTCGAGGCTGAAGACGCTGAAGCGTTGGCGAAAGTGCTCGTCGAGCTCGCCAAC
>CACZAR010000010.1 GCA_902779135.1 uncultured Coriobacteriaceae bacterium | reverse complement strand
GCCATATTGACAACATTAGCACGCAAACGAACATACAGAGGGCGTGGCTCGTCAGGATAATCAATATCACCTTCAGTCTCATGAAACAAATCAATTACCGATTCAGCGCTTCCGTGTGATTGCAGTAAGATAATGCTATGCAGAACTATCGGTTTGAGTCGGACCGGTAGGTCCGATAACCAAGGAGGCGAATTGCCATGTCGAACATTGGTGACGGTTTCAAGAACATTTTCCTTGCTGGCATCGGGGCCATGGCCTACACCGGCGAAAAGGGCAAGGAAATCATCGACCAGCTGGTCTCGAAGGGCGAGCTCACACTCGACCAAGGCCGCGAGCTCAACGAGGAGCTGCAGCGTAAGGCAGGCGAGGCCACGAGCAATATCCGCGAGAGTGCGCTCGAAGCTCGCATGCGCATGATGACTCCCGAGGAGCGCGATGAGTTCGCCGCCATCGCAGCCAAGATTGCTGCCGAGCAGAATGCTCAGGCCGCCGAAGTCGAGGCTGAGGTCGAAGAGGTCGTCGAAGCGGTCGAGGAAGCCGTTGAAGAGGTTGTCGAGGCCGTCGAGGAGCAGGTCGAAGAATAACCGATCGACGCTTCCATCATGGCCAGCAATACGCTTCTCAACCATTTCTTCGGGAAGGGCGGCCAGCTCGATCCCGAAGATAAATTCAATCTGAATCGAAAATCGCGCTCGAGGCGTCTGCGCGAGCTGTCTTCTATAGCCTCGAAACACCATTTTCTTAGAGGTTTCACTCCGGTTGAGTTCCGTGAGATGCTCGAAGAGCTCGGGCCCAGTTTCGTGAAAATCGGACAGACGCTCTCGACGCGATCGGAGATTCTGCCGAAAGCATATTGTGAAGAGCTGGCCAAATTGCAGACGGAATGCGACCCTCTGCCATTCGACCAAGTGAAGGAAGCTCTCGTGGCGATATTCGGAGAAGAGCTCGACAGCATCTTCACCGATATCGATCCCAAGCCGCTTGGCAGTGCATCGCTGGCCCAGGTTCACAGGGCAATACTGTCAAATGGCGATGTCGTGGCTATCAAAGTGCAGCGCCCGGGCGTGAAGGCAACGATGGCGCAAGACATCGACATCATGCGCGTCATGGCGCGACGAGCGGAGCGCTTCTTGTCTTCGAGCGTGCAGATGGTCGACTTGTCGGAGGTTGTCGAGGAGATGTGGCATACGTTCCTCGACGAGACCGATTTCGAAATCGAAGCCGAGAACCTGCTGCTGTTCCGCGAGCTCAACAAGGATGTTGCATTCATAGACTGCCCGAGAGTCTATCCCCAGCTGTGCAGCGAGTACTGCCTGGTCATGGAATACATTGAGGGCATTCCCATCTATGACCACGAGAGGCTTGTAGCCGAAGGATACAATCTTGAAGAAATTGGCGAGAAGATGCTCGACAACTATGCTGCCCAGATTCTCGACCACGGCTTCTTCCACGCCGATCCGCATCCGGGCAACATCACCGTGCGTGGAGGCAAGGTCGTCTATCTCGACTTGGGCATCATGGGCAGGCTCACGCCGGCCGAACGCGCCGCATTTGGCACAATCGTCGAAGCAGTGGGTGCGCAGGACCCGGGCAAGCTCAAGGACGCACTTTTGTCGTTCGCGGTTCAGAAAGACAATGCGGCAATCGACCATTCGCGTATGTTGGCCGATCTTGACTTGCTGCTTGCGAGTTATGCGTCGTGCGACGTCGGCGACCTCGATGTCGGTCAACTGCTCGTCGACGTCATGAACGTGACGCGCATGAGCCAGGTGGTGCTTCCCACGTCGGTCACCAACGTGTCGCGCGGTATCGTCACCATCGAGGGCACGGTCGCCGAGTTCATCGAGAACGAGAACGTGGCGAGCATCATCAACAACCACCTCAGGCGCTCGATGGATCCGACCGAAGTGCTGAAGGAAACTGCGCAGGACATGGCGCTCGACATGCGCAAGGCGTCGGTTGGCGCGGCTCAGGCGGCCGCGTATTCCGGCGAAGCTCTCCGCATGCTCACGCGCGGGCAGCTGAAGGTCAACATGGAAATGCTTGGGGCGGGCGAGCCGATTTCCGGCTTGTCGCGCATCATGAACCGTATGGCCATCGCCATCATCGTGGCGGGGTTGTTCATAGGTGCGAGCATCATTGCGCCGTACGGCGGCGACTATGAGGTGTTCGGTGTGCCGTTCTTCTCGTTCTTCGGGTTCGCAGGCGCATTTGTCCTGTCAGTTTGGGTGATTATCGATATCTGGCGTTACGGCTGATCTAGGCGTTGATCGGGTCGGGCTCGATGCCCATGACAAGCTCGCCTGAAAAGGTCTCGATACGAATCGAGCGCACACGCGTGTTGATGATTTCGATTTTCGCAATGGTGCGTTGGAAACCCCCGCGCGGTAACGTGGCAGATCCGGGATTCAAGATGAAATCAACTGGACGTGCGTCTGCGCCATACTCGAGGCGCGGTATGTGCGTGTGCCCATGGATGCAGATGTTGGGAATCGGCTCTCCTGGCTCGAGCGCTTTGCCGCCCAATGGCGTGATGCGCACGTCGTTGGGGTAGTGGGCCACGAGGAAGCGCACGCCTTCGATGACGGGCTTGGCGAAACGGCCAACATGCGGGCCGTACTCGTTGTAGTCGTTGTTGCCCAGCACCGCATAGACGGGTGCCAGCGTCTCGAGCTCGCGGCTGATGCCCGGGTTGCAGATATCGCCGGCATGGATGATGTAGTCGCAATCGGCAAGCGCCTCATAGGCCCCCTGATGCAGGCTTCCGTGTGTGTCCGATATCACTCCGATGGTTGTCATAGCGCTCTTATCACCTGTAAGCTAGCCAAAACTGAACAGTCCCTTTTGGCTAGAACGTTGCGCGATGCAGCATCTCGCGCATCGTGCGGGCGGCTTTCTCGTTCACTTTGGGGATCATGTTGTCGAGCAACTCGAGCATGCCCTCGCGGTTCTTGGGGATGCCGCCTTCGAAGCGGATGATGTCGGTATCGTGCGCCGCGTTTATGAAGCACTCGCAATCGATGCGCTCGACAAACGTGCGGATTTCTTCGCACATTTCGATTTCGGTCGGGGGCGCCCAACGGCCGGCAGCGATATCGGCGGCAAGCGGCCACGTTGGCGTGGGTGTCATGCAGACGACAAGCACGCGTTTCGGGCGAGCTTCGCTGAACACGCGCGCGGTCTCGATGGCGTTCTTCTGGCCTTGCCCGGCACCTGCCATGCCCACGAGGTAGAAGAATGTGAAATCGATGCCAGCCTCGTGCAGGCGTTTGCTCTGCTCGATGATGTCGGCCGCCGTGTGGCCCTTTTCCATGAAAGCGAACGCCTCGTCGTTTCCGCCTTCGGCACCGATTGTGATGTCGTTCACGCCGCGTTCTGCAAGTGCACGCAAGTCCTCATCGCTCTTGCGGGCGATGTCCATGATGCGGCAAAACCCGCCGTAACTGTTGACCTGCGGCATGCGCTTTTCGATTTCGTCGAACACCTCAAACAAGCGGTTCTTCGAAAGCGCGAAGGGGTTTCCGCCCGTCAGATAAATACGCCTCGTTGTGCTCATGGCCGTGCGGGCGATCTCCTCGATGTCCTCGATAATTTCTTCCATAGGCGACATTTGGAAGGGAATGCCGTTGAAGATGTCGCAGAAATGGCATTTGCCGTGCGAACAGCCGGTGACGATTTGCAGCATGGGGCAGTTCATATCCTGCGGCGGTCGATGCTGTGGCTGCTCGATGTGCATGATGGGCCTTTCCTATTTAAAACCGCCTTCAGTATAGCAGTGAGTTTGTTGCGTTTCTCGCGCCTGCGCTTGAGAGACTGTTCTAGTATACGGAGAAACGATGCAGTGGGCGAAGTGTACTCAGAAGGAGGCAACATGCGAATCGGCATACCCAAAGAGCCATACGAGGCGCAAACGCTCGTAGCGGCTTCGCCCGATACCGTCGGAAAGCTTATCAAGTTGGGTTATGACGTGTGCGTCGAATCGGGTGCAGGCGTGAGCGCTAGCTACTTTGACGATGCATACGAAGCGGCAGGAGCATCCATCCTCCCGAAAGAGGATGTGTGGTCGTCGGATATCGTAACGTGCTTGGATACGCCTACCGATGCCGAGCTTTCGCTCATGAAGCCAGGATCTACGTTGATTGCGCGCATGAGCCCGTGGGGCAACGATGAGCTCATCAACAAGTTCCACGACATGGGCATCACGGCGCTTGCAATGGATGCGGTGCCGCGCATCTCGCGTGCGCAATCGCTCGATGTGCGCTCCTCGATGATGAACGTGGCAGGTTATCGTGCGGTCATCGAGGCGGCAAACGAGTTCGGCCGCACGTTCACCGGCCAAGGTTTGGCGGCCATCGGCACGGCGGGCAGTATGGGCGCGCAGGTTTCGGCTACCGACGTACGTCCCGAAGTGGCCGACCAAGTCGAATCTCTTGGTGGCACGTTCGTGGAAATCCCGGTGAAACAGCAGTCATCCGACGGCTATGCCAAAGCCCTCGACGAGGAGCAGCAAAAGCTTACGTTGGCGGTTTACACCGAGCAGGCGGCTTTGAACGACATCGTCATCACGACGGCGGCCGTGCCAGGACGTCCGGCGCCCCTGCTCATCACAGCCGAGGCCGTTGCGGGCATGAAGCCTGGGTCCATCGTGGTGGATATGGGTGCGTCGCCCCTGGGTGGCAACTGCGAGTTGTCGCGGCCAGGTGAGGTTGTAGTCACAGACAACGGTGTGAAGATCGTAGGCTACACCGACTTGCCTTCCCGCATGCCGGGTCAAGCTTCGCAGCTGTTCGGCCAGAACATCGTGAACTTCCTCAAGTTGGCCACGCCCGAGAAGGACGGTGTGCTGAAGCTCGACATGGAAGACGAGGTTCAGCGTGGCGTGGCTGTTACGCTCGACGGCGATATCATGTGGCCGCCGCCTCCCGTGAAGGTCTCCGCCGCTCCTGCAGCGGTTGCAGAGGCAGAGGCGGCTGAGCCTGAGCCGAAACCCGAAAAGTCTGCATTCCAAAAGCATTGGTGGAAAGTGCTCGTGGGTATCTTGGCAGTTGCGCTCATCGTTGGTGCGCCACCTGAGATGGCAAACCATTTCATCGTATTCATGCTTGCCTGCGTAGTGGGGTTCTACGTCATCACGAACGTGACCCACTCGTTGCATACGCCGCTCATGTCCGAGACGAATGCGATTTCGGGCATCATCATCGTCGGCGCGTTGCTGCAGATAGTCAATTTCGACAATCCGGTTGTGGTGGTGTTGGCCTTCATAGCGATGACTATCGCCTCCATCAACATCTTCGGCGGCTTCCTGGTTACAGACCGCATGCTCAAGATGTTCGAACGGAGCTCTGAGTAACATGCTGGAGATGTTGACTCAATTCGAGATGCTTGCCTACATCTTGGCAGGCTTGCTGTTCATCCTGGCATTGGCGGGCCTCTCCCAACAGAAGACCGCAAATCGCGGAAACCTGTTCGGCGTCTGCGGCATGGCGCTTGCGCTCGTGGCCGTCATTGTGGTCACGCTTGCAGGTAATGCTGAAATTGCCGCTCAGACAGCTGGGCTCATGGTCGTGGGCATTGCCATCGGCGCCGCTATCGGCGTATGGCGTGCGGTCAAGGTCCAAATGACCGAGATGCCGCAGCTTGTGGCCATGCTGCACCAGTTCGTGGGTTTGGCTGCTGTGCTCGTCGGCTTCAACTCGTTCTTCATCGAGCCGGGTGGTCATTTCCAGGGTGCCATGAACGCCTATCATCTGGGCGAGGTTGGGCTTGCCATCTTCATCGGTGCCGTGACGTTTACGGGCTCCATTGTGGCGTTCCTCAAGCTGTCGGCCAAGATTTCCGGCAAACCGCTCATGATTCCCGGGCGGAATGCGATCAACGCCATCATGGTGCTCGTGTGCTTGGCGTGCATCGGTTGGCTCATCAACACGACGGGCGTGGAAGCTGGCCTCGTGCCGCTGATTATCATCACGGTGGTCTCGCTCGTCCTCGGAGCTCATCTGGTGCTTGCCATCGGTGGCGGTGACATGCCGGTTGTCGTCTCGATGCTCAACTCGTACTCAGGCTGGGCAGCGGCCATGGCCGGCTTCACGCTGGGCAATGACCTGCTCATCATCACGGGCTCGCTCGTCGGCTCTTCGGGTGCATACCTCAGCTACATCATGTGCAAGGGCATGAACCGCTCGTTTGCAAGCGTTATCCTCGGCGGGTTCGGCGATGGTGCCACTGCTGGTAGCGGAGAACAGAAGGATTACGGCACCCATACCGAGATCACGGCAGAAGAAGCGGCTACGGCACTCAAGGCCGCAAAGACCGTTGTCATCACTCCAGGGTATGGCATGGCAGTGGCTCAAGCCCAGTTCCCAGTTGCCGACCTCACGCGCAAGCTCAAAGAGCGCGGCGTGGACGTCAAGTTCGGCATCCATCCGGTGGCAGGTCGCATGCCCGGTCACATGAACGTGCTCTTGGCCGAAGCCAAGGTGCCTTACGATGCCGTTTTCGAGATGGATGAGATCAACGACGACTTCGGCGAAGTCGACGAGGTGCTCGTCATCGGCGCGAACGATACTGTCAACCCCTCGGCGCTGACTGAGCCGGGCAGCCCCATCGCCGGCATGCCGGTCCTCAAAGTGTGGGAGGCCAACCATGTCATCGCATTCAAGCGCAGCATGGGCAATGCTGGCTACGCAGGTGTTGTGAACCCGCTTTTCTACAACGACAACACCGACATGCTGCTTGGAGATGCGAAAGGAAGCGTAGAGGCCATCATCGCGGCGTTGTAACGATTGCTGTTTCAGCGGAGGGGCGCTCGTCTGGCGAGATGGGCGCCCCTTTGCTTTGTGGTCATACTTCAAGGATGAGGCGCTGAACAGCGCCAATGGGATAACGTCGAAAATATGAGGGAAAGAATTTGTCGAAATCGGTTCGATTGTAATGAGGGTCAGTTTTGCACACGGCATAAGATTGCAATCGTTCGGAACTGAAAATCCGATGTTCGCCGGGAGGGACGGCGAGCTACCCAGTGGGATGGGGAGGGTAAACGGAACCGTTCAGACGAGGTCCGCGACTCCAGGAGCGGTCTCACTTTTCTCGGTAGTCGCCGGCAATGCATGTGTGAAGCATTGCCGGCGATTTGTTTGAGGGGGGAATTGGGCGATAAACATGGCAGTTCGAAATGAGGCTCAGCTGAAGTGCGCCGAAGAGGCGCTCGAGTCCATCAAACTTGAAGAGCAGAGCAAGTCGGGGCATCGAGTGATCACGCTTGCTGACGTGCTGCAGCGCTATGGCGGGGCGCAGTGTGATTTTGCATGGGAGTATTCCGAAGACAAGCGATTCATACACTATGAGATCGATGGCGAAAGCCGCTGTTCTGAGGTGTTCGAGGACGCGCTTTCTGGCGAGCGCTCAGTGTTTCTTGTTTTGCCCATCGAGTACATCCATCATGATGAGCTCATCAACCCGCGTCCCGTGAACTTGAACTTGATTAATCTCATCCGCGAGTTTGCAAGTGGGAACCCCCAGCTGCAGCAATGCCTTGCGCGCGTTGACAGCTCACGCGTGCGTGTGTTCGACGGTCAACACAAAACCGTTGCACGCATCCTTCTTGGCGAGCGCGAGATCCTCATGCGGCTGTTCCTGGAAACCGATCCAGCGAAGCTCATGGAGACGAATGTCCGGGCAGGAAAGCAGCTCAGGCAGATAGAATTCGATGCCCAGATGGAAAGAAAGCTCAACAAGTCACTATTCCAGGTCAGGCTGCAGCGATACCGCGAAGAACATGGCTACGCGCCAGACGACCAATCGTTCTTGACCGATGAGATAATCGACGAGCTTCTCGGTGGTGTGTTGGACTGAGCTTGGAGCTGTCGCTCAATCATATCTTGTCGAGCTTGTCGAGAAGTTCCTGCTGAGAATGGACTCCCGTTTTGCGGTAGATGTTCGATATATGCGTCTTCACAGTGCTTTCGCTCAGGAATAGCTTCTCGGCTGCATGCTTGGCGTTGCGGCCTTTGACCAAGTATTCAAGCACTTCGGACTCACGCGGTGAAAGACGATACTGCTCCGTTGCCGATTCGCAGATGTGCTTGATTCCCGATTCATACGGCACGTGCATGTCGACAAGCGCAAGTGTTTTGTAGCCCGCTGTGGCAGATTCCCCATCGAAGGGCAGGAGGAACAGGGCTGTGAAAATGAATGCCGCAACGAGGGCGAGTGGAATGTAGGTCGTTGTGATTCCAGGTTGGGCTGCGGCGACCACAGCGACGCCCAGGCCAAGACCGATGGTGAAGCCAGCGTTGGCAGACAGCTTTCCCCGCGTCGACGAATAGAGAACTGGGAAGCTATGCGCGTTCGCCAAATCGGTAAGCGATCCGCCGTTGATGGTGCGGAAGATGAACCAGAAGACAACCAGGATGCAAAGCGCGACTAGGCTCGTTGTTTCTCCTGGTAAGACGAGCAGAATGAGGGCGCATGAGGCGAATGCCACGCAAACGCGCACAGAGCCGGCGAACAATAGCCATTTTCCCCGTCCAAATATGATCGAGAAGATGAGATCTGCCGCAACAGCTGCGGCCATAGTCGCCACGAGCAAGGTCTTGTCGTAACCGAAAAGCAGGATGAAGGCGTATCCGAACGAGATGTTAAGCACCACGACGACCACGTCGATGTTCCAGACCTTCCTGAAATAGTCCCTGACCGGTTCAATCGGCTTGTTTTCGGTCGTGTTGCAGCGTGGTGTGATGAAGGCGAGCAGTGCTGTGCTGGCGATTAGCAAGAGTGATGCGAGCAAGCTCATATCGAGGTTCGAAAGGAACAGCGCAGCGCAGAGGAAGACGATGCCACCCGCGCAGAAAATCGTGCCATGCGCCAAGACGCCCTTGTTCAGATAGCCCTGGGTCGAGAGGTTCTCCCACAACATGAAACCGATGGCCATTGATGCACCTGAGAGGAAGCATGCGCCGTAGAACAGCGGCAACGATGCGAACGATACGAGATTTCCCGCAATCACGAGGGCGGGAAGGGCCAATCCCAAGACCGCTGTTGCCAAAATCAAAAGCTTTGCATGTCCGATGATGCTGCTGTTGGACCGACGGAACAATACGAGTGTCACCAACGTGGCAAGCACGCTCGCTCCGAAGAACACGACCTGCCCGACATGAACCTCCACGAAGGTTGCGATAGCGGGTGGTGAGACGAACAATGCAAAGAACGAAATAAGGTACCAAGCATAGTAAAAGCTGAATCCGCAAATGATTGCCAGCTGCATGAAGCCGAGTGATTTGTGCTGCATCGTGCCCCCCTCAGGCCGTTGTGCCGCCACGCTTTTTCAGGAGATTGTAGGAGACGTCGATTGCCAGCCTTTGCCCTCGTGACCTGAAAGCATCCGAGCGCCCTAATACCAGAAGGCTGAATATGGACCAGAGGCGTCTTTGAGGGTCGAACACAGGTGGACCGGTATGGAATAACGCCTGGAAAATGCATGGTATCCGCCGTACGATGCTCCTCTTGCGCATGCCAATCCATCAAATAGCACCAGAGTTGGGATTACACGCATCTCGCAAATATTTATGGTGCCCCAAGACGAGTAAAAGCCGAGGGGGATCACGAGAGGGGTGGTGGCTCAACACGCCGGCTGCGGCGCTTCGGTCTGTCCGCCATTGCGGGCAGCTTCGTTTTCATTTATCCGATCAAGTTAAGAGAGAGTGATGTAGCTGTGACTCTAAGAATTGACATTCCTCACGACAGCGACTCATCGAAGGAAGTACGTCCCACGTTCTTCAACGAGCCTCCCGTCATGTACACGGGCGGCGACTTGCCGTGGCAGTGGGAAGAGGACGGGATGATCTGCACCCGTTCCGCCGCATGGTCGGCGCCTGGTTGCCACGACGGCTGCGGCGTCATCGTCTACACCGACAAGGAGACCGGCAAGTTCATCAAGGTCGAAGGCGACGAGGAGAACCCGTACTACCAGGGTCGTCTCTGCATGCGCTGCCTCGACGTTGCCGAGGCCATCTACCATCCCGATCGTCTGCTCTACCCGATGAAGCGCGACCCCAAAGATCGCGGCAAATCGGATAAGTGGACCCGCATCACGTGGGAAGAGGCCTACGACATCATCGATGAGAAGTTCACGAAGATCCGTGACGAGTTCGGCGGCAAGTCGATCATCTTCGCGTCCGGCACCGGCCGCGTGACCCCTCCGATCAACGCACGCTTGGGCTATGCTCTCGGCTCCATTCAGTATTCGTATTTCCATTCCGGCAATGCTTGCTACGTTCCGCGCGTCGCTGCTGCCAACACCATCATGGGCTGCTACACCTGCCCCGACTTCTCGATGCAGTTCCCCGATCGTTACGACAACCCCGAGTGGGTCGCCCCGAAGAACATCTTCATCTGGGGCAACAACCCGCTGATCGCGAACGCTGACGGCAATCTGGGCCACTGGGTCGTCGACTGCATGAAGCGTGGCTCGAAGCTCGTCGTCGTTGACCCGCGCCTGACCTGGCTGGCCGCTCGCGCCGACCTGTGGCTGCAGCTGCGCCCCGGCACCGACTCGATGCTCGCTCTCGCCATGAGCAAGTACATCATCGAGGAAGAGCTCTACGACAAGGAATTCGTCGAACTGTGGTGCTATGGCTTTGACGAGTACTATGAGGCCGTCAAGCCCTACGATCTCGACTGGGCCGCTGAAGTGACCTGGCTCGACAAGGAAGACATCATCGAGGCTGCCAAGAAGATGGCCGAGCAGCCCACCGCAGTCCAGTGGGGCCTCGCGCTCGACATGAACCTCCAGTGCATCACCGCCTCCCAGGCTGTTCACAACCTGTGGTGCATCACCAGTCAGGTTGACCGACCGGGCGGCATGATCACGGTTCACGACCCGTACAACACCGAAGTTTGGCTGCCGCCAGATCCTCGCGAGGTCTTCACCCCGCAGCAGGAGAAGGAGCGCATCGGTTCGACCTACGAGATGATCACGAACTCCGGTATGGTTCAGTGCCAGGCTGACTCGATGATCGACCAGCTGGTCACCGGCCGTCCGTTCAAGATCCATGCCGCTTGGATCCAGTCGACCAACCCGCTGGCGTGCTGCGCTCAGGACCCTGAGCCGCGCGTTGAGAAGGGCCTCAAGAACTGCGACTTCGTCGTCGGCGTCGATTGCTTCATGACCCCGACCCTGATGGCCAACTGTGACGTCGTTCTGCCGCTGTGCTTCTATCCGGAGCGCGAGGGTCTGCGTTCGGTCTGGTACTACATCCAGAACACCAACAAGGCTTGCGAGCCGATGGGCGAGTCCAAGGACGACTTCCAGATCAACTGGGAGCTTGGTCGTCGCTGGAACAAGGACCTCTGGCCGGGCGAGACGCTCGAAGAGTACTTCAGCTACCTCATCCAGGAAGCCGGCATCACCTACGACGACAGCCGTAAGCTCAACTGGATTTACCCCGAGTTCCATTACTTCAAGTATGCCAACGGCGAGCAGCGTCCCGATGGTGGCCTGGGCTTCAACACCATCACCGGCCGCATCGAGCTGTACTCGCTGCTGCTCCAGCGCTGGGGCCAGAAGCCGCTGCCGTACTACGCTGAGCCGCCGATGAGCCCCTACAGCCAGCCTGAGCTGTACAAGGAATACAACCTGGTCCTGACCACGGGCGCCCGTCACTACGAGTCGTTCCACTCCGAGCATCGCCAGATGAAGCGCTTGCGCTCGAACTATCCCGACCCGCGTTTCGAGATCCATCCCGACGCAGCTGCTGAGCGCGGCATCGAGGAAGGCGACTGGTGCTGGATCGAGAGCCCGATCGGCCGTTGCCGCGAGCGTGCTCACATCACCCCGATCGTCGACCCGCGCGTCGTCCAGGCAGACCACGGTTGGTGGTTCCCCGAGGCAGACCCCGAGGATCAAGGCGAAGGCTGCTTCGCAACCTATGCCCGCAACATCAACGTCGTCCTGCCTTCCGAGTGCGGCGACACGGGCTTCGGCAACCAGTCCAAGTGCTACCTGTGCAAGGTGTACAAGTGCGAACTGGAAGAGATTGCGCTGCCTGAGCCGGCGAACCCGAAGGATCGCTTCGCCGAGGGCTCGTTCCGCAACTTCACCCTCGAAGCAGAGATGGAGGCGTAAGACATGGCTGAGAAAGCATATGGTCTTCTGATCAACTACGAATACTGCACCGGTTGCATGTCCTGCGAGATGGCTTGCTCCGTCGAGCATGACATTCCGGTGGGCCAGTATGGCATCAAGATGGTCGAAGTCGGTCCGTGGCAGATCGACAAGAAGAATTGGCAGCTTGACTACGTGCCGATTCCGACCGACATGTGCGACCTGTGCGCTGGGCGCGTTGCCAAGGGCAAGAAGCCTACGTGCGTGAAGCATTGCCAGTCGCTGTGCATGGAGTACGGCCCCGTCGATGAGCTCGCCGCCAAGATGGCGACCGCCACGACCAAGAACGTGCTCTACGTTCCGAAGGCTGGCACGGTGGCTTAGCGCCGAAACCTGAATGCGAGTGGGCTGGGCAAGGCTCGGCCCACCCACTTTCGTTGAAGTACTTGGGAGCTGCTGATGTGCGGAGGGTATACGCGAGTTTGCGTGCAGTGCGGTATGTGCGGCAAGGTCGAGCAGCGGCCGCTTATCGAGAGCGGTGTGTGCGCGATTTGCGGTCACGTAAACGATCCTGCTGTTCCGCGGTGTTCCGAATGCGGAGCGCCATTACCCAAACCGCCCGGAAGTCCGGCTGATAACCAAAGTGCGTTTTCCGCAACCGAAATGCGTGATTTGAGGAAAAGAAATGATTAACAAAGACGATTTCAAGCCCATCGAAGTCGGGGAATCCATTCCCGTTGACGAGGCAGTTGCGCCTCGCAACTCGATTGGCCCCAAGCCCGAAGGCGAAGGCGCCGTCGAGATCTACTGCACGGTTTGTGGGCAGTCTGCTACTGATGGCCGCTTCTCGGGGTATGGCCCCAGTATGGAGTGGTGGCATACGATTGCCGGCACGCTCGACGAGATCCAATGGGTCTATCAAACCGACAAGAACTACTGGGACAAGGTCGTCGGTCCTCGTGCGCGTTGCGGTTGCGGCCAGGGCACGCCTCCGTGCGATCCCATGAAGTGGAGCATCCGCCAGATTCCGGCTTCGAAATAACGCTGCTCATCAGCGCTGCAACCAATATCTGTAACTCCGTGTAAAGGATAGAGGTACTTACTATGGAGGGGAAAACCCAAGAACCCATGACGGTGAATGGTCCGCTTACGCCGACCGCATCGTCGTATATCACCAAGTCTGACGGCAAGACGCCGCGTTATGCGTGGATTGTCTGGATCGTCACGTTCCTCGTGAGCTTCGCCGCACCGCTTGGCCAGTTCAAACTCGTGTCCATTCCGCTGTGGTTCATCTACGTTCCTGGCGTGAGCCCCGAAGGCGGCTTCATGATGGACGCTGCAGGCTTCGGCATGCTCATGACGGTCGTGTCGCTCATCGGCATCGTGTTAGCCTTCCCGGCGGCGTTCATCTGCCGCAAGCTCGGCTTGAAGAACACGATTCTCGTTGCGACGCTCGGCGTCATTATCGGCGGCATCATTCCGCTCGTCGCCGGCACAAACATTCCGGCACTCTATGTAGGCCGATTCATCGAGGGTCTCGGCATCGCTCTGACCGGCGTTGCTGCGCCCACCATCATCACGCTGTGGTTCCCCGAGAAGACCCGCGGCGTCATGCTCGGTCTGTGGTGCTGCTGGGTGCCGCTTTCGATCACGCTCGACTCGCTGGTATGTCCGGCGATTGCGCCGATTTACGGCTGGCAGGGCGTCTTCACGTTCGTGGTCATCTTCGCAGTTGTCGCGCTTGTGCTGTTCATGGCCTTCTGCAAGATGCCTGACACGCGTGAGGCTGACTACGGCGTCGAGGGTGGCGTGTCTGAGTGCATCGCGTTGCTCAAGAACAAGAACATCTGGCTGCTCGGCATCGTGTTCTTCGTGTTCATTGCTGGCCAGACGGGCATCGTGAACACCTATCTGCCGAACTTCCTGCAGACTGCTCCGACCGCTACACCTCCGGGATTCGGCTGGGATGCAGCAACCGCAGGTATCGGCCTGGCCGTCGTCACCACCATTGGCATTGTATCCAACCCTGCAGGTGGCGCCATCTGCGCTGCACTGCCGCACCACCTGAAGCGCATCGTGCCCGTCTCGGTTGCGGTCATCTACCTGTTCTGCTTCTACCTGATGTTCCAGACCGAGTCTGTGCCCCTGTGCTGGGTCGGCATCGTCCTCATGGGCATCTGCGCCGGCCTCGGCGGAGGCGGCCTGCGTCCGCTGGCGCCTGCCATCATGCACCAGAGCGCCATGGCTGCAACTATGGGTATGGCCGTGCTGCAGTTCGCACAGTGCGTCGGCAACTGCTTCAGCCCCATTTACGGCAGCCTCATCGACGCTGGCACCCCGTACTGGGATGCATGCTTGATGACCATCGTTCCGATGTCTGTCGTCATGCTGATTTGCGCACTCTTCATTCGCCCGGGCAAGAACTCCGAGTATCAGAAGGTCCGCGAGGAGCAGCACAAGTAAACGCTGCCTCATATTGTCGAGAGCCGCGCCAAAGGGGGTCGTCCTCTTTGGCGCGGTTTTTTGTGCAGACAAAAGCCCAGGTGAATCGCCTGATACTTTTAGCATGAGATTCGAAAAGCGCAGATTGCAGGGGTAAATCAGGTTTTCCTGATGATGGGATTGAGCGGCTTGAAGGTAGCGTTTTCGCTGAGAGATTCCGTCGAGGGGGCGGGAAGGAGGAGTGGGAGCGCAGGAATGCCATCAGCCCAAAACCCATATCTGTAACTTTTCGTAAAAGATAGAGGTAACACCAATGGAGGGGAAAACCCAAGAACCTATGACAGTGTCGGGTCCGCAGACCCCGACAGCCTCGTCGTACATCACCAAGTCCGATCAGAAGACTCCGCGCTATGCATGGGTCATCTGGATTGTGACTTATCTCGTGAGCTTCGCCGCCCCGCTCGGGCAGTTCAAGCTCGTGTCCATCCCGACATACTTCATCGCTACGCCGGTAAGCCCTGCTGAAAGCTTCATGATGACCGGCGCAGGATTCGGCATGCTCATGACGTGCGTTTCACTTATCGGCATCGTGCTCGCGTTTCCTGCAGCGTTCATCTGCCGTCGCATCGGTCTGAAGTGGACGGTGTTCATCGCAACGCTTGGCGTCATCATCGGCGGCATCATTCCGCTGCTGGCTGGCGAGAACGTGACGGCACTTTACATCGGTCGTTTCATCGAAGGTCTCGGCATCGGTTTGACCGGCGTTGCTGCACCCACCATCATCACGCTGTGGTTCCCTGAAAAGACCCGCGGCGTCATGCTCGGCCTGTGGGCAACCTGGGTGCCGCTGTCGATTACGCTCGACTCGATCGTCTGCCCCGGCATCGCGGCTGCTGCAGGTTGGCGCGGCGTCTTCACGTTCGTCGTCATCTTTGCGGCTGTTGCTCTCGTGCTGTTCATGTTGCTGTGCAAGATGCCCGACACCAGGGAGGCCGACTATGGCGTCGAGGGATCGTTCGTCGATTGCTTCAAGCTGCTGAAGAACAAGAACATCTGGCTGCTCGCCGTCGTATTCTTCATCTTCATCATCGGTCAGACTGGCATCGTCAACACCTATCTGCCGAACTTCCTGCAGACTTCGCCCGATGCGACGCCTCCGGGATTTGGCTGGGACGAGCAGTCCGCGGGCCTCGGCCTCGCGTTGGTCACGTCGCTCGGCCTCGTGTTCAACCCGCTCGGCGGCCACCTGTGCGCTGTTCTTCCGCATCATCTCAAGCGCATCGTGCCCATGACGGCAGCCGTGCTGTTCCTGATTTGCTTCTATTGCATGTTCCAGACCGAATCTGTACCCCTGTGCTGGGTCGGCATCGTGCTCATGGGCATTTGCGGTGGCATCGGTGGCGGTGGTCTGCGCCCGTTGGCTCCGTCCATCATGCACCAGTCGGCCATGGCAGCCACCATGTCGATGGCCGTATTGCAGTTCGCCCAGTGCGTGGGCAACTGCTTCAGCCCCATCTATGGTGGTCTGATCGACTCCGGCATGACGTACTGGAATGCATGCCTCGTCACGATCATCCCGCTGTCGGTTGTCATGCTGATCTGCGGCTTCCTGATTCGCCCGGGCAAGGATTCCGAGTACCAGAAGGTTCGCGCGCAAAACAAGTAGACGCACCGATTTGTTCACGGCGCTTCAGCTTTCATTTCCTAATGGGGCGAAGGTGGCAAGGGTTGATCCTTGCCACCTTTTTGTTTAGGTCGCTAGATGCATGAGGTCCTGTGTATAGGAGCGCCAAAGATAAGCCCTATTGGCTCGGAGCGTAAAGAGGGCGAGAACGCTGGGAACGCTGGCTGATCTCTGGTTGAGGATGCCGGGCGATTTCTGGTTGAGGATGTCGGCCGATTTCTGGTTGATGACGCCACTCGGTATTTAGTCCTTTTGAAGAATGTCTCTCGACAACGCGACATTCGATGCGCTTGCGCAGTTTTGTTGCACGAGATTGAGGGATGTCGAGAGAAAGCACGTTGTCGTTGAGGTGATTTCATCCGATTATCTCTCGACAACGCGACATTTGGTGCGCTCGAGAAAAAGCAGCGCATGAAATCGGGAGATGTCGGGAGAGATTGCGTTGTTGTAGGTGATGCGTGATTGACAAAAATGGATTGCGGAATTGTTTCACCAAAAAAGAAGGCCTGCGACGTTATGCCGCAGGCCTTTGTTGGCATCGCGCAATTCGCGAGTTGGTTTTCTACTTCTCGGCCTTGTCGGCTGGGAAGGGCTTTACCAGGAACGCGAAGACGATACCGATGATCAGAACCGGGATTTGCACGGCGCAGGAGGCCATGAACCAGTTACCATGCATCGAGTCGAGCACAGCGCCGAACAACGGTGAGCCGACGGCTTGGCCAAGATTCTGGCAGAATTGCAGCACTGCCATGCCCATGGTGGCACCCATGGCAGAGCCGCCCATGATCATTGGGGCCATTGGGCGGCAGCCACCAGCGACGGCAGCGCCTGCGATTCCTTGCAGGATGATGAAGACGACCATGCACGGGAATGCAATGTCGCCGCCAACGAAGCCGAAGGCAACAGCGATAAGTAGCGCGATGCCTGCGCCTACGGCAATCCAGCGCTTGGAGTTGGGCTTGAGCTTATCGGACAGGGCACCCGACAGCGGGGCGAAGATGAGCGAAGAACCCATCATGAGCGACGTGATCATGCCAGCCAGATGGTCGTCAAAGCCCATACCGCCGCCCTCGACGGGCACGGTCAACCAGTTCTGGTAGAACGTGTTAACGACTGCGAGGGTCGAGAGGCACAGTGCGAAGAAAACGATGCCGAGGTACCAGATGTACTTGTTCTTGAGATAGGGCAGGCTGTCCTTGAATGTGCCTTCGACGCCCATATCGCCACGTTCGCCGCGGGGCATGCGGAACACGAGCGCGAACACGACGAACATGATGGCGCTGAAGATGGCGCAGAACCAGAAGACGGTCAGGTAACCCTGCGGGTTGACGCCGGGGTTACCGCCGGCCATGGGGGCGGCGATGTTGAACATGAGCACGCAACCGAGCGGAACCCACGTGGCCCAAAGGCCCAGCGCCAGACCGCGCTGACGCGGAGGGAACCAGACCGACACACAGGTCGGGGCCGCAACGCCGATCAGGCCAATGCCGATGCCCTCGATGAGACGGCTGACCATGAGCATCGGGATGCTGCCGGCGATTGCGCCGATGGCGGACCCGATAGCCAGGCAAGCGAGCGACACGAGCACCGTGTTCTTCAGGCCTATGCGGCGGGCGATGAAGGCCGCGGGGAACGCCAGGATGACGCCGATAATGGCCATGGCGCTCATGAGCAAGCCGAATGTCGCACCGTCGAGTCCGACGGGTGCGAAGTTGGCGAACAGCCAGTTGGACAGGGGTGGAATCTTGAACTGGGTGAGGGGTGCGCAGATGCTCGCGAGGTAGGTGACGAGCAGCATTACCCAGGACAACGCGGGCGCCTTCTCGCCCATGCGCTTCTCGTCGACGCTCATTGCGTCTTTGGTTTCATCCATGATCTCCTCCTTGAATCTGGATGCGTGCACTTTCACGAGAGGACTGACTTCGTCATCACGTCACATCCGACCCCATCGGACATGAGTGCACGATTGCGTAGATTGGATTATGGGGCGCTGTTGGTAGGTGCTCCTAAGCAGTAGATGGCTATTTTGAACAGAAGGCAGGCTTCATACTGAAAGGATGAGGCGTTGAGCAGGTTTGATGTCGTCAGCCAGTTAGGTGCAGCAATTTATCCATGCTGAAGGACAAATAGCTTGGATTGCACAAAAGGAAGGTGAGATGGCCGATTGCCCTTAAAGTTTGGCAGTTATAATTACTTGGTGATATCGAAGGGGCCTTCTTGGAAAATGGTTTTGCAGATCGACCGGTTGTCGTGCTGGGTTTCGGCGCTGCTGCGGTCAGCGCCATTTGCTCATTGCGAGAATGCGGGTACGATGGGCCGCTCACAGTGGTGACCAATGCGGGTCCTGAACCCTACAGCCCCGTTCTCACCTCGTATTACGCGGGTGGTCGAATCGGTAAGGAGCAATGCTTTCCTTGGAAGGACGTCGATTTCTCCGACTTGATTGATGACCTGCTCTTTCAGCAGACACCGGTTTCCGTTGACTTTGCGGCGCACGAAGTCGAGCTTGTTGACGGACGGCGCGTCGGCTACTCAAAACTGCTCGTCGCGACGGGCGCGCATCCAGTTGCCCCCGGCTTTCCTGAGCTTGGAGCCTATCGCCCGCATGCGCTGCGAACCATGGAAGATGCCGATCGGCTGTATGAGGCTCTTGTCCGCAAGCCGCATGCACGCGTTCTCGTATCAGGAACATCCATGGTGGGCCTCAAGGTGGTGGAAGCATGCCTCGACAGGAAGGCCGACGTTACGATGCTCGGTCGAAGCCCGCATATCTTGCGCGTATCTGCCCATCCCGTCGTTGCCGAACGATTCGAACAGCTGCTGGAAGAACGAGGCGTGACGTTTCGTTTGTCGCAAGCAGTCGAACGGGTGGAAGACGAATCTGATGCGAGCAGCTATGTCGTTCGTTTCAGCAACGGTGACGAAGAAGAGTTCGACGAGGTCGTTCTTGCCCAAGGCGTCAAGCCTAATCTCGAGTTCATGGATTCTGGTTCAGTTGAGATGGGGGACGGTCTCGTCGTAGACAGCTTCATGCGGACGAGCGTTCCCGATGTGTTTGCTGCCGGCGATGTAGCGCAAGCGCTCGATCTTTCCAGCGGCAAGAAACGCGTGATCGGTTTGTGGCAAAACGCCGTGCAGCAAGGGCGGTGTGCCGGGGCGGCTATTGCAGCCGAGCTCGCGGGGCGTGTGCCGATGCGTCGGTATCCTGGCTCGATTCCGTCGAACACCATCTATGTGCAGGATGTTCTGTTCGCATCTGCGGGTTCCGTTGCCGAAAGCGAGGGGCGAATAATCGAGACGATCACCTCGCCGCAATCGACGAGCGTATTCGCATACGAGCGAAAAGGAAGCAAAGACCAATTGGTCGGATTCAACGTCTTGGCGGTCGTTTCGCCAGATTTCAAAAACGAATCGTTGGTCGACGATATAGGAACATACCGTCGAGCGATACTCAATTCTTATCTGTAAGGCTGAAAGGGGAGCATCATGAACGATCTGGAGCTCAAGATCAAAGGAAAGATACCAGGCCCGGACACTGGCATCGAAGTGCGCAAATCGGTTTGCGCAATATGCGATCCCGGAACGCAGTGCGGTCTCGACCTGTATGTGAAAGACGGAAAGATCATCAAGGTTGCTGGCACGAAAGAGGCACCGCATTCCCATGGCACACTGTGCAGCAAGGGTGCTGCCACGCGCCAGTACGTCTACAGCCCCGAGCGCATCAAAACGCCGCTCCGTCGCACGGGCGAGCGTGGGTCAGGTGAGTTCGAACAAATCAGCTGGGATGAAGCGCTCGATGAAATAGCTTCGAAGCTCAATGCGATTAAAAAGAAGTTCGGGTCCGAGTCGGTCATGTTCTTTTCGGGCTACGCCAAGTGGGCGCGCGCGTATCTGATGCGGTTCGCCATGCAGTTTGGCTCCCCGAACTACCTGACCGAGTCGAGCACGTGCGCCACGGCGATGGTCATGGCGCAGCAGCTCACGTACGGAGCGCCTGCAGGTCCTGACTTCAAGAACACGAACTGTGTCGTGTACTGGTCGCACAATCCTTCGGCGACGAAGAGCCTCAACCTCAAGGGAATCGACAAGAAGATCGAATCGGGTGTGAAGGTGATCGTCATCGACCCCCGCGTGACCGACCTGGCGCAACGTGCCGACGTTTTCCTGCAGTTGCGTCCCGGCACCGATGGCGCACTTGCCCTGGCGTTTGGACACGTCATCGTCGAAGAGGGGCTGTACGACAAGGATTTCGTGGCGAATTGGACGCGTGGTTTCGACGAGTACAAGCAGCTCGTGGCGGACATGACACCCGAGAAGGCGGCCGAAATCTGCTGCGTTTCCGCCGCTGATATCCGTGCTGCGGCCAGGATGTATGCGGAAGCGAAGCCTGCTTGCGTGCATTTCAGTGCTGCGCCCGTCGTGCACCACACGAACGGCGTGCAGAACTATCGCGCCGTCTTCTGCCTCATAGCGCTGACCGGCAATCTCGATATTGCGGGCGGCAATCGCATGAACCCGCCGTCGCTCGTCCACCAACCTGGCGGATTTCCAACGAGGGAGCGTGAGTTCACGTGCGCGAGCAAGCTGTCCGAGCTGCCAGAGCGTATCGGCTCCAGGCGCTTTCCCGTATGGACGCGTTTGTGCAACGAAGCGCAGGCGTGCGACATCCCCCGCCAGATCGAAACGGGGCAACCATATCCGTTGAAGGCGTTTTTCGCCCTCGGCTTGAACTACCGCATGTTCCCTGGTTCGCAGGAATTCATCGACCAGCTCTGCAAGCTCGACTTCATCGTCGATGCCGATTTGTTCCTCACTGACAGCGCGAAGTACGCCGATATCGTCCTGCCTGCATGCAGTTCGGTCGAGCGTCGCGAAATCCGCTGTTGGCCCATGGGTTACGTGCAGTTCACCCAGCCAGCGATTGAGCCGATCGGCGAGGCGTGGAGCGACGTGGACATCCTCTCGGAGTTGTCAAAACGCTTGGCGCTCGGCGACGAATTGCTCGAGGCAGGCATTGAGGCATGTGTCGAATGGATGGTCGAACCGAGCGGCTTGACGGTCGAGGAGCTCGACAAGCATCCCGAGGGCATGTGGGTGCCGAGCGCCAAGCCTCCAGCAGAGCGGAAATATCTGAATAACGGCTTCAGGACGCCGTCAGGCAAGGTCGAGTTCGTGTCGAGCGTGCTCGAGGAATTCGAGGGCGAAGGGCTCGAGGCTCTTCCGTCGTATCGCGAGCCAGCGATGAGCCCGATTTCAAGACCTGACTTGGCAGACGAATACCCCCTGGTTTTGAACCTCGGAGCACGTCTGCCGATGTTCCAGCACACGCGCACGTTCCGCTTGCCGTGGACGAGAGCGTTGAGTCCCGATCCGCATGCAGACATCAATCCTGAAGACGCTGCGGCCGCGGGCATTGTAGATGGCGCGTGGATGACGATTGCCACGCCAAAGGGAAAGGTTGTCGTCCGCGCACATGTGACCAACCTCGTACGCGTGGGTGATGTTCACATGTACCACGACTGGCCCCAGGCAAATGCAAACGACTTGATTGACGGCGACTACCTCGATCCGATTTCTGGATTCCCCGGTTATCGCTCGTCGTTATGCAGGATCGCGCCAGCCAATGGAGAGGGGAAGGGGGCTGTCGATGACTAGGAAGACCCTGTGCTTCGATTCGAAGAAATGTGTCGGATGCTATGCGTGCACAGTTGCTTGCATGGACCAGAACGACATTGACATCGTCGGCGACGGCTTGATGTACCGCCATATCGCGCATGTCGAGAGCAAACAAGCCGGCGAAGTGCGCATCGTCCATATCTCGATGGCTTGCATGCACTGCGATAACGCGGAGTGTCTCGACGCATGTCCTGCAGGGGCGCTCCGTCGTGACGCGGACAGCGGAGCGGTTTTCGTTCGTCGCGAGCTGTGCATCGGTTGCCATGCATGTGCGATGGCTTGCCCGTTCGGCATTCCCCGTTTCGGTCGCGACGGCACCATGCAGAAATGCGACGCATGCTATGCTCGCACGCGTTTCGGCTACGATCCAGCTTGCGTTGAGATTTGCCCCACAGGTGCGTTAAGCTACGAGGATGTGAACGAGGCGACAGCCGTAAGGCTCCGTCGTTTCAGCAAGTCGTTCGCCTAAGCCAGCGTTCGTCTCGCAGCACAAGCTCAAACCAAGGGAAGCGTTTCGTAGCGTTGGTGCAGCTGTCCGATATGGGCGAGTTCAGTGTCCGCGTTCCCGACGGGGGACGGTAGGAAGCCAAATCGCCCAATGCGCTCGTCGAGGTGTTCCTGCGCAATTCGGGGTCGAAATCTCAGTGCTCTACGCGCGTGGAGAGGGCGTTACTGTTTTGCGAGGATGATGAGCTGCAGACGGTTTTTCACGTTGGTCTTGCGATAGATGTTGTAAATATGCGTCTTCAAAGTTGCGCGCGAAATCGATAGCTTATCTGCGATTTCGTCATCATTCATATCATCGAGTATAAGCCCGATTACTTCGCGTTCCTTGGGTGTTAGACGATACTTGTCAAACGCCTCTATGTTGGTGGCCGTCATGTGCTTGGATGGAGTGGCCGTCAGAAGCGATACGAGCTTTTGGGTAAGGTGCGGAGCCAATACGCGTGCAATCTCTATTTCGTGATCGGTGAAATCACCTTGAGCTTTTGTGCGGAAGCTCGTGACGTTTGCAATCGTATGTCCATCGTGGATGATGTAGATGCGCATCGCGTAATGAACACCCTGCTTTGCATAGATATTCCTGTATAGCGGTGTCGCCGTGCGATATGCATCGGGCATCATGTCGGTGTCACGAAAGACCGCCGTGCTCTTGAACGAATCCCAACTTCGGAAATAAGGGTCATAGTCGTATTTGCCACTGAGAAACTCATCGAGAAAGCGGGGCTTGTCTCCGAGACAGACGATATTGCTGTAGGTAGTGGGGGCATCGTATCGTTCGTGGATGATCGTGAACATGGATTGATTCGAGGGAATAACCACTTTGAGCCTCTCGAGAGTCTCTTGTTCAAATTTTTCAAGAGTAGATGCTCCGTACAAGTAGTAAAGAGAGTCGGTGACGAACCGCCAATCCCTGTCAAAAAGTTTCGCGTCCATCGAGCACTTCCCCGCATCGGCCACTACGCAAGACAATGATACCTTAGCGTTTTACTCATAGGTATCCGTCTATTGATGTAAACGAATACGAAAAAAAGCTTAGACGTATGACCGCAAGCGTCCAAAATAGGAGAAAAATCATGCATCTGCCTGATTGAGAGTCTTAGCGCCACTCAAATACCTTTTCACTGCAAAGCTCGGCAAACGAGCTAAGGGGAAAGTGTGTTGTCCTGAAAGGAGAGGTGCTATGGAAGAAGAGACCAAGAGCCCCGAGATCAAGCAAAAGCCAAATATGAGCAAGGCATGGGCGGTTCTTGTAGCCGTTTTCATCACTGGTATCGCAGTTGCATGGGGCCAGAACAAGATTCTGCCCGTCATGACGTTCATCATGGCCGACTTGAACGTGTCGGCGCAAATTGCAGGTTGGATTAATTCCGCATACGGAATTGTTGGAATCATCTTGGCCTTCCCTGCGGCTGGCATGATTCGCAAGATGGGCGTTAAAGCATCCGGACTTGCTGCACTCATCATTTCGATTATCGGTGCAATCATCGGTTTTGTCGCTCCGAATGAGGTTGCGTTGCTTTTTGGACGCGTCATTGAGGGCTTTGGTGTTGGTATTATTGGCGTCCTCGCCCCGGCAGTTATCGCCATGTGGTTCCCCATCGAGAAGCGCGGTGCGCCGATGGGCATCTGGGCTTCCTGGCAATGCTGGGTTGTTGCTGCTGTATACATGTTCACGGGTAACATCTTGGGACCCGAGGGCGACTGGAAGAACATGTACATCGTCGGTTTCGTGTGCTTGGCCATTGCCCTTGTCTTGTATGCGCTCATTGTTCGCGCTCCCAAGGAAGGCGTTGAGCCCAACTATGCTGACTCTACTGAGGGCAGCGTGTCGCTCTTCGAGGTTGTCAAGTCGCCGTCGCTGTGGGTCATTTCGCTCGCTGGCGCGACGTTCGGTATCGCTGTCGGCATCTTCGCCGGCTGGATTCCCAGCTACTGGAACTTCACGGGCATCATGGACCTTATCTCCGGTAATCAGGTTGTTGGTTGGATCTACCTCGGCGAAGCTCTCGCCTGCATCTTTGCTGGTTTCCTGCTGAACAGGGTCAAGCGTCGCAAGCGCTTTGCCGCCATCGTCTCCATCCTGTACGCCATTGTCTTGTTTGCCGCATATCACACCACCACCTATGCAGGCGCTATGGCTGTCAGCGTTGGCTATTTCGTCTGCGAAGGCGCCTTCGCATGCGTCATGTGGGCTCTCCTTCCGCAGTCCGTCAAGGATCCGCGACTCGTTGCCGGCGCAATCGCCTTCTTCATGATGTGCAACAATCTCGGCATGATGGTCGGTGTTCCGCTGGCTGGTGCTATTCTCGACGCAACGGCGATGACCGGTTGGACTTACCTCTCGTTCATCGCTGGCGGGTGCTTGGTTATCTCTGCTGTCGCCTACTGGTTCATGAAGGTTTACGGCCCGAACGGCGAGGTTGTCGAATAGCGATTGCAAGCTGAGTAGATGGCATATTGCATAAAGGAAAATGAAATGACAAAAATAGCTGCAGTTAGTTGCACGTATCATCCCACAGACGTTCAGTGGAACCGTGACAAGATGGCCGAACTGGTCGAGAAGGCCGCTGCCGAAGGCGTCGAGCTCATCTCGTTCCCCGAAGAGCATGTGACAGGATGTGGCACACATCCCATGAGCGAGATGTTCCCGCCCGATAAGCGCACGCAAGTCGAAGCCGCTGAGCTCGTGCCCGAAGGTCCTTCGACCCAGTTCGCAATCGAGCTTGCAAAGAAGTTCGATATGTACATCTCCTTCGGAATCGCAGAGCGCGATGAGATGCGTTGGCACCTCACGCACAACTGCCATGTGCTGGTCGGCCCGGAAGGCTACATCGGCAAGTACCGCAAAGTGCACCTGCCGCTGGCCGAGCGCCTCTATCACGTTCCTGGTACGGATTGGCCCGTGTTCGACACGAGGATCGGCCGCATCGGCTTGTCGACTTGCTATGATGTCTACTTCCCCGAGTCGGCTCGCACGCTGGCGCTCAAGGGTGCCGACATCATCGTAAACCCGTCCTGCTGGCCGAACGTCACGCAGAGCTACGAGGACAGCGACCATCAGTCTTGGATTACGCTCGGCGCTGCGCGCGCTCTCGAGAACACAGTATTCATGGTCCAGGCTTCGACCTGCAACTCTCCTGAAGCTCCGGTTTTCGAGGGCCACGCTCAGATTTACGGTCCCAACCCCGGTCAGCTTCTAGCGCGCACTGGTTTCGAAGAGGGCTTGGCAATTGCCGACGTTGACATCAAGAAAGAGATCCTCGACGCCCGAACATTCGCGTTCGGCGGCGGTGACCTCGTCCGCGATCGCCGCCCAGGTTTGTATGGCATGCTCGTTGCTTCCAACCCGTACGGATTCTTCTCCGACGGTTTGTACGAGGCTCCGGAAGACTTCGAGTAGCGTTTCGAAACTCGGACTCTCCCCATACAGCGCCTTCATGTGGACCCTCCCACGCATGAAGGCGTTTGGGGAGAGTTTTTATCCAAGAGAAGGTGTTTTGGAATGAACAAGGCCATTGCAGCGCTGTGCGCCTTGATCGCCGGCTGTTCGTTCGGCGTGGGCGGAGCTATCAGCCAGGTCATCCGGTCGCATGGTTTCGAGGTCATGCACGTGATTCTGTCGCAGACCATCGTCGGCGTCATCGTCCTCGGCATCCTTCTCGTCGTCAAGTTCAGGCAGAGCATCCCGCTCAAAGACACCGTGAAGCTCGCCGTTCTCGGGATGGTCGACGTGTTGGCAAGCATTTGCTACTTTTTCGCCATCGACATGTTGTCAGTGGGCACGACGGTGGCTTTTCAGTTTCAATACGTGTGGATGACGGTCGCGTTCGTGGCCATCGCCGATCGCAGGATGCCAGGGAAATGGACCCTCGTCTCGTCTGTGCTCATCATTGCCGGCTCGCTGATGGGAAGCGGTTTGGTCGACGAGGCAATGGCAGGTGCTGTCACGATGGATCCGCTGGGGTTGCTTTTGGCTCTCGGATGCGCCCTGTTCTACGCCTCGTTCATCTTCTTCAACGGTCGGATTGCAACTGAGTTCGAACCCGTTCCCCGTGCGTTCTACCAGACATGCGGAAGCCTCCTGACGGTCGTCATCGCTTATTTCGCGATGGGGACCCCGCCTTGCGATGTCGTAACACTCGCCCCATGGGGCATTTTGATGGGATTCGTCATGTGCGTAATTCCCATACTGTTCATAGTAATCGCCTCCACGAACCTCGATGGAGGCCTCGTGTCGATTCTCACGTCTTCAGAGCTCCCGATGGCGGTTTTCTCCGGCTACATAATCCTCAATGAGACCGTGACGCCGCTCGTTATCGTCGGCGTCGTGGTCATTCTGGGATCCATAGCGCTCGCCCAGCTCGACAATCGCGATGGGGGAGCAGCAACTGTCGAAGAAGCTTTATGATGAGGACGTGTTTTATACGTTGTCAGTCTCTGACAAATGAATACGTCGCAGAAAGGATTATCGACATGGTAAAGCTCGCTGCAGTTTCGTGTCCGTCCGACGCCCGAAACAAGCAGGCCAATCTCGACAAGATGATCGAATGGGCCTACAAGGGCAAGGAGCAGGGCGTCGATATCATGGTGTTCCCGGAAGACCACCTCACCGGCCTTGGCACCCATTTCATGAATGAGTTCTTCCCGCCCGACAAGCTCTACACCATCGAGATTGCGGAACTCGTGCCCGAAGGGCCGTCGACGCAGAAGATGATCGAGGTTGCGAAGGATTGCAACATGTACATTGCATGGGGTATGGCAGAGCGCGATCCCAATCGCTATGATGCACTTCACAACTGCTGCGTCCTTGTCGGACCTGAGGGTTTCGTCGGAAAATACCGAAAAGTCCACTTGCCCCTGTGCGAGCGACTCATGGTTCTTCCCGGATTCGACTACCCGGTGTTTGACACCAAGTTCGGCAAGGTTGGCCTCATGACTTGCTACGATAAAATGTATCCCGAAGTTGCCAAGTCGCTCGCCCTCCAAGGAGCCGATATCATCTTGTGCTCGACTGGTTGGCCCAACCTCACGCAAAGCCTCGACGACCCCGATCACATCGCCTACATGACCATCTCGCCGGCGCGCGCCCTCGAGAACATGATCGTTTGGGTTGAGGCGACGACGTGCAACGGTGCTGGGTCGGATCCGATTTTCGAAGGTCACTCCATGATACTCGGGCCGAACCCCGGGCAGATTTTCGCCCAAATCGGCTTCGAGGAAGGCATGGCCGTTGCAGAGGTTGATGTGGAGAAGGAGATTGTGAACGCCCGCGTCGTGTCCATGGGCGGGTCTGACATCAACAGGGACCGCGTCCCCAGCACCTATTGGCGTCTCACGGAATTCAACGAATATCAACCTTTCTCCGCTGGTCTTAAGAACCACAATGAGGATTAACGCATCCTTGCGCGCGGGCCCGAGGCTTGCTCTCGGGTCCGCGAACGACAACGACTACAGGTAGCTGTAATCGTTTCGCAAGTACATGACGAAGAATGTCGAGAAGCAGAATGCGATAGCCTCGGATACCACCATAGCTATCCAGATTCCATCGGTGCCTAGCAAATGGGGCAGCACGAGAACGGCGACGACCTCGAACACGAGCGTGCGCATGAACGAGACGAGCGCAGACACCTTGCCGTTTCCGAGGGCGGTGAACAGGGCAGAGGCGAACAAGTTGAAACCCATGATCAAAAACACCCAATTGAACAACGCAAACCCGTGCATTGTGAGTTCTTTCACATGGGCGTTCCCGTTGACGAACAAATCTGCGATGGGGCCTGCGAGCAGATGGGCCAGCGCCGTCAAAATCACGCCCAGCGCGAACATCGTGATGACGCTCTTCTTGAACAGATTTTTCAGCTCGGTTTCGTTGCGAGCTCCATGCTGATAGCTGATCAAGGGTGCGGAACCCATGGTGTAACCGAAGTACACGGCTGCGAAAACGAGCGCCAAGTACGTGATGATGCCGTATGCTGCCACGCCGTCGGCTCCAACGTAAGTCATGAGTTGGTAGTTGTACAGCATGCTGACGATGCTCGTCGACGCGACCCCGACGAGCTCGGAAGATCCGTTTAGGCAAACACCGCCAAGCTTGCCGAACAAGGCCCGAGGCTTTATGAGCTTCAGCAAGGTGGTCTTGCTGCTTCTGAAATACACGAGAGGCAGCACTCCTCCGACCGTCTGGCCAAGCACTGTGGCAATTGCGGCGCCGGCGAGCCCCCAGCCGAACACGATGATGAACAATGCGTCAAGAGCAAAATTCGTCAGGCCTGCTGCCACGATGAACCCCAATCCCACCTGGGGTTTACCTGCCGTTGCGAACAATGACTCGAATGCACTTTGAAGCAGGAAGCAGGGGATGCCCGCCATGAGGATGCTACCGTAAAGGATGGATAAATCGAGCAGCTCATCAGTTGCTCCGAGCAGAATGGCAAGAGGACGGACGAGCAATAGGCCTAATCCAGCTACAACCAAACCGCCAAGGATGGAGACGATTGCGAGAAACGAGAAGAGTTCATGCGCATCGCGGATTTTGTTCTCTCCAAGAAGCTTGGCCGCCATTGCGCTACCACCTGCTCCAATCATGTAACCAATCGAGCCGAGGATGGCGACGAGGGGCCAAATCAGATTAAGAGCGGAAAACGCGGTGATTCCAACGAAGTTCGACACGAACAGGCCGTCCACGACATCGTAGAGCGACATGAACATCTGCATGATGATGGCCGGGGCAACATAGGCATACAGCCTTCGGAAACCGAAGTGCCCAGAAAGAGCGGTATTTGGCATGGGCTACTTCACCGCCTGCAGGGAATCGCGCAGTGCATCCCGGTACAGCTTTGAGATTCGCAGGAACTCGCGTACGTTGTCTGCCCCAACCACTTCAAGCGCTTGGCTTTCCGCTTCGAAAACGGGTTTAATTTTTTCCTTGACGAGGGCGCGTCCGTCTTCAGTCAGGAAGATGAGCGTGTTCCGTCCGCTCGCTTTCAGCTCGAGTAATCCTTGATTTGCAAGTTTGTGAATCGATGAATTCAAGGTTTGCTTTCCCAGCAGCACTTCATGGCTGATGTCCTTTTGAGTGCAGCCTTCTCCGAGGCGCACGATTGCGTACAAGATGTCGAACGAACTGTCCGACATGCCCAAACGCACTGCCACCTCATGGTAGATCGCTTCGGTCTCGCGCCAGAAGCGATCGATTTCGCGTGTGTAGCTATCGTTTTCCAGAGTCATGATAATCCTTTAGTCCGATTTCGTACTTTACTATAGTACGAAATCGGACTAAAGAATCGAACTGCACAATTTCTGCATGCGACATGGCTAGCGCTGATTGCTGGTTTCTTCGCCAGCGTTCAACATCGCCTGAGCTGATAGCGACGCCTGGGTTGTCATCTGCTCGCCATGCATCATCACATAACCCATGACGATGGTGACGATGGGAAGCAGGAGGCAGAAGTACGATGACGTTAGATACGAGAGCGCGCTTACGCCCAGCAATCCCGAGCAATAGATACCGCACGTATTCCAGGGAATGAGCGGAGATGTCGCTGCTGCTCCTGCGAGGAGGCACGTGCCCAAATCAGCGCGATCGACACCGCGCTTGTCGAACTCCTCTGCATACATCTGCCCAGGAACCGAGATGCCCAGATATTGGTCGGGGAGGATGGCGTTCATGAACACGCACGTTACGACGGTGAGAGTTCTCAGCGAGCCCTTGCGCCTAATATGCGACACCATGGGTCTGATGAGTGCCTGCATCTGCCCCGTGCTCTGCATGAGACCGCCATATGCCATGGCGATGATGATGATCGAGATCGTGTTCATCATGGAAGAAAGGCCACCTGCTGTCAGCAGCCCATCGAGCACTTCGAATCCCGTATTGCTTTCGAACCCAGCGAAGCTGATGGTAATGAGGGCGTCCAGGCCCACGCCCTGCAGGGGCACGGCAACGATCATGCCCAGAACCGTGCCGATGAGCATGGAGGGAATCGCCGGCACTTTCAAAACGATGCAGGCAATCATGATGATCAGCGGCGCAAGTGCAATGGGCGTGATGGAGAAAGCTTCGGAGAGCCCTTCGAGCAATGGCTGGACGCTTGCCGCGACATCTGCCCCGTTGCCGCCGCCCACTTGCAGACCCACGACGGTGTACATGATTGTTGCAATTGCGAAGCTGATCAGACTCGCGGGTGCAACGGCGCGCACCACGTCGAACACGTTGCGGTTCACGATGGCGCTCACAAGGTTATCCGAATCGGAAAGCGGAGAAACATTGCCCCCGAAGTAGGACCCTGAAATAATCGCGCCAGCCACAAGTGGCGCTGGAAGCCCGAGCGAAAGTCCGATGCCCATGAAGGCTAAACCGACGGTGCCAACGGCTCCCCACGATCCGGTGGGAAACGAGACTATCGTGCAGATGATGAATGCCGCGACGAGAAAATATTTCGCGTTGATGATCATGAGTCCGTAATAAATAAGCGACGGAACTGTCCCTGATGCAATCCATACACCGATGAGCATGCCTATCAGCAACAGGATCAGTATGGCTTCGAGCGATGGCATGATGCCCTTCACCAGGCCGTCGAGCAGTTCATCCCAAGAATAACCGCACGTTGCAGCCACGATACCAGCGATGGCGCATCCAAATACAAGGGCAACCTGCGGTTCGCCGCCAAAACCTACGACAGTGGCTAGCACGATGATTGCCATAGACACGACGCTTATCAAAGCATGGCGGAATCGGGTGGGTTTGTGTTTCGATGGAGGGAGCGATGCGTCGACGGTGGCTTTCGGATGGCCGCCAGCCGTGTTGTCAGAGCTTGATGGGTCGTCCGCCTCTTCGTCTCCTTGGTTTTGCAATGCGTCGAGCATGTGCATGGTGCTCTACCGCCTTCCCGTTTGCATCAGCCCCTTGACCGCCGAAAAGCCCACGGATGAAAGGGGTATTATCCGTGGGCGCAGTGTTTCAGATGTTGGCTGTCTACTCGTGAAACACGAGTTCCAGCTGAGAGAGGGGAGGCTACGACTCTCAATCCGCTCACGTGCTGAAATCTTGGGGAAAATGGATTGATATAGTCAGAATCTACGACTTTATACGTATCTATGTACAACTATGCTCGCATTGCCTTGCAGCGATCTTTCAGAACTCGATTTGAGTCGATTCGCTACCAGATGCAATTCTGCTCAGGGAACTCCCAATCGATGAACTTCCAATACGGGGCGTTTACTCGTTTGGCATATTCGACTGGATCGACACCGTTCCAGTCATAGAACCCTCGTTTGGAGGGCGATTTGGCTCCCCAGGCATCAGTAGATTCGGCCTTCTCCCGCACGATATCCGGCGCTCCTTCGTAGCGTGGAAGGAAGGGGAACACGTTGTCACAGGTAGAGGCATTGAGCTGGTAGCCGCCGTTATCGAAATGCTCAAACATGCCGATACTCGTGTATCTCGGGCAAAAACTGTAAGCCAGGCAGTTGTCGATGTCCTCTGGGTCGCATACGCCCTCTTCAAGCAACTTCAAAGCGGCAGCCCAGAGCGCGAACTGCAAGTAGTTGCCGATGAACCCGGGGTTCGGCTTCTTGAGCACGGAAGGCTTTCGATCGAGGGCATCAAGCACTTCTCGCGTGTATCGAATTGCTTCGTCGGACGCGTTCTCTCCCGCGCACAGCTCGACGTAGGGAACCATGTGAACCGGATAGAACGGATGTGTCACCAATATGCGATCAGCCAAGTTGGGCGTTGCCTTTGCCAATTATGAATGAGCCCGAGAGTGTTATACCCTTAATAGGTAGCACGTTGAGCATCACTGCCACATCTTTATGCTTGTTGTTGTCGCGCAAATTCATGCCTGCTCCGTTAAACACGCCCACACTATAGTTCAGATAATAATGACCGTCACGGGCCTTAATAGCGTCGCCCGTAATCATTGCACCAACGTCACGGCCCACATAGTTGCCATAGAGCGGGTCGCCAGCGATGCCTGCCATGTAACGAGTGCCCTCGTTGAGGTTCACTGTGCCAAGCAAGGTGGGAGATATAATGTTCTCCAGCGTGTAAGGAGTCTTGAACTGCCCCACCCTAACTTTCAATTCAGGCATGAAGGCATACTGGGCAAAATATTCATGCAAGTGTTTTGGCGCCTGAGTGCTGGCAACATCCACCATGAGGAAAAAACTCAATTTGCGTGTCAACTCAGCATTTGCCATCAAGATTACGC
>CACZAR010000009.1 GCA_902779135.1 uncultured Coriobacteriaceae bacterium | reverse complement strand
AGGTCGCGGATCATCTCAAGTCGGTTGTTGTACTTGCCCTCGAAGAAGATGTACGGGATAAGGCCCAGCTCCAGTTCGCGCTCGATGACCTTGCGCAAACTCGGTGCGTAGAACTTCTCCCAGTTCTCGGGGCTCAGGAAGTCGTCGGTGCCGCCATGCAGGGGCATGAAGCAGTACTTCATGCCAGCCGCTGCGACGTTTTCGACGCCGGCGATGGCCCAGTCGGTAAGGATGTCGAGGGCCGCAAGCACCTTGTCGGGGCATTCCTCGAGGTCCATCGGCAGCTCGAGGAAACCACGCAGGTTGTCACCGAGCATGTCGTACGGCGTGTTCTGACCCAGAATGCAGCCGAGCGGCGTCTGGTACTCGAGCGCCGTTTGGGCCATGAGACCCTGGCCTTCGAGCCACTTGTTGGCCTGGTCACCAGCGGCCATGAGCGTCAGCAGCGACTCGCGAACCTCGGGGTCGGCGAACTGCGCCATCGATGCATAGTGGCCGAACTCGACGAAGTTGGAGAAGTCCATCTTGGCAAGGCCGGCCATCTTCTTGTGGCGGCGCGGGTAGACCTTGGTCATGAGATAGTGCGACGGGTCGCGGATGAAGTCGTCGTAGTCCTCCTGCTCGAGGTAGCAGTCGTCGACGATCTGGAAGCCCATCATGCGGTCGATCCCCCACGTCGCGCCCGGCCAACGCACGGCCTCGGTGCCCAGCACCTCCATCACGTTAATGGGATAGGCGGCAGGACCCCAGAACAGGTCAACCTCCCAGTGCGACAGGAAGTACTCGACGCCCGGCTTCATCATGCGGTAGTCGTTGAGGGCCTCGTACTTGGAAATACCGGCAAGCTCGCTGTACACCGTGCCCATGCGCGGCGCAAAGGGCACACGATCGCCCTCCTCGAACCTCCTCGCCGCTGCAACGCGCGCCTCACGTTTCTCAATCGTGTTCTCGGTTTGATACGTCATGCTGGTTCCTTCCTCTCTTCAGCCTTTCTCGCGAAAAGACTTAACCCACCACTACAAATCGAAACCTTCACACCTTCAGCCAAACAGCCGAACAACGTCAATGCCAAACGTTATCCTTGCACACGCATAATGCTCATAAAATTTCTTTATGAGCATTATGGCACAGTGCACAATGCAAATCCACCAAGTCGTTCAAATAAATCGTGACGAATTTACCCATCGTTCGTGCTTGCGATGAACTTGTGGTTGAGCCCGCCTCGCATGCCTCACTGTTCGCTTGTAATTTGATTCCTGAGAAGCATTGACCCATCACGGGCAGGCGAACTCTATACTGTTCATGAAAGACCCCGATTGGAAAGACGTCATGAATCACACGATTGTCGAATATCTCGAAGAGCAACGGGAGCCGTTTGATGCGGTGCCGTTGAACGACGTGGACAGCCTCGTGCTCTCAACGATCTCGTATTTCAGCTTCGAGAAGGGCGCGATCGGGCGCACCGTGCCAACCGAGCTCATGCCGTTACCAGTCGCCATCTGCGGCATCTCGCATGTCGACCTATTCGGCGAGATATGGCTTTCGCACATGGGCGGCGACGAGTTCCTGTCTGCCCTACTCGCCTCGCCGCGCTACGCCGAACTCAAGGTGGGCTATTACGCAAACGATGTTTCGAATCATTTCGAGAAGCAGTTCGCAGCCATCACGTTCTTCTTCCCAGACGGCTCGGCTTACGTGGCCTATCGCGGCACCGACAACTCGCTCGCCGGATGGAAGGAAGACTTCAACCTGACGTTCATGGAGGAAGTTCCCAGCCAGGTAAGCGCCCGAACCTACCTCGAAGATATAGCGGATACCGAACCGACGAACCTGTACGTGGGCGGGCACAGCAAGGGCGGCAACCTTGCTGAGTATGCCGCGCTCACCTGCCGTGAGCAGACATTCGAAAAAGTCGAGCGCATCTTCAGCCATGACGGTCCAGGCTTTGCATTCACACCAACCCTGCGCATCGATTCGCCCGCATACAAGGCGAAACTCAGCAAGACCGTCCCCGAAAGCAGCGTGTTCGGCATGCTCATGGAAAGTCGGCCCGACTATCGCGTTGTACGTGCAAGCGGAATGTTGTTCGCGCAACACGCATCGACCCATTGGACGGTCGAGGACGGTGACTTCGTCACACTCGACGAGATCAGCCCCGACGCAGCCATCTTCTCGGCAACCATGAACAGCTGGGCCAAGTCCTACGACCGAGACCAGCGTGAGCTGTTCATTGACGCGGTCTACGACATCTTCAGCGCTGCAGAGGTCGACACATGGCGCGAGTTTGGCGAGAACCGCTCGGTCAACGCGCTCGCCGTCGCCGAAGCCGTCGCCAAACTGCCGGCTGAGATGCGCACCACGCTCATTGGCATGCTGCGCGATATAGCACCCATCATGGGAAACGAGGCTGCAAAGCTTGCGCTGACCCGCCTACCTGGAAGCGAATAAGTTCCAGGTGTCGCACCCAATCAGCGTTTGACAACAAACTCTTAGAACCTGTTGATATCGGTCAGCTTGAAGTTCGAGACACGCCTCAATGCGATGAGGGACATGATGATTGCCAGAATTGCACTGCCTACGATGCCAACTCCAATGGCTAGCCCATCGGGGCTTTTCAGGAACACGCTCGTCGAAGGCTCCACAGTTGCAACGGTTATCGAGCCCATGATGCAACCGAGCAGCATTCCCACAATTATGCCTATCGCCGTGAGCACGATGTTGTCATAGGAAATGTAGTGCCGAGCGTCTTTCACGCTGAATCCGTTGATCATGAGCACGATGAGCTCGCGCTTCTTCTCCTCGATGAACATGACGTTCAGGTTCAGGAGCACGACAATGGCCATGAGGGTGGACAGCGCAATGTAGATGAGCACGACTGCACCTGACACTTTCGAGAACGTTTCGAAAGCGCTGTGCTGACTCGTCTTATCGTCCGCTAGGGAGTGGAAGCCATTCACGCTTTCGAGGCGCTGCGCCACATCCTGTAAATCCGCATCGCGCACATCGACAAGCACAACGTTCGGCACCGCATCTTCACCAAACAGGTTCTTGTAGGCGTCTCGTCCCATTACGGCCTCGTGGTACGTCAGCCAAAACTCATGGAACCCGCTGATGGGAGCCTCGTACATCCTTCCGTCGGCATCCTCGAACGTCAAGATGTCGCCGACCTTCGCCCCGAAATGGTCGGCATACGCCTGGCTCACCCAGACACCGTCGCTTGAGGGGTCGAACTCGTTGCCCGAAACGGGATTCACATGATACGAATTCGCGAATTTGCTTTCGTCCGACGGCACGACGACGCGAATAGCACCGCGATTGCCATCTGGCTGAGTAAGGATGAAACGCTGACGAAGTACGGGCGTCGCAGTGTAGCCTTCCTGCTCGAGCGCCTTTTCGACCTCGTCAGCCGCGCCATCGGTTTTCGCGTCGACATACGCTATGGCGTTGAAGCCGTACACGGTCTCGTAGTGACGATCGTAGCTCTTCGTTACATTGTCGTTCAGCGTGATGGCAGTCACAATGAGCGCCGTGCACCCCGCCACGCCCACAATCGTGCTCAGCACGCGGCGCCTGTCGTTCATGCAATTGTTCACGATGGTTTGGATGAACAGCGGCAAACCATCCCACAGATCCCACTTCTCGTAGAAACGTGTCTTGCCCTCGGGCGGCTTCTCGCCTTTTAGCAGCTCGACCGCGTGCTCCTTCAAGATCCTGCGACAAGCCAGATATGTGGCGCCAAGCACGAGCACCAGTTCGAGCAGTACAACCACGAAGAACAGTGGCACCCCGAAATACGGCGGATACCCACCGAATGCGAACATGCCGCTGAATACTCGACCGATGATTCCCTCAACCAACAAGATGCCCATGATAGTACCGACGATGGCACCGGCGACGACCGCGATAGCGGAGTATGCCAGGAAGCTTGTCGTGATCTCGCGCGAACGCAAACCGAGCGCCTTCTTGGTGCCGATTTGCGTGATCTGCTCGTGGACGATACGGCTGACGGCAAAGTAGGAGACGAGCAGGCCCACGATGATGAACAGGGCCGCCATCGAGAAGCTGAGGTTCGAGGTGATGTCGCTGAACATGGAAACTTGAGCCGCCCCCGTATTGTAGGAACGAGACATTACAGCGCACCTGCTCTGCTTCATGGAAGCGAAGCGCTGCTTGGCCTTTTCGAGTTTCGGCTCGTTCTCAGCCACCTTCTCCTTGGCTTCGGCAAGCTCCGCCTCGCCATCGGCAAGCTTCTGCTCGCCTTCCGCGACGAGCCGATTCAGCTCGTCCCATCCTGCGTAGTACTGGGCCCAACCAGCGTTGAGCTTGGGAACCGCCTCGTTGTACTGCGCTTCAGCATCGGCGAGCTGCTGGCGCCCCTCGGCGAGCCGCACCCTCGCTTGAGCAAGCGTCATGGTCTCGCCCTGGAACGTCACGGGGAATTCCTCGAAGTGGGCTGTTATCTCGTTTGCCACTTCAAGCGCTTCGTTGAAATTGGTATGGTCGATTACGGGAACGGGAATCCCTACTTTATCAGCGTATTCTTTCAGGTCGTCCGTAACATCAGATCCATAAGCATCAAGGTTTGCATCGTATTCCTCTTGAGTGATCTTCTTTTCAGCAAGCTTGGCATCTTGGTCTTTCTTGAAATCGCTCGCATCGGATGAGATTTTCGAAATCTCTGCTTTTGCCTTATCGGCTTCGGCGAGCAGCCCTTCGGCTTGTGCGATTGTCGCGCGACCTTCCGCAAGCTTCGCTTCGCCTTCTTTCTTCAAGCCCTCGTAGTACATGAGCGTTTGATAGCCCTCTGCGAGTTTCGCCTCGCCTTCGGCCTTCTTGGACTCGAGCTCGGCGCGACCGTCTGCGAGCTGTTGTTCGCCATCGGCGATCTTCTGCTTTCCCTCGTCGAGCTGCTGTTGAGCATCGTCGATTTTCTTTCCCGCCTGACCATGCAAATCCTCGAATCGCGCGTTTGCCAAATCAGTTGCTACATCGGTGATGCCCTGCTCCAGTTCGGAAGATGCCTTCTTGTAGTTGTCGCTGAAGGTTGCCAAGCCAGTCAGGCTGTTGCAAACCACATCGACCACCGGATATCCGTTTTGGAATGCCGAAGCGTCGAACGCTTCTGCGGGCACCCACGCCAACAGGTCGATTGAACCTGTCGGCGAGGTGGAAAGACCGTACGTCGCAGACGCCCTGGCCACGTACTCGGGACTCTTGACGAGGGCCGTGACCTTGTAGGTCGACCCGTTCAGGTACTTCATACCATCCTTGTCAACCGTTCCCGCACCCTCGGATTCGCCGACTGCAGTGTCTGCTGGCTGTGCCAGCAATGCCGAGGGGTCATCATCGCCGCCAGCGTTTCCGTCTTCTATGAACGTGATGGTATCGCCAACATTGCAACCAACATTAATTGCCGCAACTTCGTTCAAGGCGATTTCGTTTGGACTCGAAGGAAGCTCGCCTTCGATCACGTCGGGAACGTCGATGCGCTCGGTCAGGGTCTGCACCTTGACCGTTCTCTCAACGCCGAGGATGGTGGCAGTTTGAAAAGACTGCCGGGTTGGCTCGATGTCGGACACCCCTTCGACCTTGGCAAGCTTCGTCAGGTCATCATCGGTCAATCCATAGGGGTATTGAATTTGGAAATGGTGCAGCGACCCTTTGTCGAACTCGTTATCTGCGGCGTTCTGAAGCGCGGGGCCCGCCCAGCTGATGCCGAGGAAGATCCCTACGCCCAGCGCCACGAACATCAGGATGCTGAAGAACGACACGAACGTCTTCCTGATGTTCGCGAAGAGCTCCTTTACCTGGGTCGGCTTCACGTGCGTCACCTACCAGACCAGGTCGGTCGCGTGCGCCGGGTGGCGGTTGACCGTGACCTCGTGCATGCGCCCGTCGCGCATGCGCACGACGCGGTCGGCCATGCGGGTGATCTCCTCGTTGTGGGTGACCATCACCATGGTGGTGCCGCCCCGCACGACCTCCTCGAGGGCCTGGAGCACCTCGATCGAGGTGGCGTAGTCGAGCGCCGCGGTGGGCTCGTCGGCGAGGATCACCTTCGGGTTCTTCACGAGGGCGCGCGCGATCGAGACGCGCTGCTGCTGGCCGCCGGAGAGCTGGCTCGGGTAGCTCTTCTTCCTGTCGGAGAGCTTGACCACCTCGAGCGCCTCGTCGGCGTCCATGGGCTCGTCGACCAGCTCGCCTATGAGGTCTAGGTTCTGGACCGCCGTGAGGTTCGGCATGAGGTTGTAGCTCTGGAAGATGAAGCCGATGTTGGCGCGGCGGAACTCGGTGAGCTCGTCCTGGGAGGCGCTGCTCAGGTCCCGCCCCAGGTAGGTGAAGGTGCCCGAGGTCGCCGAGTCCATGCCGCCGACGATGTTGAGAAGCGTCGACTTGCCGCAGCCCGACTCGCCCAAAAGCGCCAGGAACTCGCCCTCGTACACGTCGAGGTTGACGCCCTTGAGCACCTTGGTCACGGTCTCGCCGTTCTGGAACTCGCGGGTGATGTCGCGCAGCTCCATGACGACCTCGCCGGGCTGCCAGGGCGCGGCCAGCTCCTCGTTCTCCTCGACGGCGATCGCCGCCATCATCGCCATGATCTCCATGACGTCGGCGTCCTCGTCGGTGAACGAGCCGCCGTCTGCCCTGTTGACGAACTGGACGACGCCGAGGTCCTCGGTCTGGCTGGAGAAGGGCACGCACACCATCGAGGTCACGGGCATGCCCATGAAGTCGATGGCGGTCTCGACGTCCTGGGTCGCGTCGAACTCGAAGAGGCGCTCGGCCCTCTGCGACTCGAAGACGCGCCCCACCGAGCCGTCTCCCGGCGCGTGCGACCTGCGGGTCAGGTCGACCGGCCCGATCCAGAAGTAGGGGTGAAGCGCGCCGTCGCCGGCCTTGTCGGCGTACCAGATGGCGCCGCCGGCGGCCCCTGCGCTCTCGACGATGACCTTGAGCCCGCCCTGCAGCGCCTCCTCGAGCGTCGTCGCGTTGGCGATCGTGCCCTGGATCTCGCCGATGGTCTTGAAGTACTTGAGCATTGAATTATCCATATGTGTCCTAACGCTCCGCGATTCGCGCACACGACACTGGTTTTCACACAGCTATCACCATGATACGCCAATCGACAACTGGACCAAAAACCATTTCCCCGCGGGAGCTTGATGCGTAAACCATTTTCCCAAACCATTTTCCCCGCGGGAGTTTGATCGCGAATCTCTTTCCCCAATCACTTTCCCCCGGGGAAACCGATTTCCCCCGGGGAGTTTGATCGTTTTCCCCGCGGGAGCTTGATCGCCTTGCGGCCAATCATGTTCCCCGCGGGAGTTTGATCGCTACCGACTTCCCCCGGGGAGTTTGATTGCAACCGACTTCCCCGCGGGAGTTTGATTCGCCTATGAAAATGCGGCTATTCCACAGGCGGACAAACTATCATGGAACCTGACATGATTTGCAGAGTTTGAAACAGAAGGACGGGAGCAATGGAGCCCGATTACAAGGAAATCGTGACGAATGACGCTTCTGGGTTTGTAGTGCTCGCCGACTTCGTGCCGAGCATCATCCAGGAAATCCGCTACTACTCGACGTACAACTTCATCGGCGAGCGCATCATCGGTTACGAGGAGCCCTGCGCCATCGTGACCAAGGAAGCCGCTCGCGCGCTCCAGTCCGTCAGCGGCGAACTCGCCTCGCAAGGCTTCCGTCTGAAAGTCTTCGATGCTTACCGTCCAACGACCGCAGTGAAGCAGTTCGTTCAATGGAGCGCCGACGATTTGGACTTGCGCATGAAACCGTTCTTCTATCCCGACCTCGAGAAGGCCGAACTCTTCAGACGCGGCTACATCGCCAAGCAGTCAAGCCACAGTAGGGGAAGCACCGTCGATTTGACGTTGCTCGACATGGCCACTGGCAAAGAGGTCGACATGGGCAGCCCCTTCGACCTGTTCAGCGAAAAGTCGCACCCCGATTACCGCGGCATCACCGATGAGCAGTACGTGAACAGGATGTTCCTACGCGACGCAATGCTGCGCAACGGCTTCGAACCGATCTTCTGCGAATGGTGGCACTTCACGCTGAAGGACGAACCCTACCCCGACACGTACTTCGAGTTCCCCGTTTCTTCTGCGTATCTGAGGGGTTAGTTTTCCAGCAACCAACGGCATCGTTCAATGCGCTTCTCGCCAACAACCATGTTAAGCAGCTGTATACTGTCAACTATGTGCAGTGCCCTGGAATTCGACACGAATTGCCAGGGAGAATAGGGAAGCGGGTGAGAATCCCGCGCTGTCCCGCAACTGTGATTGGGATTAGGTGCCCAGCATCCACTGGGGCTCGGCTTCCTGGGAAGGACGAGCACCTCGCACGACCCATCAGCCAGGAGACCTGCTGCGCATGAACGACGTCTAGCCGCGAGGACTCGGTCAACGACGCAAACGATATGTTCATCGTTGGATGGGCGTATCGACGTGCCCAAAGCCTTCTCTCGACGAGGCGGAACCGTTCGCGAGAGGAGGAACCAGCCGGAAACCATGACCATTTTTGCAAATGTATGCGGCTTATGCTGCCTACGTTTGCACGCCCATGCAATAACGCTCGTTTTTGGGAGGAATTGAAACATGAAAGCTAGTAGAAAGCTTCTTGCACTGGCACTCGTCGGTATGCTGGCGGCTCTCGCATTGTTCGTAGGTTGCAGCAGCTCGTCTTCGTCAAGCAGCAGCACTTCAGGCAGCCAAGCATCGGCATCGGGCTCCGCGGCGAGTTCTGCGCAAGCCGATGATTCCATCGTTATCGGCTGCAGCTTCATCGCCGGTAACCTCAATCCCGTCGACAGCGCGTGGGACCTCACTGCGCACGGCATCAGCGAAGGCGTCTACATGCAGGACGCTCAGGGCAACCTCGTATCGCGCTTTGTCAGCGATTTGACCCGCAAAGACGACCTGACTTGGGAGGCGAAGCTCACCAACCAGGTGAAGTTCAGCGATGGAACCGACTGCGACGCTCAAGCACTCGCCGGCTGCTTGAACTACCTGCAGAAGAACAACGAGATGACGAACGGCACGGCGGGCGTCGTGACCTTCACCGTCGTTGACGACGACACGCTTGAAATCGTGACGACCAAGCCCACCCCCGTGATGCAATCGCTGCTTTGCGAATGGTGCAACGTCGTGTTCAAGCAGGACGGTGACAACTTCATTTACACGGGTCCCTACATGGTCAAGGAACTCGACTCCGATGTCTCGATCGCACTCGAGCCCAATCCGTATTACGACGATAAAGCTGCCAATCGCCCCAATGTTTTGCTGAAGGTCTTCAAAGACGCAGCAACCATGCAGCAGGCATTCCAAAGTGGCGAGATCGACATCATGTTCGGCCTCACGCCTGAAGTTGCCAAAACGCTCGAAGCCGAAGGCTTCACAGTCAAAGCATTCGACGCTGGCTACCAGTACTTCGCATTTGCGAACGTGGCATCCGGGCCGATGGCCGATGAGAACGTGCGCCAGGCCGTGAACATGATTATCAACCGCGATGACATGGTGACAGCGCTCAACGGCGGCTCCGTTGCCAGCGGCATCTTCGCCCATTACTACTCGTTCGCAGGCGACGTTCAGGAAAAGACCGACGTCGATGCAGCAGCGAGCCTGCTCGAAGCAGCCGGTTACACCAAGAACGACAAGGGCATTTACGAGAAGGACGGCCAACCGCTGCAGGTGAAGCTCACCACGTACTCGGCCCGCGCCGACCTGCCTATCCTCATGCAGCTCGCCTCGAGCGAACTGACCGAGGCCGGCATCGAGTGCTCCACCGAAGTCGTCGATGACATCAACACCGTGCTCGAAGGCGGAGCATACGACGTCGTGCTGTACGCCCAGCATACGGCACCGTCCGGCGAGCCGTCCGCCTTCCTGAACATGGCATTGGCACCCGGTGGCAGCAGGAACTACGCTAACTACGAGAACAGCGAGATCAACGATCTGCTCGATCAAATGGGCAAGACCGAGCCCGGCGCCGACCGTGACAAGCTGTCCAAGGACATCCAGGCCATCGTCGCCGAGGATCTGCCGATCATCTACTTGGTCGATCCCCAGTGGCATGTGGCTCTTTCCGACCGTGTGTCCGATTACGAACCGTATTGCGGCGACTACTACGTCGTGAACGCACAGCTCGGCTTGTAATCTGCGCAACCCTTCCCTTTGGGGGCGCGGCGCTTCCTTTCCGCTGCGCCCCCTTCCCTGCTAGCACAAAAGGAATGGCATGCGAAAAGCGCTCGTGTTCATAGCGAAATGGATTGCCATATTCATCCTTGCCTCGATCCTGGTGTTCGTCATCGTACGCATGATGCCCACGACGCCTGTCGAGAAATGGCTCGATGCCTATCACCTGCCCCGCACCGAAGAGAACATCGCATATCTCACGGCGAAGATGGGGCTCGACGAACCCTTGATTGTCCAGTACTTCACATGGATCACCGGGTTCTTCACGGAAGATTGGGGGGTGTCGCTCATATCCGGAGAGAACATCCGCGACAAGTTCCTCACGAAGATGCCCTATTCGTTCTCCATCGGATTTGCAGGCATCATCCTTGGAGGAATAGCTGCGTTTTTCCTGGGATACCGTGCCGCCCTTCATCGCAACGGCCTCGCCGATCGCTTCAGCTCGGTGCTCACCGTGTTCGCCCAGTGCGTTCCCCAATTCATCATCGCCATACTTTTGATCTACGCGCTCGGCGTGCGCCTGAAGATGGTGGCGTTTTTCACAGGCGACGGCATCTTCGCGCTCGGCGCCGCAATAGTGATTACGGCCATCTACTGCGCTGGAACGCTTTCGCGCGTCGTGCGGTCGGCGTTTCGCGAGCAGATGAAGACGAGCTACGTGAAGTTCGCCATTTCCCGTGGCTTTTCCAAAGAGCATGTCCTCCGACGCCACGCGTACAAGCCCGTTCTGTCGAGCCTGATATCGGCGATGATCGCACGATTTGCCGGCGTGTTCGGCGGAAGCACGGTTCTCGAGTTCGCATTCGCCATCCCCGGATTGTCGACGATGCTGGTGAACAGCCTGGGCAGCCGTGACTACACGGTGCTGCAAACCTATATTCTTGTGGTCGTCGTCTGGATGTTCGTGGTGCACGTCATCTTGAACGTGGTCCTTCAACTACTGAACGCAAGGGGCGACCATGAAGAGTAAAGTCATCATATGGCTGTTGTTCGCGGCATTCGTCGTGTTCCTGCTCGTCGTACCCCACGCAAACGTGAAGCTCACAGACCTCACGAGCGTTTTCCAAGGGGTTTCGCCCGAACATTGGCTCGGAACCGACAATCTCGGACGCGACCTGTTCGCGCTCATGGTCGTCGGCGGGCAGCGCACTTTGCTCGTGGTGCTCATCGCCACCGTCCTCTCGTTCGTCGGCGGATCGCTTCTCGGCATGCTCGCCGCATACCGAGGCGGCATCTTGCAAGTGGTAATACAGTTCATAGCCGATTTCGTGACAGTCGTCCCCTCACTCGTAGTCGCACTCGTGTTTTCGGGGCTTTTCGGATTCTCGTCGGTCATGGCCGGCGTCGTGTTCGGGATCGGCAACATGGGGCAGTACATAAACCTGTCGTACGGCCTTGCCGCAGAGGTGAAGGAGCACGATTACATCAACGCGGAAACAAGCCTGGGAGCTCGCAGCCCCCGCATCATGTTCGGCCACATCCTGCCAAACATTGCGCGTCAGCTCGTCGTGTACATGGGAAACAACGCAAGCTCGGTCGTGCTCCAATACGCAGGCCTCGCATTCATCGGGCTCGGCGTCGACACGACCAATCCCGATTGGGGAACGCTGCTCTACGACTATCGGATCTACATGATTACCAACCCCGAGCTGGTGCTCATCCCGATGGCGGCCATTTGCTTGCTGGCGCTGTTCTTCCACTATGCATTCGACGATGGGAAGGTGAATCAGGAGGAACTCACGATTTATGACTGATCGCACCACTGACAACACCGCAATCATCGACGCTACCACGGCCCGCAACGAAATCCTGCGCGTCGAGAACCTGTCGCTCTGGATCAAGAAGGGCGCGGATGAAATCCAGATTCTCCATAACGCATCGTTCAGCATCAAAGACGGCGAGCGTTGGGGCATCGCCGGCGAATCGGGCGCTGGAAAAAGCATGATGATGCACACCGTCGCCGCACTCTTGCCGAACGGGAGCACGCGGACGGAAGGCGCCATCCTTTACAGGCTGAAGGACGGATCGTGGCAGAACCTGTTCGACATCCCATACGCCAAACGACACGAGTTCGTCTCGAAGCGGGTTGCCTTCATATTCCAGGATTCGATCCATGCGCTCAACCCCAACGAACGCATCCGCAAGCAATGGGCCGCTACGGCAAAGCTCCATCATCCGGGGATCACCGACGAGGAATGCGAAGAGCATCTCCTGGAGCGCATGGACACGTTCGCCATTCCGGGAGGAATGGGAACGCTCGGCAGTTACCCGCATCAGCTTTCCGGCGGCATGCGCCAGAGAATCGCCATCGCCATGGCACTCGAATCGCAAAGCAAGGCGGGCGCGTACGAGCCTTCTGTCAGAAACGGGATCATCGTCGCCGACGAACCGACGACGTCCCTCGATTCCATTTCGCAACGCAGCGTGGTCGACTACATCGAATACATATGCGACAAGGGCGGTAAGACGCTGCTGTACGTCAGCCATAATCTGGGAATACTCCAACACTTGTGCGACAACCTCATGGTCATGAAGGACGGGGTCATCATCGAGCAAGGGCGCGCAGACGACCTGTTCTTCCGCGCTCGCGAATCGTACACGAAAGCGATTGTTCGCGAGACTCTGAACGTTATGGGGAAGACGTCGGGAGGGATGTCATGAGCGACATCGCAACTCAAACGACGACACCATCGAACAGCTCCGTCGTCCTCGAAGTGCGCGGACTTGTAAAAGAGTACCGAAAAGCTGGAAGCCCGTTCAAGCGAGCCGACACCTTCGAAGCGGTCTCGAACGTCAGCCTCGATGTGCGACAAGGTGAGATTGTGTGCTTGCTCGGCGAATCGGGCTGCGGAAAGACGACGCTCGCACGCATGATCATGCACCTCACCCGACCGACAGCAGGCACCATAACCCTCAATGGATGCGAAATGCAGGGCCTGAACGAGCGGAGATTCCGCCCACTTCGTCAATACATCCAAATGGTCTACCAAAACCCGTTCGATTGCCTCGATCCCAGCAGACGCGTGGGATCGTTGCTGGAAGAACCACTGAAGCTGTGGCATCCGGAATTATCAAAGGAAGAGCGAACGCGCAGAATCTCCGGGATGCTTCAGGAATGCGGCCTTGACGAATCGTGCCTCGTGAAGAAACCCCGCCAGTTCTCGGGCGGCCAATTGCAGCGCCTTTCCATTGCACGAGCCCTTCTCGTCGATCCGAAACTTTTGATTGCAGACGAAATCGTCTCGGCACTTGACGTTCCCATCCAAAACCAAATCCTCGACCTGCTGGTACGCATGAAGGAGGAACACGGCTTTTCAGTCCTCTTCATCACGCACGACCTCTCCGTTGCCAGAAAAGTCTCCGACCGGGTCATTGTCATGCACCGAGGCGAGGTTGTCGGCTTCGGAGCCACTGACGAATTACTCGAGAACCCGAGCGATCCCTACATCAGAAAGCTTGCAGATTCGGTGTTCACATTCGAAGGATGCCCGGATTAGAAGAGCCGCTTGCGGAAGCACGATTCCGCCAATCTCGATGAGACGCTATATCGAACGCGAAACCCGGTTTTACAGCTCTTCAAGCTCGATGTTGCCGCTGACGGGATCGAACGTGCCCGGCTCGAGGTCGTACAACTCATCGATGATCGCTGGCGTGAAAATCTCCTCAGGAGAACCTGCCGCCACTACGCCGTCGCCCTTGATGCACATGACGTAGTTGCTGACCTTGCGTGCGAGCGGCAGTTCATGCAACGACATGATGACGGCTACGTCACGCGTGTGCACGAGACGACGCAGCACGTTCAACAACTCGATTTGGTAGTGGATATCGAGGTAGTTCGTCGGCTCGTCGAGCATGATGATGCGCGGCTCCTGCGCGATGGCGCGTGCGAGCATGATGCGCTGGCGCTGGCCGTCTGAAATCTGCATGAAGTCGCGGTCGCGCAGATCCCACACGTGCACCATGTCCATGGCCTCGCGCACTTTCACGCGGTCCTCATCCGAAAGGATGCCAAGACGCCCCGTGTAGGGGAAGCGGCCCGTTTCGACGATGTCAGCGCACGTGAGCAGCTCGGTGCGCATGCGCTCGGTCAGCATGACCGACAGCTCGAGCGAGAGCTCGTGAGCGGTAAGCTCTTTGACGGGCCTTCCCGAAATGTACACCGCGCCGCCAAGCGACTCGAGATAACCGACGATGCTTTTCAGGATGGTCGACTTGCCTGCACCGTTCGGACCGATAAGCGTCATGATCTCGCCGGCATGCAGCTGGATGTTGACGCCTGTGAGCAGCGGAACGTTGTCGTACCCGACGACAAGGTCCTTTGTTTCCAAGTAAACCGGCTTGTCCATCAGCGCCTCGCTTTCTCACGCTTGAGTAGGATGCTGATGACAATCGGCGCACCGAAGATGGCCGTGACGGCCGAAATCGACACTTCGGTCGGTGCGAACACCGACCGTGCAATCAGGTCGCAGAACAAGCAGAAAATCGCCCCGCCGAAAAACGCTCCGGGAATGACGACGAGCGGTTTGGACGTGCCGAGTGCACGTTTGATGATGTGCGGTACAGCGATGCCGACGAAACTGATGGGGCCAGCGAACGCCGTGACGGTAGCCGCAAGCAAGCTCGACAGCACAATGAGCGCGATACGGAACGCGCGGATGTTGACACCCATGGAGCGCGCATATTGCTCGCCAAGTTGGAACGCGCTGATCGGCTTTGACAAGCAGAACACCGCGGCGCTAGCCAAGATGACGACCACGACCATGATGCCTACGTCGTTCCAGTTGGAACCCGAGAAGCTGCCGAGCGACCAGTTCTTGAGGTTCACGATGTTGGCGTCCGACGCGAACGTGATGAGGAAGTCGGTCGCTGCCGAGCAGATGTAGCCGATCATGACGCCGGCCACGATGAGCATAGACATCGAGTTGATACGCCGCGACACGAGCAACACGAACAACATGGCAATGAGCGAGCCCACAAACGCTGACACAATCATCATGCCGCTCGTCATGACGCCCGACCCGCCGACAACGACGATCATCACGAGGGCAACGACGAGCTTGGCACCCGAACTGATACCCAGGATGAACGGGCCGGCGATGGGGTTGTTGAAGAACGTCTGCAGCAAGAAGCCCGCAAGCGCAAGCGCGCCGCCCAGCACGGCTGCCGCAATCAGACGCGGTAGGCGGATATTCCAAATGACTTGGTAATTCGTGCTTTCGACACCTTGACCCGTCAGAATCGGCAGCAATTCCGACAGCGGCACGTTCAAGCTGCCGATGCAGAGGTTGAGGCCACCGAGCAACACGAGCAGCACGGCCAACGTTGAAAACACGATGGTCACGCGCCTATGCCGTACGCTGCGCCCGAACGCCTCGTCAATTTCATTTTGTCGTTGCATGTACCTTCCTTGCCAAACGCTCCCCGCAGGAAATCGATTTCCCGCGGGGAAACCTGTTGCGCATGTTCCCCGCGGGTGTTTGATTTGAAATTGCTATGCCAGTTTGTGCACGTACGTCGTTTCAGCACCTGAACCCGTGACGATGGTGTTGAAGTCTGCAATGATGCGACCAGTCTGCATCATCTGCTGGTACATGTTCTGGTCGGTCGTCCACACTTCCCCATTCTTCACAGCAGCGAAATCGTTGAGCAGCGCGTTCTTGCGCAAAAGCGCATCGACGCTGTCGACGCTGCTGTCAATCGAAGCGTTGTAGATGATGATATCGGCATCCTTCGCAATAGCGTAGAAGCGCTCCATCTCGAGAGTGACGCTCGACATCGAGTCGTTCGCTTCGTCCAGCTCGCTGAAGATGTAGTCGCCACCAGCCTGATCAATCATCTTGGTCACGTAGTCGCCCGGCTTGCGCACGATGGCAGCGCCATTCGAATTGATGTAGAAGAACGCAACGGTCTTGCCTGTGTCAACCGACTCGATTGACTTGACCTGTTCAATCTGCTCGTCGAACAACGTTTGAGCCTCATCCTCCATGTCGAGGAGGGCACCGTAGCACTTGACCCACTCCGTGCGCCCGAGCGGTTCGGATTCATAGCTCGACATTTCGGTGAATACGGGAATGCCCAGCTCGATGAGCTTCTCACGCACATCAGGTGTGTGATTGATCATCGTCGACTCGATGGCCAGGCGCACGCCCTTGCCAAGCAGAAGCTCGTAATCAGGAGCACTGTACTTTCCACCATAGACCATCGAACCAGACTCCATGGCTGCAACAGCTGAAGGAATGTACCAGTTTTCCCTTGAAATGCCTGACACGGTGATGCGGTCGAGCGCGTTGAGCGCATCGAAAAGGCACATGGTATCGGATGCAACGAGGTACACGTCACCGAGCGGCTGCTGAATGATGACGATGTCGTCATCGATGCCGCTTGGAGCCTCAGCGCCCTCGGGCACAGTCAAATAACGCGCGCCATCGGACAGGCAGAACAGCTTGTAGCCTCCATCGTAGTAGTCGACGGTAAAGCACTTGGCATATTGCAGCTTCATGGAATCAGCCGGCTGCCAGCCGTTGCCCAGATCGGCGTTGTGGAAGTTGGCGACTTGAACCGTCGCAGCGGCCTCGAATTCCTCGCCCGCCTCGAACTTCAACACGTAGTCGATCATGTGAGGCGTACTCATGGCCGTGGTCTCAGCCTGGAACGGCAGATCTTCGTCGATTGATGTAACCGGAATCTCGAACGTCGAGTTGCCCTCAGTGTTGACGGGCTTGTATTCGACGCCATCGACAACCATCAGATCGTAGTTCGAACTCGACCAAACGACGGTCAACGTCATCTTGCCATTTTCCACGGCAAGCTTCGCAGGGCTCTCGATGGAAGCGCGCCCGCTTCCTCCCTCGAGCGAGACGTCGATGTCGTACTCACCATCGGCAAGAACGCCGCTGGCAGCAGCGCTCGCCGCACTGCTTGCGCCTGACGAGCCAGTCGCGCCGACGCCCGTCGCTCCACATCCAGTGCAAAGCGCCATAGCTCCAGCCATTAGCACGGCGCAGATGATAATTGCGAGTTTCCTCATGACAACCCCCACTATGCGAATCCGCCTCTCCAAGAGCGCCCAACATGCGCGCTTGGAGAGGCCATCGCCCTGTAAGCAAATCATAATCCGAATCGCTTCCCCGCAGGAAATCAGTTTCCCGCGGGGAAAGCATTTCGACTATCCCCCAATCATTTTCCCACGGGGAAAACGATTGAGGAAAAGAGCGGGGCGAGAACCGTGTGGCTCCCGCCCCGCCGGGAAAGGGAGGGACGCAGTTTATGCGATCTGGTCCACAACCGCTTTCACATGCGCGACATAGATAGCCTGAACGGCAGGAATCTCGCCCAAGCCGTTGATCTGGCAGTCGACCTTGTCGAAAGCACCAGCAGCCGTGAACTGGCTGAACCAGGACTCGGGATCCTCGGGGTCGGCCATGTCGTTGTTGGCATGGTCGCCAGCGACGACCATCAGCGGACGCAGGACGACGTTCTTGAAGCCAGCATCCTTGACCTTGTCGATGACGACGGAGCACTCGGTGTCCTCGGGCTCGCCCTCAACGGTGCCGATGAAGACGTTCTTGTAGCCAAGCTCGTCCATCACAGTCTGCATCTGGTTGTAGGTGACGTTGGCCTCATGCGAAGTGCCATGGCCCATGAGCACCAGAGCCTGATCCTCGGGCACAGCAGCGGCGGCCACGACGGCCTCGGCAACGGCCTTCTTGTCGTCGTTGATGACGGTGGCGTCAGCGCCCACCTCGCCGAGCAGCGGCTCGGCAACGACGATGTTGATGTCGGCCTTGTAGGGCTCGAGAGCAGCGACCAGCTCGTCGTACTCAGCGCCGTGCATAAGATGCGTCGGGGCGATGACGAGGTTCTTCACGCCAGCTTCCTTGGCGAGGTCGAGAGCCTGCTGCATGTTGTTGATCTGCTCGCCATCACGGGCGGCAATATGATTGATGATAATCTGGGCGGTGAAGGCGCGACGGACGGACCACTCGGGGAACGCCGCGGCGATAGCCTTCTCAACACCGCCGATGGTGGCAACGCGGTTGTCATTGAACGAGGTGCCAAAGCTCACGACGAGAATCTCGTTCTCCTTGTCGGGCTTAGCAGCCAGCGGGTCGTCCTTGGAGGCATCACCCGTGTCGCGACCGAAGTAGTCGCCCTCCTCGACGAGTTCCTTCTGGGCGTCGGTCAGAGCATCCCAAGCATCCTTGGCGGCCTTGCAGTCAGCGTCAGTCGTGGCGGTGCGCTCCTGGACCTGGATCTTGGCGATGAGCTCGTCAACTGCAGCGGCTGCAGCAGCGTCGGCGCTGGCCGATGCGCTTGAAGAAGCGCTGGCAGAGGCGCTGGCCGAGCTGGCCGAAGCGCTAGCGGATGCGGACGATGCGCTGCCCGACGAGCAGCCCGCGATTACGAGGGCCATGCATGCTGCAAGAGCAAGCACGGCGATGTACTTTACGTACTTCATTGTTTTCCTTCCCTCAGTTGTTTATTCGCTTTTTTCGATTGCTACCGGATTGGAAACGGAAACCTTGTGATCGTACCAAGTGCCCTTCTCGCCGAGAATCGCAACATCGAACTCTTCATCGAGCGCCGGCACCGGGATATCGAATCCATACACCTCCTTTGTGTCTCCATCACTATAGGTAACCGTGTCTGTTGTCGGCTGGATAACATTTGCTGCGTCGGTTTCGGCATCTTTTGCCAACCCGGCATAAACGTTGACGATCTTCTTGGAAGCAAGACGCACGTGGATGGTCATTTTGCCGTTCTCTACGGTCAGCACGCCTTTGCCTTCATCAGCTTCGTTAACGTGGAACATGCTGCTGTCGGTGCTGAACACGGCTTCGTAGGTTCCGTCTTCAAGCGTGCTGGCAGCTGCCGCAGAAGCGCTTTCCGCGCTAGCAGAAGCAGACGCCGCACTTGCAGAGGCGCTTGCCGAAGCGGCTGAAGAAGACGCCGAGCCGCTCGACGAGCAGCCGGCAAGGACGAGCGCAAGCGCGAAAGCGCATGCACAAGCAAATAGTTTCACAATGGTTTTCATACCCTCTCCCCCTTGCAACGAAACAATCGTTCGTGCGACGCGAAACGCATTCGCACGTTTACTTAGGCGACAATCGTTATTGGGAAGAGACGTGAGGAGCACTTGGGCAGGGCCCGCTCCTCAGCAGCGAACACACACCACCAGGGTTCATAGTATGTGCATTCAACAAGACAGGCTGGGCATTCTGGCTGCAGCTTGCGCCTCACAGTAATGGCCCTTGCTCGGGATTCGCACCCGATTCCCCCAGCGCGTCCGCTTCCACGGTACGACGACTGTCCCCTATGCAGTTATCAACGGACCCCGAGGCTCGGCATTCGTTGCTCTGGACTAACGACCATAAAACCAGCAACAAATGCACGAGCGGAAGCCCATGTGTAGGGCAATTATATTCTTCTCACAAGGTCTCTGCTGCCTTTTTGGGTGAAACGATTAGGAAAATCCTAAGGTTGTGCAAAATGACAAAGTTATCGCTGTTTAAATTATCCTCACAACTACCTGTTTACATCTCTGTAGTCGTTATATAAAATAATTTTATTACCAAAGAAAAGTAACAAGTTTGACAGGTGCCTCACTGCCATAAGCGCGGAAAGCGGTCCGGAAAGTGCAAGTCGAACACATCCAAGTCACAGATGAAAATGCCCAGACGTATACAGCTGGTCGTTCAGTTGACGCTGCGCTGGATATGCTGGTCGGCACCATCCGCGAGAACTGCGAAATCGACAGCTTGCTGCATCCCGCACTCGACATCATCGAACGCTACGATCGCGAGAACCAAACCGATTTGCTGCGCACGCTGAGGGTCTATTTGGAGAACGACTGCAACGCCCAGAAGTGCGGTAGGCTGCTGTTCCTGCACCGCAATTCGCTCGTGTACCGAGTGCATCGCATCCAGGAAATCACCGGTTGCGATCTTTCCAATCCAGCTGAGCGTTCGTATCTGCGCATTTCGTTCTTGCTCAGGCGTTAGCGCCTAGTTGCGACATAAGCGCGCATCGTTGTCCCCATCACATTCCGGGATGCATTGCCCAATCGTCTATGTCATCCACCTTTAGGATGTAATCGACGCTATAGCCCTGTCGAACACGCCGTTCGCCTTTGCAATGGCCATACCGTAGTTCGTGAACGGCACGTCTTGTTCCCGCGCTATACCAGCACGGCTTTCCATCTCGCGCGCGTTGAGCATGCAGCCTCCGCAATGGATGACCGCATCGTAGCGCGAAAGATCGCGTGGAAACTCACCGCCTGACGTGAACTCGAAACGCGGGTTTGCGCCGCATACCGAGCGAACCCATCGGGGAATCTTCACCGTTCCAATGTCTTCGCACTGGCGATGGTGCGTGCAACCTTCCGATATGAGCACACAGCTCGTATCGTCCAGCTTCTCAAGTGCCTCAACTGCGTCGATTTGGTCGGGCAACGTACCCTTGTAACGAGCCATGAGTATTGAGAACGAGGTGAGCGGAACCTCAGCAGGCACGATTTTGGCGACAGCTCCGAACACCTGCGAATCAGTGATGACGAGCCTGGGAGGGCTTGTCAAAGCGGTTAGCATCGTCGGTAACCCCTCGACCGACGTCACGCATGCCTGAGCTCCAGCCTCAACGATGTCGCGAATGACTTGCTGCTGCGGAAGGATGAGGCGCCCCTTCGGTGCGGCTGAGTCAATCGGAACGACGAGAACGGTCACATCACCTGGCTCTAGAAGATCGGAAACGAGCTTGTTCTGGCGCTCAACTTGTGAAGCAAGCGAGGCGATAACGCCCTTCAACTCCTCAATACCCCATCTGTCTTTTGAAGAAACCCTGATCCGCGCACGCTTCACACCGCTCTCGTCGAGCTCCACGAGACCCGAATCTGGGTCAACGGCGTCGGGCATCAGATCGGCCTTGCTCGAAACAATAATATAGGAGACGCGCCTGTTCTGGAATTCGTTGATGAGCGCCATGTCGACCGGCGAGAGCCCTCTCGTCGAATCGACGACGAGCACGGCTACGTCGACGAAGTCGAGCGCACGGCGCGCTTTCTGAACGCGTAGGTCACCGAGCTCTCCTTCGTCGTCGATGCCCGGCGTGTCGATGATCAGGACGGGGCCGACCGGCAAGAGCTCCATGGCCTTGCGCACCGGGTCGGTCGTCGTGCCCGGCGTATCCGACACGACAGCAAGATCTTGACCCGTAACAGCGTTCACGAGGCTCGACTTGCCTGCGTTGCGCACGCCGAAGAAACCGATGTGAACCCGCTCGCCCGAAGGCGTCTCGTTCAACCCTGCCACTTCTCTCCTCCCGTCTTCCCCGCGGGAAATCGTTTTCCCCGGGGGAACTTGATTCCCTCGAAATCCTACCGCCAATCATTTTCCCCGGGGGAACTTGATCAGACGAAATCAATTTCCCCCGGGGAAAATGATCGGGCCAGATCGCCGTGGAAATCCTGCCTTCCAGTCCGCTGTTAGAACCTGAAATCGCGCGCGTCGCCCGAGCGGATCGCCTCGATGTTCGCCGCGCAGATCTCCCTGCGGCGGGCATCGGGAATCTTCGTCACCTCATCGGCAATCATTCGCCAACCGCGCTCCGCCGTCGCCGGCGTCGCATAGTCGGTCAAGTACTCGGCAAGCGTCATGAGCGCATTCGGATGACAATAATTTAGTATCTCGCCCGATTTGCAGAAATCCATGAACCGGTCCCCCGTTCGGCCAGCGCGATAACACGCTGTGCAGAAGCTTGGGATATGACCGTTCTCCATGAGCCAGTTGATAACCTCGTCGAGTGTGCGCTGGTCCGACACGTCGAACTGCTCGGTATCGTGCGGGCGCTCCTCGTCCACGTAACCGCCGACGCTCGTGCGTGATCCGCCCGATATCTGCGAGATGCCGTACTGCAACGCCTTCTCGCGCACTGCCTGCGACTCGCGCGTCGAAATGATCATGCCCGTGTAGGGCACGGCGACACGAATGAGCGCGATGATCTTCTCGAATAGCTCGTCGGTCAACGAATTGTCGAAATCGGTCGGATCGATGTCGTCAGCCGGCTTCACGCGCGGCACGCTGATGGTATGCGGCCCAACGCCGAACCGCGCCTCGAGATGCTCGGCATGCATCAACAAGCCCACGAGCTCGTACGCATAGTTGTCCAACCCGAACAGCACGCCGAGCCCCACATCGTCGATGCCGGCTTCCATGGCGCGGTCATGCGCCTCGGTGTGCCAGCAGTAATCGTGTTTGGGGCCCGTCGGATGCAGCTCGAGGTAGTTTTCCTTGTGATAGGTCTCTTGGAACAGGATGTACGTGCCAATCTCTGCTTCCTTCAGCATCCGATACTCATCGACCGTCGTTGCAGCAATGTTCACGTTCACGCGACGAATCGCACCGTTTTTATGCTTGATGGAATAGATGGTCTTCATCGATTCGAGGATGTACTCGATGGGACTGTTCTTCGGGTCCTCGCCCGCCTCGATGGCAAGCCGTTTGTGCCCCATATCCTGAAGCGCAATCACTTCCGCGCGGATTTCATCCTGCGTCAGCTTTCGACGGGGAATCGTGCGATTCTTGGCGTGGTACGGGCAGTACAGGCAGCCGTTCACGCAATAGTTCGAAAGATAAAGCGGTGCGAACAGGACGATGCGGTTGCCGTAATAGGCAAGCTTGATCTGCCTGGCCAACTGCTTGATCTCCGCATTGATGCCCGGGTCGTCGCACATCAGCAAGACGGCAGCCTCACGATGGGTGATGCAAGTGCAATGCTCTTCCTTGGGCGCGACGTTTGGATGCGCCTTCGCGAGAATACGCCTGCATAGGTCGAGGTCATCTTTGTGGGCCTCGGCATAGGCAAGCGTATCCACTATTTCCTGATGGTTGATGAACTCGTCCGCGCAGGGCGATTTCGGGTCGTAGAGCGCCATATCAGGCAGCCTCCTTCGGATCGCCGCGGTCGACGACGAGTCGTCTCCCGACGGCGAGCATGCGCGCGCCCAAGCAGCCTGCGCATTCGGCCGCCTCGTCGCCCGTGCAAATCTTGTTGTCATATAGCTCGTAGTCAGCCCGCACTTCGGCGGGCGACAGGTTGGGCATGACCACGTTCGCGCCGGCCAATATGCCCTTTTCCCGCCCTTCGTCATCAATCGTTCCCAGCGCCGTCGTCGCCGGCAGCAATATGTTGGGCTGGATAATCCGAATAATTGAAAGCAAAAAACAGGTCAACTCGACCGTCCCGCCTGCATAGCCGGCAAACGGAGTCGCGTGGTGTGGAACAAATGGTCCGATGCCGCACATCTCGGGTTTGAATTGCTCGATGAACTTCAAGTCAGCAGCCAGGTCAGACGGGGTCTGGAACGGAGATCCCACCATGAACCCCACCCCCACGGCATAACCCAAGTCACGCAAGTCGCCCAAACACCGCATGCGGTTTTCGTAAGACATGGAACGCGGATGCAGCTTGCGGTAATGAACGGGCGACGCGGTCTCGTGGCGCAGCAGATAACGATCCGCCCCAGCTTCTCTCAACCGCGCATAACTCTCGCGGCTGCGCTCGCCAACCGACAGCGTAACCGCACAATCAGGGTGCGCCTCCTTGAGCGAGCGCACGATACGGCACAGCCACTCGTCAGTCGAATGCGGGTCTTCGCCCCCCTGCAACACGAACGTTCGAAAACCCAATTCGTAGCCCTGCTCAGCGCATGCGGCAATCTGATCATCGGTCAAGCGATAGCGATTGCATTCCGCATTTCCCCTGCGGATACCGCAGTACAGACAATCGTTGGCGCAGTAATTCGTGAACTCGATGAGGCCGCGCGAAAAAACGGCATCCCCATACACACGCTCGCACTCTTTGTAAGCGAACTCCGCCAACCCTTTGGCGTCTCCCTCGGCACGCTCGCTGATGAGTTTTGCGTACTCGTCGACCGAAAGGCAGCGAAGCTCGCAGAGCTTGGTGGCAAGCTCCCCCATTGAATTAGTTGTCGATATCAGTTCGCTCATGCGTTCACTAATTAATGTGGGATGCCGACGTGCAATATCGGAAAACGTCGGCATCCCTGAAAATTCCAGGTTATCTGGGAGTTACGTTAAATATCCCATGTCTCCTGATCGGTGTGCAGCCACTCGTGCGCCGTATGGGACAGCGGCTTGCCAACCCAATCCTCGTACAACTTCTGAACATCCGGGTTCTCGTGCGAATAGCGCAGCTTGTCCCCTGCGTCGAGCGAATTGAGATTCGCAGCACGCTCGCATGCAAGTTCCTTGTTGAACTCGATGGGCTGTCCGCCGCCACCTACGCAACCACCAGGGCATGCCATGATCTCGACGAAATCGAAGCGCGCTTCGCCTGCCTCGAGAGCGTCGAGCAGCTTGGCGGTGTTGCCCAAGCCGCTGGCAACCGCGATGTCGACCGGAATGCCAGCCACCTCGAGGTGCTTCGCAACCCAAGGCTTCTCGGGCGTCGACTCGGTCGTATCGCATGCCGAGAAGTCGGGGTTCTCGCCCGTGATCAGGAACACAGCCGAACGCAGCGCGGCTTCCATAACGCCACCCGTGCGGCCGAAGATCGTACCGGCACCTGTCGAGAGTCCCAGCGGGTTGTCGAACTCGGTCTCTTCGAGCGCGTTGCAGTCGACGCGGTACATGTTGAGCATGCGGTCGAACTCGCGCACCGTCAACACGGCGTCGACGTCGGGGCCTGCTTCGGTGGAGAGCTGCGGAACGCTGCACTCGTACTTCTTGGCAACGCACGGCATGACCGACACGACGAACATGCGCTTCTTGCCGGCTGCTTCCATCTCGGCGGCAAGCGTGTTCTTCACCACAGCACCCATCATCTGATGAGGGGACTTGGCACTGGACAGCTGAGCCACAAATTGCGGGTAATGCAACTTCACGAAGCGCACCCAACCCGGGCAGCAGCTCGTGAACATCGGACGAGGCTTGTCGGAACCGACGAACTCAACGAACTCGCTGCCTTCCTCCATGATCGTCAGGTCAGCTGCGAAGTCGGTGTCAAACACCTTGTCGAACCCAAGAGCGCGCAGAGCCGAAGCCATGCGGCCAGGGGTTGCATCCTCGCGGGCAACGCCCACGCCTTCGCCCCATGCGGCGCGAACGGCGGGAGCCACTTGCACGACGGTCATGACCTCGGGGTCGAGGATGGCGTCCATCACGACGTCAACATCGTCACGCGCGGTGAGCGCGCCGGTCGGGCAATGCGTGATGCACTGACCACAAAGAGCGCATCCAGCCGCGTCGATTTCGAGGCCTTCCTTCACGAACACGTTCATGTGCGGGCCAGCACCGGAGTGCTCCCACACGGCGCAATGCTGCACCTTGGCGCATTCGGCCACGCAGCGCATGCACTTGATGCACTTCGAAGCATCGCGAATCAGCGGGAACGATTCGTCCCACGGAGCCTTCTCGGGCAGATAGAATTCTGCATCCTTGACGTTGAACTCGCTCGCAAGCGTACGCAGAGCGCAGGTCTCCTGGCGAACGCAAGTGCCGCACTCGTAGCGGTGATTCTCCATGAGCGTCGCGAGATTGGAACGACGAGCATCCACGACGCGGGGCGTGCCGGTGTTGACGACCATGCCCTCGCGAACCTGCGTGTTGCACGATGCGATGAGCTCGCCGTCGCACTCAACGAGGCAGACGCGGCACGATGCGATGTCGTTGAGGCCCTTCATCCAGCACAGCGTGGGGATGTCGGCGCCAGCCTTGCCGCATGCGCCAAGCAGGGTCATGCCCTCACGGGCCTGAATTTCTTTACCGTCGACGATCAGGTTTACCATTGCTCCAGCCCCCTTCCGGTCAGTGCGCCTATGCCGAACACATCGCAGCGCAGGCAGCGACCGCATTCTTGAAGCGCCTCTTCCTTTGTCATGGGCAGTTCGACATGCTCGAAATCATGCTTGCGGCGCTGGATGGGACGTTCGGGAACTGCAACGCGCCCGTACTGCGTGCGGTCGTTCGGACGCGCGGGCGGAACCTCGGCACCGCAATCGATCTCATGGTTATAGCCGAAGTATTCGTCGATGTTGCGTGCGGCAATCTTACCAGCGGCAATTGCCATAATGACGGTCTTCGGACCCCATTGGCAGTCTCCGCCGACAAAAACGTTCTCGAAGCCGTCTGCACGCAAGAACTCATCTGCAACGAAATGAGTGCGCTCGGCTTTCATGCCGAACTCCTCAAACGGAGCGCTCTTGATATCCTGGCCGACTGCGATGAGCACGATATCAGCATCGATGCTCACCTCCGGTTTGTTCGCGGCAACCGGAGCCGGACGTCCACCCTTTACAGCGCCGATGCGCTGAGGCTGGCAGATGAGTGCGCCAACGGAGCCTTCTTCGTTTGCCTCGATTCGCACAGGCGCCTGCAAAACGACCATCTCGACGCCTTCTGCCAATGCGGCATGAACTTCCTCTTCAAGTGCCGTCATGTCTTCGAGCCTGCGGCGATACGCCACGACAACTTCCTTGGCGCCAGCACGCACGCTCGTACGTGCGCAGTCCATGGCAACGTTGCCACCGCCGATCACAACCACATTTTTGCCGGTGAAATCGGGAAGCTCGTCATCGCCGGCCTTTTCAAGCAGTTCGACAGCACTCATGACGCCCGGCAGATCGACGCCGTCGATCCTGAGGCTCTTGCCTCCTTGCGCACCAACGGCGACGTAAACGGCATCGTATTCCTCCGCAATGCGCTTCATCTCCGCGTCATTGACGTCATGCTCGTACTTGACCTCGATGCCACCCACGCTCAGAATGGCGCGGATGTCCTCGTCCAAGCGCTCGCGCGGGAAGCGGTACGCCGGGATGCCGTAACGCATCATGCCACCAAGCTTCTTGCGGCTTTCGAACACCGTGACGTCGTGACCCATGAGAGCGCTAAAATACGCGCAGGTCATGCCGGACGGACCACCGCCGATGACAGCCACGCGCTTGCCAGTTGATTCGGCGCGCGCAGGCGTTTCGACCTGGTCAGCTGCGATGGTATCGACGGCATACTTCTTGATACCGCGGATGTTGAGCGGAGCGTCGACCAACGTGCGACGGCAGTGTTCCTCACACGGATGCTCGCACACGAGCGCGCAAGCCGTGGGGAACGGATTGTCCTTGCGGATCATCTTGATGGCGCCCGCGCAGTCGCCCTCTTGTACGAGCGAAATGTACGCCGGCACGTTCACGTGAGCCGGGCACAAGGTCACGCACGGGACTGTCTGCTCGGATTCCTCAGCGCAGATGCCGCGCTGAACATGGCTGGCATATTCAGCTTCAAAGGCGTCGAGGCCCTGGAGGACCAGATCACCTGCGTTGTATCCAATTGCGCAGTCTGCCGTATCGCGCAGAAGACGCGCGCGCTTGCGGATGTCCGCAACAATGCTTTCATCTGCCTCATACGACAGCACCGCTTCCATGTCCGCGAGGATTCTCGGAATGCCCTCACGGCATGGGGTGCATTTACCACACGTCTGAGCTGCGCAGGTCTGCAGCAAGGACTGCTGCACTGCAATCGGGCACGTGCCCGGGGGCATGCTCTCGACGCGACGGGAGTACGACTCCAAGAACTCGCCGATGCGCTTGTTGTCATCGACGTAGGAGCCAATTGCTAGACGACTCATCACATCCCTCTCTCTTCGAAAACAGAAACCTGTTCGTGCTCCACCACATATTGGAAGACGAGATTTGGGAATGTTGGTAGACCCGCTCGGCGATTGTTTTGCAACGTTCGAGCTTTTTGTGCTCGACGCCTTGAATACAACAACGACTAAAGTTACATTCTTTGTTGTGCAAAACCCACAATGCGTCCTAATAGGACACCACTTTGGGCTGAGAGCACACTCCAAATGGGCTTCTAAAGCCCCGGATGCCTGATTGCCCGGGGTCGAGTGGCCGCTCGACCCTAAGCTGTACCCGACGCTTCTCGTTGCGAGTCTATCTAAACCCTGTTCTCTCGCTCTTCAAAACTATTTTACACGTTCTTCTGGCGGTACGAGATCCAATAGACCATACCGACCATGATGGCGCCGCCCACGATGTTGCCCAGCGTGGCAAGGCCGATGTTGTAGCACACGCCGCCAATGTTGAGCGTGTTCATGATGGCCTCGAGCTTCGTGGGATCGATATCGCCCACATAGCCGTACGTGTTCAGTGCAGCAACGCCCATGGGCAGGAAGAACATGTTGGCAACGCAGTGCTCGAAGCCGCAAGCGACGAACGCAACGACCGGGAACATCGACGTGAAGACCTTGTCGATGACCGTACGACCAGCAAAGCCCATCCACACTGCCAAGCATACGAGCCAGTTGCACATGATGCCGCGGAAGAAGATGACGGCCGGAGAAAGGGCGATCTTGCCATACGCCACATTGATCATGGCATTGCCCACAGCACCGCCGTTCATACCTGCAAAGTTGCCGCCAATGAGGATGGCGACGATGATCAGCGAACCGACAAGATTGCCAAGGTAAACGACAACCCAGTTCTTGAGCACGTCGAGCCAGCTGATCTTACCGTCAGCAGCAGCGCACACCATCAGGCAGTTGCCGGTGAACAGCTCGGCGCCTGCGACGATGACGCACAGAAGACCCAACGAGAACGCCACACCACCGAGCACCTGGGAAGGCGCGAAGCTGAGCGTGGTGTCGCCCTTGGTGAGCAGCATGAACGTTGCACCAGTGGCGATGAGCATGCCCGCCATGATGCCGAGCATGAATGCACGACCGGACGGCAGTTTCGCCTTGCCGATGGCGACATTCATAGCCTGGGTAAGAACTGCCGCCCCACCTCGGCAATCCGGCTTAGTCGCCGCGATATCTGCGGGAGTAACCTCTGTCATCCCCAAATCCCTTTCCTTTCAGGAGTGCATAAAACAACCAGGTTGCATTATGCGGAATAAGTCACATGTGTTCAGTTTGCCAGTGGAGTGCATAATGCAACCTGGTTGTTTTATGCACTCCACCCTAGAGTTTTATGCCAAAGTGCGCTCGGCAGCCTCGACAACATGCTTGGCCAGGATGGCCGTGGTCACGCTGCCCACGCCACCGGGAACGGGCGTGATGGCGGCAACGATCGGCTCGGCGGCGTCGAAGTCCACGTCGCCGCACAGCTTCTGGGCTTCCTCGTCCCAGTTGATGCCAACGTCGATGACCACTTGGCCCTCGCGCACTGCGTCAGCGCCGACGGTGCGGGCGCGACCCACGGCCACGACCAGGATGTCGGCAGCTGCGCACTTGGCGGCGAGCTCCTTGGTGCGGGTGTGGCACATGGTGACGGTCGCATTGGCGGCCTGCAGCATCATGGAAACGGGCTTGCCGATGACGAGCGAACGACCGAGCACCGTGACGTTGGCGCCGGACAGCTCGTAGCCGTAGTGCTTCAGAACCTCCATGCAGGCATCGGCCGTGCAGGGCGGGAAGCCCACGGGCTGGTTGGCGAACACGCCGTAGAGCGAACCCTGGGTGATGCCGTCGGAGTCCTTCGCCGGATCGAGCGCTGCACAGGCGGCAACTTCGTCGAGATGCTTCGGCAGCGGACGGAACATGAGGCAGCCATGGATGCCGGAATCGGTGTTGACTTCCTCGATCGCAGCCATGAGCTCTTCTTGCGTACAATCTGCAGCAAGCACGAACTTCTTCAGCCCGAGGCCCAGCGTCTCGCAGCGCTTCGTCGCGCCACGCTCGTAGGACAGGTCGTCATCGCGCTCGCCCACGCGGATGATGGCCAACGTCGGGGTGACGCCTGCGGCCTTGCAGGCCTCGATGCGGGGAGCGAGCTCCTCGTTCATAGCATCTGCTACAGGCTTGCCCTTCAGGATTTCTGCCATGTGAATCTTCCTTTCGTGATGTGCGACCCACCGCTAGCCGCGGATGTAGTCGGTAATCTCGTCTGCAACAACCTTGGCACGCGGCACGAAGGCCAGCAGCTCGTCGGCTTCTGCCTCGAGCTTTGCAGCCAAGTCGCGATCCTGCAGGCTCTTCGTGTTGATGAACACGTTCAGAGCAGCTGCACGCATGGCCGCAGCACTCATGACGGCACCGCATGCGACGTCGCTGATGAGCATCTTGGAGCCCTTGATCTTGAGCTCTTCGAGCAGCTCGATGGCCTTGGCGATCTGGCGCATCATTTCCATCGGAGCCTCGAGGGCGTTCACCGTGGCCTCTTCGAGCACCTGGTCACGCGTCGGGTCTTCCTTCGGAATGCCGTACGCCTTGGACAGCGGCTCAAACGCCTCGGCATCCGCGAACACCAGGTCGATGAGCTTGGCGCGGATGACATCGCCCTCGGCGAGAATGCGCTGGATGTCTTCCTCGTACTCTGCGTACTTCTTCTTGCCCGTGGTGAAGTTGGCGGTCATGCTACCGAGCGCCACACCCAGGGCGCCAACGTATGCAGCGGCTCCACCGCCACCGGGCACGCTCACTTTAGCGGCAAGCGCGTCGGCGAACTCGATGCAGCTCTTCTCCATCAGTTTCTCTGCCATGTGGTCTCCTTACAAGAAAGGGCAAGCAATACAGCTTGCCCTTTCAATCGCGCGATTAATTTAGAACAGGCCCACGATCTTGCCGTCAGCGGTGACGTCGATCTTCTCGGCGGCCGGACGCTTGGGCAGACCAGGCATCGTCATGATCTCGCCGGTCAGCGCAACGATGAAGCCAGCGCCAGCGGAGATCTTGAGGTTGCGGACCGTGATGCGGAAGTCCTTCGGGGCGCCGAGCTTGGTGGCGTCGTCAGCGAAGGAGTACTGGGTCTTGGCAACGCAGATCGGCACCTTGTCGAGACCGAGCTGCTCGAGCTGCTCGAGCTGCTTCTTGGCCTTCGGGGTGAAGTCGACGCCGTCAGCATGATAGATCTTGGTGGCGATGGCGTTGAGCTTCTCCTCGATGGACTGCTCGACCTCGTAGCTGAAGGTGAAGTCGTTGGGCTGATCGCAAACGCGGACGACTTCCTCGGCCAGGGCCTTGGCGCCCTCGCCGCCCTTTGCCCAGTGCTCGGCCAGAACAGCGTTCACGCCGAGCTCGGCGCACTTGTCCTGGACGAGCTTGAGCTCGGCCTCGGTGTCGGTCGGGAAGGCGTTGATGGCAACGACGGCCGGGAGCTTGTAGACGTCCTGGACGTTGGAGACATGCTGCAGGAGGTTCGGCAGACCAGCCTCGAGAGCCTCGAGGTTCTCGGTGTTCAGATCGGCCTTGGCAACGCCACCGTGATGCTTGAGAGCGCGGACGGTAGCAACGATGACGACGCAGGACGGCTTGAGACCGGCGGCGCGGCACTTGATGTCGAGGAACTTCTCAGCACCGAGGTCAGCACCGAAGCCAGCCTCGGTAACGACGTAGTCAGCCATCTTCATGGCCGTGGTGGTTGCCTGGACGGAGTTGCAGCCATGGGCGATGTTGGCGAAGGGGCCGCCATGCACGAACGCCGGGTTGTTCTCGAGCGTCTGAACCAGGTTCGGCTTGATGGCATCCTTGAGCAGCGCGGTGCAAGCGCCCTCAGCCTTGATGTCGGAAACGGTGACAGGCTTGCCGGTGCGGCTGTAAGCCACGATGATGCGGCCGAGGCGGGCCTTGAGGTCGTCAAGGTCGGTGGCCAGGCAGAACACAGCCATGACCTCGGAAGCAACGGTGATGTCGAAGCCGTCCTCACGGCAGACGCCGTCACCAGCGGTGCCGAGGCCGTCGACCACGTTGCGCAGCTGACGGTCGTTCATGTCGACGCAGCGGCGCCAAATGATGTTGTTGAGGTCGATGTCGAGCTCATTACCCTGCTTGATGTGGTTGTCGAGCATAGCGGCGATGAGGTTGTTCGCAGCGCCGATGGCGTGGAAGTCGCCGGTGAAGTGCAGGTTGATGTCCTCCATGGGAACGACCTGGGCGTAGCCGCCGCCAGCAGCGCCACCCTTGACGCCGAACACGGGGCCCAGCGACGGCTCGCGGAGAGCGAGCATGGAGCTCTTGCCGATTGCGCACAGCGCGTCATGCAAGCCCACGGACGTGGTGGTCTTGCCCTCGCCAGCCGGCGTCGGGTTGATAGCCGTCACGAGGATGAGCTTTGCCTTCATCGGGGCATCCTTGTAGGAATGGATGTCGACCTTGGCCTTGTAGTGACCATAGGGCTCGCAGGTAGCCCAGTCGATGCCGGCCTTGTTCGCAACCTCTTCGATGGGAAGCATGTTAGCTTCTTGTGCGATCTCGATGTCGGACTTGTAGTCTGCCATTGTTCAAGCCTCCTTATTAGCTCGTTATTGCCATACCTTACGGTCCCTTGACGCCGTAAGGCCTTGGTACCAAA
>CACZAR010000008.1 GCA_902779135.1 uncultured Coriobacteriaceae bacterium | reverse complement strand
CGACAAAGGTTGGAAGGTGTTCGCCTATGATGCCATCGGTTGTGGCGAGAGCGATGGCGACGATGTCATCGGCTTGTCGCAAAGCCCCATCGACGTGGCAGCAGCCGTGGATTTCGCCCGCAAGAACGGTATGGCCGATGGTATGCAAATCGCGCTGTGGGGTCATAGCTGGGGAGGATATGGTGTTGCCGCGGCCTTGGACGAATGTGCGGATGATGTTTCGGCTTGCGTAACGATGTCGGGGTTCGACACGCCAATGAAAGAGCTCGAGGTTGGCGCGCGAAGCACTCTGGGGCCGTTCGCGTTCACGCAGGCCCCCACCCTCTGGCTCAACACGTTCCTGGTTTTCGGTTCTGGTGGAAACCGTTCGGCAAGCCAAGCAATCATCGATTCGGGCGTGCCGACGCTTGTCATGCATGGCACCAACGACCCCGTCATCCCCTATGAGGACGCAAGCATCCTGAGCAACACGATGATTGATGGCGACCTTCCCACCAACGTCTCGGCCATGACGTTCACCGAGCCCGGACGAAGCGAGCACAATACGTATTTTTACTCGGTTGAAAGCCAGAACTATCTGAACGAATGCTACGAACAGCTGCAGAGCCTTCTCGATGAGAACGATGACGACCCGAACGCCCCCGAGGTGATTGCGTTCATGAACGGCGTCGACAAGCATAAGGCCAATACCGCTGACCCTTCTTTGATCGATGAGATTGATTCGTTCCTTGGAGCTGCAATCTCCTGAGAACCCGCCCGTATTGCGCGGTCTTAAACGAGCTTGGACGCGTCGACGGCAGCAAGATGGCCGTCTGCGTCTTCGAACAGGCAGAAACGCCCGTCGCGGCTTTCATAAAGCAAGGTGATGCGCGCCAGGGGCACAGTTGCCTCTTCTGTCGTCTCTTCCTCGTACACGAAGGTACGCTCATCAGTCGTCATAGCGCACCTCCCAGAACACGAGACCCTGCGCGGGAGCCGTCTCACCAGCAGCCGTCCGATCGCAGGCGGCCAGCGCCTCAGCAACCCAGCTCTCGGGCTTGCGACCGCGCCCCACTTCGACGAGCGTACCGACGATCGTGCGCACCATGGAATGCAAAAACGAGCTACCGACGACCTTGACGATAACGAGCTGTTCACCGAAGCGTTCCTCTTCGCTGAACGAGACTTCCATCACATTGCGACATGTTGGCTTGTCGACAGCAGATGACGCGCGGCAGAAGCTTTTGAAATCCTGTTCGCCGATGAGACAGCGCGAAGCCCGCTCCATTGCCACAATGTCGAGCGGACCCACATGCCATGCGAAGTCGCGCATGAAAACGGGCGGCGTCTCATCGACCGCCAAAGCATAGCGGTACTCGCGTGCTTGGGCGTCGAAGCGCGCCGAGAAGCCATCGGCAGCCTGCCAGATTGAACGCACGGAGATATCGTCGTGCGTGATTGCGTTAAGCGACCGGCGAAAGCTAGCGAATCGGGCGCGTTGCGCATCGCGTTCGTCCATTTCCGCAAGCTCGTCTTCGTAAACCTCGAAGCTCACAACCTGCCCACGCGCATGGACACCGGCATCGGTTCGGCCGGCGCAGGTCGTCTCGACGGGACGGCGCAACAACATTTCGAGCGCGCGCTCGAGCTCGCCCTGAACAGTCAGCTGCTCGGGCTGCCGCGCGAACCCAGAGAAGGCCTCACCCCGATAGGCAACCTTCATCGCAAGAGTGTGTTTCGCTTCGATTTGCATGGCGAGAATGATACCAAATACCACAGACCATCGTTGTTAGTGGCACACTGCTCCCTGGGAACTCTGTGCCAAAAAATGGCACAGAGTTCCCAGGGAGCAGTGTGCCACCCGGAATACCTCTAAACCCAGACGGGAGCGCCGAAGAGGTCTTGCAGCTCACTGCGAAGAATCGCGTTGCGCGAATCGACCGTGACGGGCAGCTCGGCGCGGAACTTGCGGCCATCTGCCTGTGATACGAACAGCACCACGTAGTCGCGTCCTGGATATGCGGCCAGGATGTTGTTCAAGCGCTGGACCCGTGCCTGGTTGAAGTCGCTCGAGGGAACGTGCAGCTCGAACTGAACAGGACGCGCCGCCTCTTCCGAGAGTTCAAGCGTCTCGGCCTCGTAGACGATGATCTGGTTGCCGCGGTCGCTGTGCTCGAACTTGCCCTTGATTTTCACGATGGCATCTTCGACGATCGAGTCGGCCACCTCGTCGAACTTGAACGTGATGCACTCGATCGAACCGGTGGTGTCCTCCAACGTGAACGTGGCCATGCGCGTACCGCGCTTCGTCAGCTTGTTGACGACGTTTGAGACCATGCCGACGAACACGGCGGATTTGATCTCGGTCGTGTTGTCCATCAAGTCGCCGATCTGGTACTTCGTCATGCGCGCGATGGCGTCCTCGTACGGCGTGAGCGGATGCTCCGAGACGTAGATCTTCATGATCTCCTTCTCGAAGGCGAGCTTCTGGCGCTTGGGCCACTCGACGCCGTCGGGTGCCGGCACGTCATCTGCGAAGCCGCTGCTCTCGTCGTCGGCAAACATGTCGAACATGCTGACCTGGCCCGCATCGCGGTCGCGCTGGCGGCGCGATGCGCCTTCGAGCAGCGGCGTCTCCTCGATGAAGTACATGAGCTGGCGACGCGTGTAGCCCGTCGAGTCGAACGCACCGCTCTTGATGAGCGCTTCGAGCGCCTTGCGGTTGTAGCACTTGGCATCGACACGGTTCACGAAATCATGAAGCGATGTGAACGCACCACCGCGCTCGCGTTCGGCGATGATCTCGTCGGCAACGGCCTTGCCGATGCCGCGCACGCCGACCAAGCCGAAACGCACGCCCTCGTCCACCGGCGTGAACTCGGCATTGGACGAGTTGATGTCGGGCGGCAGGACGGGAATGCCCGTATGGTTGCAGCTCGCGATGTAGCGGATGAGGCGGTCGGTATTGCCCATGTACGATGACAGCACGGCGGCCATGAACTCGTAGGGATAGTGCGCCTTCAGGTAGGCCGTGCGCATGACCAGGATCGCGTACGCCGCCGAGTGCGACTTGTTGAACGCGTACTTAGCGAACTTCTCGGCGTCGTCCCAAATCTTCTTCGCGATGTCGAGCGAGTAGCAGTTGTCGACAGCGCCCTGGTTCCAGTCTTCCTGCAGCTGGCGCATGACGTCGAGTTTCTTCTTGCCCATGGCCTTGCGCAGCTTGTCGGCCTTGCCGGCCGAGAAGCCGCTCATGCGCATGGACACCTGCATGATCTGCTCCTGGTAGACCATGGTGCCATAGGTTTCCTCGAGAATCGGGCGCAGGCGATCGTCGTAGTAATGGACCGGCTTCTTGCCCGACGCGACGTCGACGTAGTCGTCGACCATGCCCGACTCGAGCGGGCCCGGGCGGTTCAGCGCGATGGACGCCACGACGTGCGCGAAGCTCGTCGGAGGCATACGGCTGAACAGGCTGACGTACAGTGCACCTTCGACCTGGAAGAGGCCGTCCATGTTCAGCATCGGGCCGCCTTCGTAGCTGGGCAACCTGCCCTGCATGAGCCTGAAGGCGTCTGGATCGTTGATGGGAATGTCTTCGGGCGCGAGGTCGATGCCGTGGCGCTCCTTGACGTTGCGGCAGGCCATCGACAGCACGTCGAGCGTACGCAAGCCTAGGAAGTCCATCTTGAGCAAGCCCAGCTCGGGAGTATAGTGGCCGTCGTACTGCGTGATGATGCCGCCGCCCTTGGTATCGCGCTTCATGGGCACGTGATCGCTCATCGGGTCGCGGCAGATGATCGTGGCGCACGCGTGCACGCCCTCGCCGCGCAGGTGACCTTCGATGCTGCGCGCCGAGTCGATGATGCGGTGGACATCTTCCTCGGTGTCGTACGCAGTCTTGAGGTCGGGGTTCTGCTCGAGCGCCTTGTCGATCGTGATGCCGAGCTCGTCGCCGATCAGCTTCGTGATGCGGTCGCCCACGCCGTACGGGTAATCAAGTACGCGCGCCGTATCGCGCACAGCGTTCTTCGCCTGCAACGTGCCGAACGTGATGACCTGCGAAACGTGGTCTTCGCCGTAGACGTCCTTGATGTGGTTGATGACCTCTTCGCGACGACCCTGCTCGAAGTCGACGTCGATATCGGGCATCTCCACACGTTCGGGGTTGAGGAACCTCTCGAACAGCAAACCGTTCTCGAGCGGGTCGAGATCGGTGATGCCCATGGCGTATGCGACAATAGCGCCTGCGGCAGACCCGCGGCCGGGACCGACGCCGATGCCTTGGCTGCGCGCCCATTCGATGTATTCCTGCACGATGAGGAAGTACGCGGGGAAGCCGGCGTTCAGGATGACCTCAGCCTCAATGTCGTAGCGATCGGTCACATCGGGACGCAGCTGGCGCAGTTCCTCGAACGTCGTGACCTTCCCCTCGCCGTAACGCCTGATGAGACCGACTTCGCACTGATGGCGGAACCACGATTCGTTAGTCTCGCCTTCAGGCAGGGGGAACTTCGGCAAGATGATGTCGCGCTCGAGCTCGACGTTGCATTTCTCGGCAACCTCAATCGTGTTGTCGCATGCTTCCTGGAAGTCCTTGAGCGCCTCGCGCATCTCTTCTTCCGACTTCATGTAGAACTGGTCGTTCGCGAAGCGCATGCGCTTGGCATCGTTGACCTTGCTGCCCGTGCCGATGCACAAAATGATGTCGTGAGCTGAGGCGTCCTCGCGGTTGAGGTAGTGGAAGTCGTTCGTTGCGATAGTCTTGAACCCGCAAGCGCTCGCAACGCGCGTCAACTCGACGTTCAGTTCGTATTGGGTCAGACCGCCGTCGGTCTTGATGCCCTGATCCTGCAGCTCGATGTAGAAGTCGCCCTCGTCGAAGCAGTCAGCTAGCTTGCACGCCCACTTGCATGCCTCGTCGAACTGACGGTCGTCGAGCAGCTTGGGCACGATGCCGGCAAGGCAGGCGGAGCTGCCGATGATGCCATGGCCATACTTCTTCAGCTGCGCGTAAGTGGTGCGCGGCTTGTAGTAGAAGTTGTCGACGTGCGACTCGCTTACAAGCCGCAGAAGGTTGTGGTAACCCTCGGTCGTCTTCGCAAGCAGAAGCAGATGGTAGAGCTTCGGCTTGCCGTCGCGCGCCAGCGAATCGTCGGTCGTGAAGTAAACTTCGCAGCCATAGATGGGCTTGACCTTCTTGCCCGTCTCCTTCTCGATGGCATCGCACGCATCGCACAGTTCGACCACACCGCTCATGACGCCATGGTCGGTGATGGCAACGGCCGGCATGTCGAATTCCGCAGCACGACGCACCATATCCTTGACGTGGGTCATGCCGTCGAGCAGGGAATATTCGGTATGGTTGTGCAAATGAACAAAAGCCATGGTCAGAGCCTCAATTTCGCAAACGCAGACGTGACGATTTCTCGCCATCAATCATAACAGCAATGGAGGCGAACAAACGATGGGTTTTCAGTAGATGCTCTGTGTCGGAAAGGGCGCCGTCGCACCAATATGCAACACATATTTGCAACACAGACCCGGTCTCTGTTGCAACCGTGCTACTTGGTTCGGGAAAGCCAGCTCTCCCCCGCAATGGTGGTGATGTCGTTGTGCCCTGGCAGAACGACGGTGTCACCCGGCAGATCGGCCAAACGCGCAAGCGAGGCGATCATGTCCGCGGGGTTTCCGCCCTCGAAATCGGTGCGACCATGCGCGCCATGGAACAGCGTATCGCCCGATATGAGAACGGGCGCCCCATCGGGGTCGCTGCCGTACTTCGGGTCGAGGAACAAGCAAATGCTGCCACGTGTGTGGCCAGGCGTCTCGAGCACCTTCCACTTCATGTTGCCGATGACGAGCTCTTCCCCATCGACCACCATCTTGTCCACCGGGCATGGCGTGAACTGGCGGTGGCTCGAGTCGAGAGTCTTCTCACCCGTGATGTACGGCGCATCGATGGCGCTCGCAATCGTCTGCGCCCCCGTGAGCCTCCGCAAATCGCAGGCACCGCCCACATGGTCCCAATGCGCGTGGGTCAGCACGATGGCATCGAGCTTACGACCGTCAAGCGCATCCACGATGAAGCTTGCATACTCCGTCGGATCGACGACGAACGTCGCTTCGCCATCGCTCACGATGTAGACGTTGTTCTCGATCGGCCCCATGACCATGACCTCGATTGAAACGCATGGGTTCTTGCCTTGCGCCATGTCTCTTCTCCTGTCCTGATGGCGGGTGGCACAACGTTCCCTGGGAACGGTGTGCCGTTTCGATAGTGGCACAACGCTCCCTGGGAGCCTTGTGCCATTAATCGCACATTACTTGCCAGCGCCGACGTACTCGCCTGGGTTCATGCGGCGTGCTTCGAACACGCCGTCCACCTCGAGAATGCGCAGGAGCACGTCCTGCACGTGTCCGACGTCAGACACCTGGAACACGTAGCGCATGCGCACGATGCCGTCGTTGCCAACTGCAGACGACGAGTTCAGCACGTTCACGCCTTCTTGTGCGAGCACCGTGATGACGTCGCGCAGCAGGTTCATGCGATCCATGGCCTCGATGTGCACCTCGATGCGGTACGTCGCCGTCGACACGTCGCCCTGCTCCCATTCGACGTCGATGATGCGCTCGGGTTCTTTCATGAGGCTCTTCGCGTTCGGGCAGTCGGCACGATGCACCGACACGCCGCGTCCACGGGTGACGAAGCCGACGATGTCGTCGCCAAACACCGGGTTGCAGCAGCGCGACAGACGCACGAGCACGTCGTTGAGGCCCTTAACCACGATGCCGTTGGACGTGTGTGTCTCGTGACGTTTCGGGCGCGCAACGCTCGTGATCATGGGCGGCATCTTGCCAGTCGCCGTGCCGGACATGCCGATGTCGGGCATCGACGCTTCCTTGGTACCGCGGTCGACCAGGATCTTCAACAGGCGGTTCGCCACATGCTGGGCGCTTTCTTTCCCTGCACCGATGGCAACGATCATGTCATCGGACTCTTTATAGCCCAAGCTCTCGGCAACCAACTTGATTGCGCGCGTCGACTGCGCGTTCGAAATGCCGATGTTGTGCTTGCGCATCTCGCGTGCGAGTTTCTCGTGACCGAGCTGCATGTCGTCACTGCGCGTGACCCTCGAGAAATAGCTGCGGATTTTCGAGCGGGCGCCGGGGGTCTTCACGATGCCAAGCCACCCACGCGACGGCGTGGCGCTCTTCTGCGTCAGGATCTCAACGCGGTCGCCCATCTGCAGCTCGTAGGACAGCGGCACGATGCGCCCGTTGACCTTGGCGCCAACGCAATGGTTGCCCACCTCGGTGTGGATGGCATAGGCGAAGTCGACTGGCGTGGAGCCTGCCCGCAAGCTCTTCGCGTCGCCATTGCGGGTGAACACGAACACCTCGGACTCGTCGAGGTCGACCTTCAAGTCCTTCAAGAACTCCTTCGAGTCGGGAGTCTCGTCAGACCAGTCGACCATCTGGCGCAGCCACGCAAGCTGTTGCTCGAAATCGCCGCTCTTCTTGCCCTTCTTGCCGCCTTCCTTGTACAGCCAGTGCGCCGCAACGCCGAACTCGCTTTGCTGATGCATTTCCTCGGTGCGAATCTGCACCTCGAGCGGGCGACCTGCGGGGCCGATAACCGTCGTGTGCAGCGATTGGTACATGTTGTATTTCGGCATCGCGATGTAGTCTTTGAAACGGCCGGGCATCGGGTGCCAAATCGTGTGCACGGCACCAAGCGCTGAATAACAGTCCTTCACCGTCGGCACGATGAGGCGCACAGCGATGAGGTCGTAGATTTCGGAGAAGCCCTTGTCCTTCTTCGTCATCTTCTGGTAAATCGAGAAGAGGTGCTTCGGGCGGCCCATGACCTGCGCGTCGATGCCGACCTTCTTCATCTCGGCTTTCAGGATTTCGAGCACCTTGTTGAGGTATTCCTCGCGCTCGGCACGGCTCTCGGTGAGCATCTTGGCGACTTGCTTGTACTTGGCCGGGTCGAGATAGTAGAACGAGAGGTCCTCGAGCTCCCACTTGATCGAGTTGATGCCCAGACGATGCGCGATGGGCGCGTAGATCTCGAGGGTTTCGCGCGCCTTGAAGATGCGACGGTCCTCGCGCAGGCTGCTGAGCGTCCGCATGTTATGCAGGCGGTCGGCAAGCTTGATGACGATGACGCGAATATCCTTGTTCATCGCCACGAGCATCTTGCGGATGGTGGCAGCCTGCTCGTCGGTGAGCGTGGCAACCTCGATCTGAGTGATCTTCGTGACTCCCTCGACGAGCGCTGCAACATCTTCGCCAAAGCGCTCGACGACATCCTCGCGCGTTACTTCGGTGTCTTCGATTGTGTCGTGCAACAGCGCGGCAACGAGCGTCTCAACGTCCATATGCAATCCAGCGAGGATGATGGTGACCTCGATGGGATGTATGATGTAGGGCTCGCCTGACCTGCGTTTCTGGCTTTTATGAGCTTCGTTGGCGAACTCGAACGCCTCAACGAGCGTCGCCTCTTCTTCGGGGCTGAGGTACGTGGCTGCGATTTCCTGGAGGTCGGCAAAGCGTTCCTCGGGCGTCTTGCCCTCGCCGTGACCGAACCCGTGTGCATGACCAGTTGTCGCTGCAGCTTGCTCGATAACGTCTTTGTATGCCATACGCCACCCCTCCCTTCGTCTGTTTCTGCTTCGTTTGCCCTTCTCGGGTGGTGACCCTATATTTTACCATTGCGCAGGTGAAACAGGCAAAAAACCGTCAGACGGCACAGCCGGGCAAGATGGGACGCTGGACGTGTTGCTCGAGAGATGCAGCCGGCTCATTGAGGGCAGCAACTTTGAAATCCTGGAAGACGGCACGCTCTGCGAGGCCCTCACGGTAGCGCACGGAATCGGAAAGCTCGACTTTGCAGGCATCCGAGACCACATGCACCGAGCGCACGACCTCACCCGAGGTGTATGCGGAATGCGTCTCGATGAGGCCAAGCTCGCGGAAGACCTCGATAGCGCATTTCACCGAATCTTGCGAGACCTCACGCCCGCTCTTCGACGCACGCATGGCCACGTCGGCATTGCTCGCCGTGAAGAACCCATCTCCCACTTCGCGCTGCGCATCTCGCAACGCACGGTACACCTGGGCCATCTGATCGCGGTCGGGAGTCATCTGCTCGAGCGTCGACTCGTTAATCTCGGAGTCCTTGCGGGTGTAGAGCAAGTGCACGCCCGCCGGAGCGCCGTCGCGCCCGGCTCGACCGCTCATCTGGTTGAACTCGATCTCGTTGTAGGGCAAGTGGTAGAGCACAACGTGGCGGATGTCGGGAATGTTGACGCCTTCGCCGAACGCCGACGTGGCGATGAGCGTTGTCAGGTGCCCGTCACGGAACATCTCCTCGATGCGCGTACGCTCCTCGCGCGAAAGACCCGCATTGTAGAAGCCGATCATGAGCGCCAGCTGCGGCACCTTGCTGCGCAGCGCCCGTGCGAGCGCCACCGAGCTGGAACGGGAGTTGACGTACACAACCGTCTTCTCGCCGCCGGCCACCAGGTTGGCAAGGTAGTCTTCGCGCGCCTTCGATCCGCGACGATCGTCGATGTAAAGGTTCGGACGGTCTGTCTGGTCGAACACGCAAGTCTCGATGGGCAACTGCGTGGCGATGTCGCGAGCGACGATGCCGCTTGCTGTCGCGGTCAGCGCGAGCACGGTCGGATTGCCGAGCCGTTCGAGCGCGGTGTCGAGCTCGGTGTAGGCAGGGCGGTCGCCCGCTTTCGCCATGCCGATGTGATGGGCCTCGTCGATGACGACGAAGCGGATGCGGCCCGACCTCGCCAGGTCGTCGACATGCAGAGTCAAGAACTCGGGAGTCGTCAACACGATGTCGCACGAGCCGTCCTCGAGCGCGGCGTAGATGGCGCGCCGCTCCTCGGGCGACGACTCGCCCGTAAGCACGCTCGAGGTGAGCCCGAATCGGGCAAGCGCGTTGTTCAAATGGAAGGCCTGGTCGGCAATGAGCGCACGCAGCGGATAAACGAACAGGCTCGCCGATCCATCGCGCAACGCGCAACGTGCGGCATGCACGTGGAAGATGAGCGACTTGCCGCGGCCGGTCGCCATGACGCACATGGTGGAACGCCCCTGTTGCAGATGATTGAGCACTTCCCGCTGCTCGGGATGCAACTGGCCATCGCCGATGAGCGCACGCACGATGTCCGCTTCGAGCTTCGCTGGCTCTGTTGCCGCACGACGCTCCCACGCTGCGCGGGCTTCGGAGCGGCTTGCTTCGAACGCTTCGATGTCCTGGGGGCTTTCGGCCTGCGTCTCGCAGAGTTCCTCGTCGGATGTCGCATAGAGGTCGGAGAAGAATCGTAGGTTCCCCGGATCGAGGCATGCCTCGAGCGCAGCGCACGGCTGGGCGGGAGCCAGCGACTTGAGCATGGCCTTCACCGAACGGCGGCCACGCCACTCATCGATCTGCACTTCGAATGCAGCATTCACGACGCTGTCGGTTTTCATGAGCATCTCGATGTCGTTGCAGTGGAACATGATGCCCGAGATCTTCGCAACGCCATCGCCCAGCTGACACGAGAAGTGGCTCTTGTCGGCACCCACCGCGCGCGCGTTCGACAGCACGACGTCGCGCGCCAGCAGACACGGCGTTCGGTTCTCCTGCCCGAAGGGGGCGAGCGCTTGGAGCTTCTCAACGTTTTCGATGGTGAGCTCGTCGAGCGAGACGCAAGCGTCGATCTCGATGAGCGGATGGAACGCATCCTCGGGCAGCTCGTCCATATAGGCACACAACCGCTCGGAGAACGCGTCGAGGTTGGCAGCTGGAAGGGTGACGCCGACGGCAGCTTCATGCCCGCCAAAGCGCGTGAGCAGGTCCTCGGTGCTCTCAACCGCTTTGAACAAGTTGACCTGACCGACCGTGCGACCGCTGCCCCGCGCCTCGTCGCCGTCGATGGTGAACAGCAAGCATGGCACACCGTACGTGTGCACGAGACGGCTGGCCACGATGCCCTTCACGCCTTCGTGCCAACCTTCGCCCGCCACCACAAGCGCGCGTTGACCGTGGTAGACCGAAAGTGCCGTGTCACGCGCGACCTCAGAAAGCTCGGCCTCGATGGCGCGGCGTTTGTCGTTGGTAGCTTCGAGCTCGGCGGCGAGCTTGCACGCCGTGTCGAAATCGTCGGTCATGAGCAAGTCGAGCGCAATCTGGGCATCACCCAGACGCCCAGCAGCGTTCAACCGCGGAATCAGCGAGAAGCTTAGGTCGGTCGCAGTCACGGGCTTGCCCGCAGCGCCGGTCTGGCCGAGAAGCGCCGCGATGCACGGGCGCGGATTGTTGTTGATACGCGCTAGGCCATCAGCCACGAGTGCGCGGTTCTCGTCGCGCATGGGCATCAGGTCGGCAACCGTGCCAAGCGTTGCCAAGTCGGTGTAGTTGCGCCACAGGTGCGGGAACCCGAAGCGCCCACCGAGCGCCTGAACCACCTTGAGTGCAACGCCCACGCCGGCAAGAATCGAACTCGGGCAATCGGGGTCGGTTTTCGGATCGACGATAGGCACACCAACGGGCTTCAGCTCCCCCACCTCGTGGTGGTCCGTGATGATGACCTCGATGCCTTCCGCCGTGATGGCAGCCACTTCGTCCTTGCAAGCGATGCCGCAGTCGACCGTCACGATAATCTCAGGGTCGAGCTTCTTCACGCGCTCGCAAGCCGCCGGCGATAATGCATAGCCCTCGTCGAAGCGACGCGGGATGAACGGCGTTGCGTAACCGCCCAGGGCGCGCAGTCCGCGCGTGAGCACCGTCGTGGCAGACACGCCGTCGACGTCGAAATCGCCGAACACGACGATATGGCGGCGGTCGCGAATAGCCTGCTCGAGATGGTCAACCACCTCGCCGATTCCCTGCATGTCGTACGGTTCGAGCCAGTCGCGATCGAGGCTCGGGTTGAGGAAACGCTCTGCTTGCTCGACCGACGTGATGCCACGCGCCGCCATGATGGACGCCATGAATTCGGGCAGATCAAAATGCTGCCGCAATAATGCGACCACGCGCGCATCGGCTGCGCAGACGTTGAATTGCGCTGACATGAAATACCTCGCAGGAAAAGCTCGTTGTGTTCTCCTGCATTTTACCGCAGGTACGGCAATCGAGCCGATACTGTTATCTTTCGAGTTCCGTTGAGGTGCTTGCTATTTGGCAGATCGCAAATAGCCAAATCGGACTGTTTCGCCAGCTATTCCAGTCCGAACGCACGACCGTCGTCGTCGGCGCTCAACTCTGCGAGGGTGACGTTGTCGACATAACGTTCGATGACATCGTCGAGACCAGCCCAGAACGATATGGTCGAACAGACCCTCTCACGTGGGCATTCGCCGCCTTCCTCGAGCGCAGCACACGCTACCGGAACAGTCGTCCCCTCGACAGCGCGAAGAATCTCCCCTGCCGTGATTTCCTCGGCAGGCTTGCCGAGAACGTAACCGCCGCCGTGCCCGCGCACGCTCGTCAGCAAGCCGGCGTTTACGAGCGAATGAGCAAGCTGCTCGAGGTATTTCAAGGAAATGCTCTCCGCCTCCGACACATGCCGTAACGCAACTTTCTCCCCCTCGGGGAACCCCGCGATGTACACCATCATGCGCATCGCATAGCGTCCTTTGGTGGTTACGAGCATGTGGGAATCCTTTCCGCGTCTTTCAATCCGAATTGTACAGCATCGGCATGAGTCGAAGGGACAGTCCCAATGACTCATTCTGAAATGAGTCATTGGGACTGTCCCTTCGACTCACTCACCCAGAGCTTCGGCGGTCTCAAGCCATACGAGCTCGAGGTCGTCGAGCTGCGACTGCAACTCGTTGATCTCCGCTTGGATATCACCGAGGACGACGAAATCGGTCGGATCGGCGGAATGCAGGCGCTCCTGCGCATCCTCGATCTTGTTGCGCAACGTATTCATCTTGCGATCGGTCGATTGAAGCGTCTTCTTCAGCGCGCGCAGCTCGCTGTTCGAAAGCGAGCCGTCCTTGGCAGGTTTTGCCGTGGCAGCAGCATCCGCCTTGCTGGCAACGGGCGCGTTTTCCTCCTCGAGGTTGCCCACAATTGTCAGGTACTCGTCGATTCCACCGGGAAGGTGGCGCAAATGGCCGTCGATTATCCCGTACTGGTCGTCAGTTACGCGTTCCATGAGATAGCGATCGTGCGTGACGAGCAGCAACGTGCCCGGCCAGCCATCAAGCAGGTCTTCGACCGCCGCGAGCATGTCAACATCCAGATCGTTTCCCGGCTCGTCGAGGATGAGCACGTTGGGTTCTTCCAGCAGGATGAGCATGAGCGCAAGGCGTCTCTTCTGCCCGCCCGACAAATCGCACACCGGCTCGTTCAGATCGGCATTCGTGAAACCAAGCCGTTCGAGCAGCTGTTTGGGGGTCTGGTCGCGCCCGTCGAGCATGACGGCATGTCCGAAGCGTCCCACGACCTGGCGCACGCGGTCGTCGCCGTGCGCAGTCAGCTCGTCGAGGTGCTGCGAGAGCACTGCGAACTTCACGGTCTTGCCGACCTTCACGTATCCGCTCGTCGGCCGCAGCTTCTGTTGGATCACGTTCAGCAACGTGGTCTTGCCTGCGCCGTTGCTGCCCACGATGCCGATGCGGTCGCCGGGGCCGATGAGCCACTCGATGCCGTCCAGCACGGTGTGGTCGCCGTAGCGCACCGTCACGTTCTTCACGTCGACGACCTGCTTGCCCAAACGCTTCACGGCCATGCGCTTGAGCTCGAGCTCGTTGCGCAGCGGAGGGACGTCGGCAATGAGCTCCTGGGCGGCTTTGATGCGGAACTTCTGCTTGGTCGATCGCGCCTGCGCGCCACGCGAGAGCCATGCAAGCTCGCGGCGCAGCTTGTTCTGTCGGCGCTCCTCGGTCACGCGTGCCACACGATCGCGCTCGACGCGTTGCATGATATAGGCTGAGAACCCACCTTCGAACGGTTCAATGCGCTTGTCGTGCACTTCCCACATGGTCGAACAGGTCTCGTCGAGGAACCAGCGGTCGTGCGTCACGACGAGCAGGGCGCCCTGGCCTTCGCGCCAGCGCGTCTTCAAATGCTGTGCCAGCCAGTTGATGGCGCGCACGTCCAAATGGTTCGTGGGCTCGTCGAGCATGAGGATGTCCCAGTCGCCCACGAGCAACCGCGCCAAATCGACACGGCGACGCTGACCGCCAGAAAGCGTTCCAACAGATGCCTGCCAGTCGATGTCGCCCACAATACCTGCGATGATACCGCGGATTCGCGCGCTGCTCGCCCATTCGTATTCGGGCAGATCGCCCACGATGGCCCGACCGACCGTATCGTCGTCGGACAGTTCGTCGACCTGCGCAAGCACGCCGACGGAAATGTTGTTGGTCCTGATTACGCGCCCACGATCGGGCTCGAGCAAACCACCGAGCAGCGCCAGCAACGTCGACTTGCCGTCGCCATTGCGGCCGACGATGCCGATGCGCTCGCCGTCGTTCACGCCAAGCGAGATTTCATCGAACACCGTTTTCGAGGGGAAGTCGACCCCGACTTTCTCACATCCGAGCAGAAACGCCATGCGCAGCTTCTATTCGGAAGGCGTTTGCTCGGAAAGCGCCACGCACAGCGCGTCGAGCAGCGTGATTGCGAAATGCTGCGATGAGCGCTCCTCACCCGCATCGAGCCACGTGGTGCCGGGAAGCTCGATTGTGATGCGCGCAGGCCTGTTGCGCCTCGCTGCCGCAACAGCAGGCGCCATGCGCAAGGCGAGCGACTCATCTGGCTCGAACGACACGCGCGGATCGTTGTCGTTGCGCGACACCTCGCTCGGCAACGCAATGCGCACGAGCAGCATGGAGTCGTCAGGTTTCACGAGCAGCGAGTCGGCGCTCAGGATCTTCGAGGACGGGTTGGTGGCCAGCGACAGGTTCGACATGCGCGATGCCACGCCACGCGTGAACTCGTCGGTGCCGAACAGGCACAACGCATTGCTTTCGAGCACATCGGCAGCACGCGCGAACCCGAGGTTCAGCTGCATGGGAATCGATTTCTTGCCTTCCCACGAATGGTGGAGGTTGCGAATGGAAGCGAACGTGTACGAACCGACGATGCCGTCCGAAGGCAAACCGAGGTTGCTCTGGAACTTGCGCACCGCGTCTTCGGTGAAAGCGCCGAAGATGCCGTCCTCGCGACCGCTCGGGAAACCGAGGGCGCCGAGCGCCCGCTGCAGCTCGAGCACGTCGTGACCATGGAAGTAGGGCATGCGCAGATACAGAGTGCGGTCACCCATGTGGTAAGAAGCATCGACGAGCATCGACCAGGTCTTCTCGTCGATTTCATCACCATCTTCGAGCCCCACCTGGCTGCGGAACGCGCGCACGGCATCGGCGGTCTTGCTGCCGAACTCGCCGTCGACGGCCTCCTCGGGCATGAGCCCCACTATCACGAGACGTTGCTGCACGTCCTCGACTGCAGCGCCCGAATCACCTTGGCGTATCGTTTGCATGTTCGTTGCTCCTCGTGTTGGTGCATATTTCTACCTGGTTGAATTATGCACAGAGTAAGCCATTAAAGGCATAGGTTGTTTGTGTGCATAATTCAACCAGGTAGAAATATGCACTTTCCCCTTATGACAGCCTGCTCACGAACCAGTCGGCCATCGAGATGAGCATGTCGCGAGAGGGCGACGGTGCAATCATGTCGATGAGGCGGTTCTTCGCGATGCTCGTCAGGTTTTCGGCGTAGTTGCGCGCGTAATCGATGCTTCCAGCCTCTTCCATGATCTGCACAGCCTCGTCAAGGTCGGCTTCGACCTTGGTGTGGGACGAAAGCAGCTCGACGAGGCGCTCCCGTTTCACACCGTCGAGATGGCTCAGCGCGTGCACGACGACGAGCGTGCGCTTGCCCTCGGTGATGTCGTCGCGGAAACCCTTCTTGGTGCTCTCAGTTTTGCCGATGAGATTGAGAAGGTCGTCTTGAATCTGGAACGCGAGGCCCGTGTCGAGACCATAGTTGCGCAGCCCTTCGATCTGCGTCTCGGTGCCGCCGCCGACGATGGCGCCGATTGCCAGCGGCACAGCGCCCGAATAGTGCGCGGTCTTGCACGTGGCCATGATCAGGTAATCTTCCGGCGCGATATCATAGCGTCCATCGCGCGCCCAGCCGATGTCGAGCGCCTGGCCCTCGATGGTGCGGCGCGTCATGTCGATGAGCTCGGTGAGCACGCGCACCTTGACGGAATCCTCGAGCAGCGGGTCCTTGACGACCGTGCCGTTGACGAGCTGCAGACCCAAGTCACCCATGTTGATGGCAAGGCCCATGCCCTCGGTCATGTAGAGGCACGGCTCGCCGCGACGCAGCTCGGCCTCGTCGGCGATGTCGTCATGGATGAGAGCCGCCGTGTGGAAGTGCTCGATTGCAGCTGCCGAGCTGATTGCACGCTGCGGGTCGCCGCCTACGGCCATGCAAGCCGCGAAGCAAATGAGCGGACGATGACGCTTGCCGCCGTTGCGGCTGAACTTGAGCAGCGGCGAATAGAGGTAGCGGTCCATGTCGGGGTGCGAGCCCTTTGGAATGTACGAGTTGAGGATGTCGCCCACGGGATTTGCATACCGATCGAGGTATTCCTCGAACGTCTCGGGCTGGTTTTCAGATTGCAGGAGTTGTTTAAGGTCAATCATGCGGTGCACCTTGCTGTTTGTGATTGCGCGTAGAAATGATTATACGCGAGTACAGAATAGGGCGTGGGACAACAATTCAAGGTCGCTCTCTTTTTGAACGGAACGACAACAGAATGGCACAGTGCTCCCTGGGAAGGGTGTGCCATGTTCCGGAAAATGGCACACCCTTCCCAGGGAGCACTGTGCCACTACACCGCAAACAAACAACAACCCTACCCCTTTCGTCCCATTCAATTACAATGGAGGGACTGAACCACAAGGAGGAACCGTCATGCTCGTACTCGTCGTCAACGCTGGCTCTTCGAGCCTCAAGTCGCAACTCATCGAAACCGAGGGCAAAGATGCCCGCATGAAATGCCTGGCCGAGAAGGTCGGCACCGACGAAGCCCGCATGAGCGTCTCGTTCGCCCCCGATTTCCAGAAAGTCACGTACAACGTGGCCGACCTGTCGGTCGCCCAGTGCCTGCGCAAGCTGCTCGACATTATGACCGACGACCCCGAGTCGCCCATCAGCGGCCTCGGCCAGATCGAAGCGATCGGCAACCGCATCGTTGCCGGCGGCGAGTACTTCACCAAGGCTGCGCTCATCGACGAGGAAGCACGCGCCAACCTGGATAAATGCGAGGAATTGGCACCGTTGCACAATCCGGCAGCTGATGCCTGCATCGACATGCTGCGCAAACTCATGCCCAACACGCCTCAAGTGGCCGTCTTCGACACCGCATTCCACACGACCATGCCGCCGAAGGCCTACATGTACCCGCTGCCGATGCGCTACTACGAGGACTACCATATCCGCCGTTACGGCGCACACGGCACATCGCACCGCTACGCCGCCCAACAGGCCGCCAACCTGCTCGGCCGCCCGCTGCGCGACTTGGGCCTCATCACGTGCCACCTGGGAAACGGCGGTTCGATCACGGCCGTCAACCACGGCAAGTCCATCGACACCACCATGGGCTTCACGCCGCTCGAGGGCCTGATGATGGGCACGCGTTCGGGCAACATCGACCCGGCCATCCTCACCTACATCATGCGCCGCGAAGGCAAGACGTTCGACGAGATGGACGAGATCCTGAACAAGGAAAGCGGCATCCTGGGCATTTCGGGCACGAGCTCCGACATGCGCGACGTGCTTGACGCCGCCGCCCGTGGCGACGAGTACGCCAACCTCGCCATTGACATGTACGTCTACCGCGTACAGAAAGCCATCGGCGGCTATTACGCGGCCATGACCCGCACCGACGCTGTCGTCATGACGGCCGGCATCGGCGAGAACTCTGCCGACCTGCGCGAGCGCATCTTCGCCGGCCTAGCACATATGGGCATGATCTTGGACAAGGAACGCAACGACGTCACCGGCCAGATCGGCATGAACCGCATCATCTCGATTGACGACAGCCCCATCAAGATTTGCGTCGTCACAACCGACGAGGAGATGCGTATCGCGCGCGAGACCGACAACCTGGTCAGCCAGCTGCGCGAATAGCGGACGGCCGCGCTTCTTTAGAACAACTCGCGTTCGATTTGAGCAATCGGCATTTGCACGCCATACCAGATGGCTTCGCTTGCTGCGGCCTGTTCGATTAGCATTCCTAAACCAGGTACCGTATTGCAGCCGCGCGCCTGTGCGTCGATGATAAGCTGGGTCTCGCGCGGATGATAAATCGCGTCCGCCACGACCATGCCCGGCTTGATGAGGTCAGGAGAGACGGGCGTCTCACCGCTTCCATCGCCCATACCAATTGGCGTGGCGTTCACGAGGATGTCCGCATCCTGGATGCATGCTTTCAAAACGGCAGCGTCGGCCATGTCGTGCAACTCAATTTCGCATGAGGTGCACACACACACTCGATCGGCCAGCTCTTGAGCGTGACAGAAGCTTTCACCACCCACACGTGCGAACACATCAAGATGCGTCACGCCGTCGAGCGCTGCTTGCGCGAGAATGGCGCTCCCAGCGCCACCTGGCCCGAGCAACACCATCCGACTTCCCAGAACATTCACGCCATGCTTGACGAGGTTGACCATGAACCCGCGTCCGTCGGTGTTGTAGCCGACAATCTTGCCGTCCGTTTTCTTCAGCACATTGACAGCGCCAATCAGCTCGACTGCTTCGTCCAACCCATCGAGGTGCTCAATAATCGCCTGCTTGCAAGGCATGGTTACGTTGCCGCCATCCCAACGATCCGTCGCCCGCAATTCGTCGACAACTTCGCCGAGAGCTTCGTTGTCTACATCAAACGCGCGGTACTCAGCGTCGATTCCCAGCAACTGGAACGACAGATTGTGAATAGCAGGCGAAAGGGAATGGCCTGTCGGGTTGCCCAACAGCGTAATCAGACGTGTCTGCCCGCTTGTCCCGTTGATCTCCAGCACGTTGACTTCGCTTGCCTTCGTAAGTCGATTTTCCGAAGCTTCCAACTAGAATTCTACTGTTTCTCTTCGAACCCCGACTGGATAAGCATCGGTTGTCAAAAACACGAATCTATTGAGCGAATCTCTTCTCGATCTCGTCCCATGCGGCATCGCCCACGATATAGCGTCCTTCGGCGATATCGGCTCGTCCACGTTCTATCACTCCAGCAATGAGGACATCCTTGTCAGCTTGCTCAACGGCTTCTCGTATACGTTTCTCAAGCATTTCGTAGACTCTTCCTCGTGCAGCCAATCTGATCTGGTAGGGGCGGTGGGACTCGAACCCACAAGACCGAAGTCGGCGGATTTTAAGTCCGCTGCGTCTGCCAATTCCGCCACGCCCCCACGAGTGCATAATTCAACCTGGTTGAAATATGCATTGCTATTGTGCCACAGGTTGACGCCGCGCGTCAGCGAGATGCCGTGGCCAAAACCACACCCTGCAGGATATCCGACTCGCTGACGGTGAACTCGTCTATGCCGGCCACTTCCATGATCTGCTGCAAGATCACGATGCCTGCGAGGATCACGGGTGCGCGCTGCGGGTTCAAACCGACGATCTTCTGGCGGTCCGCCAGCGGCATGTCCTGGAGCTTCGCGATGAGCGCATCGAGATCGGCACGTGTGACCACGGCTCCATGTACACGCGTCGAGTCGTAGACTTCCATCTCCTCCCGCATCGACACGATGCTCGTGGCGGTGCCCGCCACGGCAATGACACGGCCGGCCATGTAGCCGCCATCGATCAACATGCCAAGGTAGTCGGCCATCTCGTCGGCAATCCACTCGGCGGCTTTCCCAACGAGTTCGGCACCCGGCGGATCCTGCGTGAAAAAACGCTCAGTCACGCGACGGCAACCGATTTGGAACGAATGAGCATGCTCGAGCGCGCCACCCGCCATGCCGGCAATTATCTCGGTCGAGCCACCGCCCACATCGATGACAACGGCCTTCTCGCCAGGAAACGCGGATGTGGCGCCCGAAAACGACAGCGCCGCCTCACGTTCGCCCGGAATGATGTGCAGCTCGACGCCTGCTTGGCGCAAACGCTCGACAAGCTCATCTGAATTGGCGGCATCGCGCGCAGCCGACGTGGCGATTGCGCACGTGGTGATCGGAGTGCCCTCCTCTTCGAGCTTTGCAATCGTCGCAGCGAACTCGTCGACCTTCGCCCCGACACGTTCGATGGATTCGGCGGCAAGACGACCCGACGCATCGACGCCAGTGCCGAGGTTGGTGATGGCGATATCGCGCGCCACGTTTTCGATAGCGCCTGCCTCGTCGACGTCCGCGACGAACAACCTGCTCGTCACCGTGCCGATGTCGATGGCCGCATAACGCCCCGGCTCGTAGAGACCAACGCTCATGATGAGCTCCTTTCGCAAACATGCTGATGGCACACTGTTCCCAGGGAACTCTGTGCCACCTTGAAACAACTCACTTCAATCAATTCGATTATTCAACCCCGAAGAACGCGTCGAGGAACGGCGTGTACCACTCTTCGGGCGCCTTGACGCTGCTCGAGAGCACGTTGCCTTCGACGTCGGAGGCGCCATGGATGTCCTCGAGCGTGTCCTCAGACAGTCCGGTCACGACGGCAGTCTCCTCGCCCGTTTTGATGTAGCCGTACTTTTCGCGCACGGCATCTTCCATGCCGGCGTTGCTGGCCAACGAGTCATTCTCGAAGTCGATCGCGTTGTTGCGCTCCTCGACGATCGAGTACTCGGCAACCAGGCGGTCATGCTCGCGTTGCGCCTGATAGTACTGTTGTGCTGGCACGTAAAGGAAAACCGCGACCAGAGCCACGCACAGCACCGCCGTTGCAACCTTTAACGCGCGCGGGCTGAGGGGAATGTTCGAGAACCACCCGGCAGGATTGATCTTCGCGGAAACGGGACCGGCCTCGGAAACGCGCTGCATGCGGGCCGATTTGCGGTGCGTCGAGCCCATCTTGCCTTCGTAGAGCGCAGCGCGCGGCGCGCCCTCGGGCTCTGCCGCGTGATCGCGGGATTGCGAAATGGCTACCTGTCGGTCGAACATCTTGTCGGCGCGGGCCTTCGTGCGCTGGCGCTTACGCTCTTCGCGTGCAGCCGACTTCTGCTTGCGGCTGTCGTTCGCCGTCGATTTCTGCTTGCGGTCGTCACGTGCAGACGTCTTCTGCCTGCGCTCTTCACGCGTGCTCGATTTCTGGGATTGGGAGGATCTGCCCGAACGGGAATCTTGAGCCGTACGACCCGACCGACTCGAGCGCGCAGTTTGCCGGCGCGATTCGCGTGATGTTTCGGTTTGTTCCGATCCACTGCGTCTCGTGCTGCGTTTCTGGGAGTTTTGAGACGGTCTGCGTGTCATGTTCTGGCTATTTTTCCTCTGGATCGACTATACCCAAATCTTCGATGTATGCGACCCACTTCTCAAATGATTCATCACTTATTGCGTGTTCCATGAGACACGCCTCGTCCTCGGCAACTTCCTCCGGAATGCCGACGGCTTGCGAGAGGAACGCGGTCAAGTAACGATGGCGCTTGAAAACCGATTGGGCATATTCGTAGCCAGCTTTTGTGAGGGTCACATCGCCGTAGTACGGCTGCGTGGCAAGCTTCTTCTCTTTCAGCAATCCAATGGCTTTGTTAACGGATGCTTTCGAGACTCCCATATGGTTTGCGATGTCAACCGAGCGAACGGACTGTTCGGCTGTACCGCCAAGCATGACGATTGCCTCAAGGTAGTCCTCGTGCGACATGGAGACTTTTACCATTACGACCTCTTCCCGACCGGTTCCCTCCATAATACCATTCCACAATGGTTTTCATGGAGCGATGGGGCGATAAGCCGATTGACGGCGCCCCAATGGTGCATTGTCACTATATACTGGTGTGCATTGGAATTTTCAGGCAAGGAGGCCTGCTATGACTGACAACCGTTACATCGACACCCGCGGAGCATCCGAACGTCCGGTCTCGTTCACCGAGGCCGTCGTCGACGGCTTGGCTGCAGGCGGCGGACTGTACGTTCCCGAGCGCGTGCCCGAGCTGACGCTCGACGAGGTCTGCGCCCTCGCCGAGCTCCCCTATGCGAAACGCGCTGCGTGGATCTACCGCGCTTTCGAGGTCGACTTGACCGACGAGCAACTCGAGAAGATCACGACCGAAGCGTACGGCAGCCAATTCGACGATGAGGCCATCTGCCCCATCACCTCGCTTGGCGACGACGTCCACATGCTCGAGCTGTGGCACGGCCCGACAAGCGCCTTCAAGGACATGGCGCTGCAGTGCCTGCCGCGCTTCTTCAGCGTCAGCGCCGCAGAGCTGCGCGAACGCGGCAAGCTCGACGACACGCATATGATCCTCGTCGCGACATCCGGCGACACGGGCAAGGCGGCCCTCGAGGGCTTCCGCGACGTCGATGGCGTCTCGATCGGCGTCATGTATCCCGACGGCGGCGTGAGCGACATCCAGTTCAAGCAGATGGCAACCCAGCGCGGCGGCAACGTCATCGTCTGGGGCGTCCGTGGCAATTTCGACGATTGCCAAACCGGTGCCAAGAACGTCTTCAACGACGAAGCGTTCGCGGCCCAACTGCACGAGCGGTTCCACGTAGCCCTGTCGAGCGCGAACTCCATCAACTGGGGACGCCTCATGCCGCAGATCGTCTACTACATCTCCGCATACGCACAGCTCGTCGCCGACGGCAAGGTCGCGCGCGGCAGCGAGATCGACGTCTGCGTTCCGACTGGCAACTTCGGGAACATACTCGCGGCATATTACGCAAAGCGCATGGGCACGCCGATCCGCCGACTGCTGTGCGCCTCGAACGAGAACCGCGTGCTCACCGACTTCATCAACACCGGCACCTACGACATCTCCGAGCGCACGTTCGTGAAGACGCCGTCGCCCTCGATGGACATTCTGGTTTCGTCGAACCTCGAGCGCCAGCTTTTCGAGCTGACTGATCGCGATGCTGAAGCCATCAAGGGCTGGATGGACGACCTGCGCGAGAAGCGTGGTTTCCGCGTCGACCGCAACACCTTCGGCAAGATGCGCGAACTCTACGTTGCCGACTCGGTCGACAACGAGACGTGCTTGGCGACCATTCGCGAAGTGTTTGCGAGCAAGGGCTACCTCATGGACCCGCACACTGCCGTTGCCTACAAAGTTGCCGAGAACCTGCGCGAAGATGGCGTACCTGTCGTCGTCGCATCAACCGCCCACTGGGCGAAGTTCGGCAACAACGTGTATCGCGCCCTGCACTCCCTCAAGCTGTCCGACCCCCTGCCCGAACCTGTCGCCTCGTTGACCGGATGCGCACTCAACCAGCTCATCGTCGACGAGACGGGAGCGCATCGCGCACCTGCAGGCTTCGCAGAGCTGGACGACCTGCCCATCCGCTTCACTGAAGTCATCGACGGCACGACCGAGGCCATTGGAACGGCTGTCTGTGAATTTTTACGTGAACAGGCTGAATAATCCACTTCGAGTATTATCTTTGAATTGTTATAATGGCTCTATCGTCAACGATTAGAACAGAGGAGCATCAATGAGCAGCAAGATGAACTTGCACCCGATCATCCGCCTCGCCGTCATGAGCGAAGACTCGGACAGCAACTCCCAATTCGGCCGCGGCATCGCCAACCTCTGCCTCGGCGTGCGCGAGAAGGGCTCCCTGAACGCCGCCGCCAAGAGCATGAAGATGGCTTACAGCAAGGCATGGCGCATCATCAAGGAAACCGAGGCGGCGCTCGGCATCCAGCTGCTCGATCGCGACGGCGCCCACGGCTCGACGCTGACCGCCGAAGGCGACAAGCTGCTCGACGCCTATCTCGAGGTTGATGAGAAGCTCCAGAAGATCGCCGAGGAAGAGTTCGCAAAGCGCTTCGCGTAAACACCATCTCAGCCCGCCATCTGTTCAACCGAACAGCTCCACGCTGTCTGGCCGTCTTCGACCACCGGTGTGAACGACACCACGAACCGCGTTAGGTTTTCACCTGCGCGGTTCTTGTTTTCTTGCTCAACCTCGACAGCATCATCGTCCCCGAACGGATGCAAGCACCCAAAACAAGTCTTCGCGTCGTCGAACGCGAGGCTATTGCACACTGGGCATGCTTTCATGGCCATCTCCTCCCCACACGAACTGCCGTCCGTCACGCGAATGCGAAAGCTCGAGAACGTCGCCTGCTGCCGGCCACCATTCGCGCGACGAAAATCTCTCGATCACTGCAGCCGCCTTCCGATTCCTCATTCGACGCCTCGGTGGCACGTCTCTGAGCGACTCGAGCACTGTGCCATCAACTGCGACGAACGCAATGTCGATTTGACGGTACATCGTGAACGTATGCACATCGTTGCAAGGCACGAGGAGCAGAGCACCATCGAAAGAATCCCTCCCCGCAAGGCCACGAAGCCTTGCAGCTAGCGAACAGGCAATCTCGACTTTCATCGGCGCACACATCTCATCACGATGCTCGTCGAGCCACCGACTTGCGTCGCCGTCATGACAACCTGGGCGTAAAGCCCCTCATTCTTGACATACGTCTTCCCGTCGATCCCGCCAAGGTCGACTGCTGTCCAGCCTTTCGCTTCCATGATCTCGTCAATCGTGGCGATTGCCTCATCAGGTTCGCCGTCAACGGAGAACCCGACCACCATCCCATCATCCGAAACGCGCACATCGCGCGCATTGGACGGCAAACTCACCTCCTCTACAAACTGCACCGGTGCCGTCGACGCGACTCCGTCGAGACGAGCCTCGATTTCATCGAGAGCTGCATCAGGTGTGCTGGCGTCTTGTACGAAGGAAAACGTGGGATGCGCCTGTACGCTCTCCTCCGTTGTCTGCTCCGGTAAAACAAACCCGATTGCCACCGGGCAGAAAACGATTATCACGACGATTACAATCGCCAGAACGAGCCGCCTGTTTTGGATTGCCGATGAACCGGTCTGCGTCATACGATCACTCCCGGCTTGTACGAATCGACGACATAAGAGGTCGTATGCTCGAGCTGCGGCATCGAAACGCCAAACACCTCCGAGCGCAAGCCCATCCCGAACAACGTCGGCTGGAAGCTGAGCGTCGCGCGGTATTCGTCGAAATCCGCACCGACTTTTGCATAAGCCACACTCACGTCGAGATTCTGATTGTCGAGCTGCGAACGCACCGCCTGCTCGACGGAAGCGCACGCCTGCCCAGGGCCTTCCCCATATGCCGGCGAAGTCGCATACACTCGGACAGCTTCATGGGCCACGCGGTCGAACACAGCGCATTGGTAAAAGAACGTGCACGCATTCACCGCTATGACTGCAACCACGATGAGCGCCGGCATGGCCACCGCCATCTCGACGGTCATCTGCCCACTCTCGTCCAGGGCCGTCCTGTTAGCGAAACCACGTGCCACACGCTTCATCACTCCCATACGCGCACCCCCGTCGTGTCGACGTAGTACGACCTGATCCGACCGAACAACTCGACGATCGACCCCGACGCCCAATCACGCACTTCCTTCGGTATCGGCACCGTCACGGGTATTGACGGACCTCCGTCACCGAAAAGCTCTATGGAGGCGATCTCGACCGAATCGCCAAACTCGTCAACTTGAGCAAGCGCTGTGCTCTCCGCATCGGTCAGCACTGCCGAGAACAAATCGGTCGACATCATCGGATGGGCGACGACATGCTGCTTCACCGACAGATACCCGCTTCCAAATGAACCCTCATCCTTCGCGGCAACGTGTGCGGAGTTCACGAGCAGCGGCTTGAGGGCTCCGATCTCCGCCGGCTGCAAACCCACTTGCTCGATGGCATCCGACAGCTTCCCCGATGCCCATGCGCCCAAACCACTCGCGCTTGCAAGCGGCAAGTCGTTGAGCCCTCGTTCGACTCCATCGAGCAAAGAAGCCTGACCATCGGAGTACGCCTTGAGCATCCACGACCAAGCGTCGAGCACCATGCCTGCAGCTCCAATTGCCGCTCCCCCGTCTTCGCGAAGCCCGTCGAGAAGCGAGTTCACAACGGTTCGGCCCTCGTCGCTCCCTTCGTCCACAAGCGTTGATGCAGCAACGGCCGCACGTGGCCCCAGAGAACCTCCGCTCCTGACGAACGAACTGGAGAAACCGCCAGCCGCAGATGTCGAACCCGCGTTCACGACGAGTGCAATCGCCCCGTAGCGTCCAGGAGGCTTCGGGTCGATGCGCTTGCCTACCGTCTCACGTGCCGCTTCCGAAAGCTTGCCGAACAACCCGCCCACTTGCTCCTCCACTTGTGATTTCGGAAGGTCGGCATCGTGGCGGGCGCGTTGATAGACCGCCGCCTCGTCAGCAACTGCTTCGTAGTGGTACTCGAACCCGTTCTCGATCGAAGTCGAAGCCGCGGCGACCTTGCCCATACTCGCTGCTGTGAACCCGCAGACGGGACATGTCTCGAAATCCCCAGATTCCATTTGCGCAATCGACCCACGTTCCAAACTTGTCGCAGCTTCGGGACATCCTGGCCATGCATGCATCACCAGTGCACCGGATTCTGCCTCCGTAATCGGATAAACCGGATCGGTGTACAGGGATGTGAAACGCATTTCTGCCGTGTTCGATGGGAGGTGGGGGAAGTTGGCCTCGAACGATTCCTCGCTTTCGTGCACATATGCCCCCTTGAGCTCCTCGACCACATAACGGTAGAAACGTGTGCGCAGCGCGGAGCGAGCCTGCTCGTCGAGCGAGTAGTCGGCAGGAGCCTCTGCCTCGAGACGCACTCTGTAGTATGCCTTTGCACGCGATAGGGCAACCGAAAACGACCATGCATCGACGCTCGTGTAAAGCGGGTTGCTCCCACCGGAAAGTCCAGCGAGATGGCTCGCCCTCTCGTACATGCAATATGACGGATTGTCACCGCAATCGCGCCTGAACGCGCGCTCTTTCGAACGATTCGCCTCCTGAGCCGCCTCTTCGGCCCGCTTCGCCTTCTCCCGGATTTCATCAGCTTGTTTATCGATATCTTCAAGCAGCTCGGATGCCTTCCCATCGGCACTGACGCTGATCGGTTCTCCCTTCGTGTCCACCAGTATGCCGATGCCGATGTAATCGGCGCCGTCGGAATCACCGTCGTTTGCCACGCAAACGCCAGCCGCCGCCGCGGCTGCAAGAAACGGGAGTGCTTCCTGGTACCTGTTGAGCACGCGCGCCGACCGCTCCGCGAACGCATCGCGCTGTCGGATGAGGTTCTTGCCCGCCTCTATCAATGCTTCCGAAACAGTGGCCGTCGCAGGTGTGCACATCGCTGCCAAGCCCAAACCTGTAACCACAAGTCCCGTCAGGGAAAGCGAGAGCACGACTGCATCGCAGAATCGCGCCACGATCATGTACTCGGCAACCTGGTTCTCGGCAGCAAGCGCAGCTGCATCGGCGACATCCTGCACTTCGGCGGAAGCGGAGTTGATGCGATAGACCTGAGCAGCTGTGAAAACAAGTGCGAGTGTGATGAGCAGTGAGAGCACCATGCCCGTTGTCGTGAAACCGCTCTCATCCTTGAACAGGTCCCGCCCTGCGTTGCGTGCTTGATGGTTCGATCTCACAGCCATGATCCGACCCAATCTTTCGGAGAGAGACCCTGTTCGGTCGATGCTGCCCACGCCGGCTGCGTCGGCATGGTGACGACTTCCTCGATTTCAAGATTGCCCGAGGCGTTCGTCAAGCCGAGAAGCTTGGAGGCCGTGTCGAACAGGGGAAGCGGCCGTAGCTGATTGCCGATGCGGACGCTCACCACGCTCGACGTTTCGTTTCCGTTCAGCTCGATCTCCCAACTGCAGTTACCTTGATGCACATGGAAACAGTCGTGAGGGGGCACGGCTGCAAGCCTGTGGCGCACGAACGCCTCGCAGCTTGCAGCCGCTGACCCATATGAATCGGTGCTCGTCGCGAGAAGCCGGCAGGCCTCTGCTGCAGCATTGCCCATAACCAGACGGTCGTACAACACGATGCCAGGCTGAAGCAGCAACAGCATCAAGATGAACAGGACCGGTATGACGAACGCAGCCTCGACTGTCGCCTGGCCCGAATCGTCTTGCAAACGCCTTGATCTCGTCATGTCTCTACCGCCTCAGTACAAGAAGATGTCGACGATGGTCACAGGAGCCACCGCTTGGATATGGTGGGAAGCGACGGCAAGCGCATGCTCCACGAGCAAGCCATCGGACAAAGCGTGCCAAAGCGCACCAAGGGCAACCGTGACCGCAAGGAACCCCGCCATCACCACCGCAAACTCGACGGTTGACTGTCCCGAATCCCCGACAATCGTCCTTACAAGCTGTTGATTCCGTCCGAGATGGCGTTCCACAGCTCCTGCAACCGGGGCCTGAACACCGTTATCGCGAGTATGGCTATCACGACCAGCACTCCGACGAGGATCGCGTATTCCGTGGTCCCCTGCCCCGACTGCGATCTCGCCAAGGAGACCACGCGCGACTGCAAGCCCGACCACATGCGCACAGACCCGAGACGCACCGATTCCAACGTTTTCGACAACGCACCCATTGCATCTTTCCTTTCCCTTGCCAACCATCAGAAACCCCCTGCCAATTCGAGGAGAACAGGGCCCATAACCATGAGCAGCATCGCGGGCAAGATCAACGTGCCTGTCGGCAGCATCATCTTCACCGGAGCTTTCGCCACTCTCTCTTCGAGTGCGGCACGGTACGTTGCGCGCGATTGCGATGCAGCATCCTCGAGCACGCCCGTGAGCGAGGTGCCCAGGCGTAACGACCGCAGAATGCTGTCAATCACGCGTCTAAGCTGCTCGCATTCATACGACTCGGCGAGCTGGTGTAGCGACTCCTCCCGCGTCATGAGTCCGAGTGCCCACCTCCGATATGCCCGCCCGCATGCTTGTGCGAACTCGCCCTCGAAATGCGAGGCGTAAAGCGCGAAGCTCAGATCAAACGACAAACCGCTCCTAAGGCCCAGCGCAACTACTTCGAGCATTTCGGAAAGATGTTGCTCGGCATCGACCGCGCGTCTTTTGCGCGCCGTCTTGAGAGATTGCGCAGGAAGCGAATAGCCTATCGCCAATCCCGCCATGCAGAGAACGACCGCCAACTCGATGCTGAACACCGCACCGAGCAAGCCTCCTGCAGCTGCGCCCACGAGCCCGAGCCTGAGCTCTGCCTCGCAGAACGCGGAAACGCTCACGTCCTTCTCGCACCCAGCAGATCTCGCCTGTTCGAGGAAGCGCTTTCCGGAACGGGTCTTGTCGGCCTGCTTTGCGCGAACGAGCGGTGATATCGGCTCGGCCGCTCCCGTGTAGAGCCCTCGTGTGAGCGACTCAGCATAGCGCAGTCCAAGGCCTTTCAAATCGCGAGATGTCCGCGACCCCTCAACCTCGCCCGACACGGCTCCAAGCGCCTTGCGCCTCCGGCGGACGCGGACACGGCGCTGCGCAGCCAGCGAGAATGCCCCATAACCGCAAACGGCGGAGAGCGCGCATGACGATGCAGCGAAGACAACAGACAGCGTGCTCATGACACTCCTTCCACCGATAGCGCTCTCCTGACGAGCACGATTCCCGCAACCTGCACGAGAACGGCGAGCGCGAGCAGCGCATAGCCCTGCACGCTCTGGAAAAAGGGCATGAGGAAATCGGGGCTTGCCAGGGAGAAAGCACTCACGAGGATGAACGGCATCACAGCTACCACGCGGGCAGAGAGTTTCGCCTGGGCCGTTTGCACGCGCAGCGACCTGCGGAGCGCGAGCTCGCCTTTGACCGTCTCGGTTGCAGCCTGCAACACCTGCCGCATAGCGCCACCCGATTGATGTTGGACGTCGAGTGCGACCGCCACGAAGGCGAGCTCGGTCGCACATGCACCTCTCCTCAACTCGCGCAGCGCACGGTCTGCGCCACCGCCCATTTCGAGGACATGCGAAGCTCGTGAGAACGTCTCGGACAATGGACCATCGACATCCTGCGCCACCTGTTGGAACGTCTGCTGCAAGGTGAACCCCGACCCGAAACAGGCAGCCATGGATTCGAGTGCAGCTGGAACGGAATCACGTGCTGCTTCCATGCGCTTGTCGCGCGCATTGCCCACAGCCAACACCATGAGGGCGCATACACATGCTGGTACCGCCACTGCAGCAATCGGACTTGCAGTGGCCAGGCCAACGAAACATCCCAGCGCGACCACAAGAGCGATGACAACCGTCATGAGCGATTCGGGTGTAGCGGTCACGCCGCGGCAGTCGAGCAAGTAGACGGCTTCGTCAACCACATCGGCCGCTTTCGCCCACTTGAGGATCACCTGCGCAGGAGGCACGAGGAAGGTATAGCCGTTGCGCAAGCGCCACAGCACGAGGTTCGAGACGCTCAACTTCTCACCCTGTGCGGCAAGCGCCGCCTTGCGACGATGCAGCACCTCTCCTGCAACCCAAAACACCGAAGCGGCGAACGCGAACGCGGTCACGACAGATAGAACGGCAAAGAGCACACCTCTTTCCATTGTTCCACCTCCTCCTTGCTCACAGAGGCGTACAACGGCGCGTTATCGACCCAGTCAGGTGTCTTCTCCCATACTCCGCGCTCCTTCCCAACCGCTCGTCGGTAGTAGGGAACGGTGACGCATCTCCTCTCGTCGTGATCGAATGTCAAACCTACAACGTCGGATACACACCGCGAGCCATCGGGCGAACGTCTCATCTGCACGACCAAGTCGATGGCGCTTGCAATGTTGGCCTCGATCACGTCGACCGGCAGATCGGCTTCGTAACGCACCATCGTCGTCAGACGGGCTATCGAATCCTCGGGAGAGTTGGCATGCAGCGTCGTCAGCGAACCATCATGTCCGGTGTTGAGCGCCTGCAGCATATCGAGGGCTTCAGATCCGCGGCACTCGCCGACGATGATTCGGTCAGGCCTCATGCGCAGCGCATTGATGACAAGCCCTCGAATGGTGATCTCCCCAAGCCCTTCGGCATTGACGGGCCTCGCTTCCATCCTGACCACATGAGGGTGCTCGAGGAAACGGAGCTCGGCAGAATCCTCGATTGTGACGATGCGCTCCCGATGCGGTATCACGCACGACAAACTGTTCAACAAGGTGGTCTTGCCACTGCCCGTGCCACCAACGACCGCGATGCTCTTGCGCATGCACACAGCCCATTCCAACAACATGCGCACCTCGGGCTCGACCGAGCCCATCAGCTCCATTTCCTCAAGGGTGATGACATGGCTTGCGAACTTGCGGATAGTCACGTACGGACCGCCAAGACCCACGGGCGACACGACAACGTTCACACGGTGCCCTTGCGGCAAGCGTGCGTTGACCAAAGGCGACGCCTCGTCGACGCGCCTTCCGAGCGGACCGAGGATGCGGTCAATCAGCGCCCGCAGCTCGGCAGCATCGGCAAATCGCTTGTCGGTCCGTTCGAGCACGCCATCGCGCTCGATGTAGACGACGTCAGGGCCGTTCACCATGATTTCGGTGATCGCCTCATCGGAGATCAAATCCTCGAGCACGCCGAACCCGAACACGGCGTCGACAAGCTGGTCGGTTAAGCGTATCCGCATCTCCTGGTCAGCGTATGCCCAGGCAAGACCCTCGAACGCTCGCCGGCAGGCGCTGCGCAGCTCGCTGCGCGCCCGCTTGGGGTTGTCAACCGCCAGCTGGGCAAGCTCATCGACTGAGACGAGCGATTGCACTTGGCTCCGCAGCGTTTGGAGCAGCAAGCCCTCGTCAGCTGGCCGCTCCTCGATGGAGTTGCCAGCGCGTTGTACGCGTTCGGACAATGTCATGACTTTCTCCTTCCCCACTTGCGACCAGCATGGCGGCCTCGACGTTTCTCCTCACGATTTGTGACGGACGGTTCAAGCGCATCCTTGCGCCTCTCACCGTCGGGCAAAACCTTGGCAAGAAGCTGCTCAAGGCTCGTGCAGAACTCGTTGCGCGTTTTCAGGCTCGTTATTTCGTTCGGCGCGATGATATGCCCGCCGTCGTAGTCGCTGCCTTTAAGGTACATGATGCGCGATAGGCTCTTGGCTATCAGCTCCTTGGCGCTCTGCTCTATCGTCGTGAACAACACCGAACGCCCTCGGCTCGCCATGTAATCGGCTATCTGTACCGCTAGCGTTGTCTTGCCGTATGACGATGTAGCCCCGAAGATTGTCAGCTCCCCCAGGCTCACGCCGCCGCCTAGCGTCCCGTCTAACGCCTTTATCCCTGTCGGTACTGGTTCGTACACGTCGCGCAATTCCAGCACGTCGCGGGCAACGCTCGCGGGGTCTTTAACGTGCAGTTTACTCAGCGCATCGCGGTACTCGCTATCTTTCGCCTGTTGCGCTTTCTCGCGTGCTATCTTCACCGCGTAGCCCATGAAATCCTTCAAGTATTGCGGCGTATGCGCGTACCATTCGCCCGCGTCCTTGTATCCTTTCGAAACCGTGCCTACTTGCCCGTACCGCGCGCCCTCCGGCACTCCGTATTCCGCGCGGCTCAGAACGGTTACGCCCGCCTTTCCCAATAGGGTGACGAGATCAGCCCCAGCGCCGCGCCCCTTGGTTCCCTTCGCGCCGCCTCTCGGCTCTTCCCCGTCCGCGTCCAGCATGTCTATTACCACGCCGCCATAGTTGCGCGCCGCCGCCTCGTTGGCGAAATCGTTTACCGCCGTGCCTCCCAGGGCGATAGCGTTAAACCCGCTCAGTTGCAGTGCGATAGCGTC
>CACZAR010000007.1 GCA_902779135.1 uncultured Coriobacteriaceae bacterium | reverse complement strand
CGACGCCGTCGAAGCAGGGGTCGACAGCATCGAACATGGAAACTACGTCGACGACGAGTGCATCGCCGCCCTCGCCGAATCGCGCACGTGCTTCGTACCGACCGCCACCGTGGCGCGCAACCTCATTGGCTGCGGCCAATTTCCAGACGAAGTTTTAAAGCGCATCGTCGACACGTCATATGAAAACATCGCAAAAGCTATCGATGCAGGATGCCTCGTTGCATTGGGCAGCGACGCCGGAGCAGTTGGCGTGCCGCACGGTCAAGGCGTCCTCGACGAATACGCTTGCTTTACCGCTGCGGTACCAGATCGGAAACGCCTCGACGAAGCACTCACGCGCGGTGAGGCTTTCATGCGAGCGACGTTCAATCGCGCTTCGTAGCTTCACACTGCAGCGCCACACCTTGCTGCATCATGACTTGCTGCATTTACGCCTTAACGGCACGCACTTTCTCGATGCCCGGCGCTGCAGCGATACGATAGCCCGGCGGTACGACGAGGAACTTGTCCTCATCCCACGGGCCGTTCAGGAGCTGCTCCATGAGCGAAAGATCGCCTTCGACCTCTATCAGATTCCAATTGTGGTCTCGCGCATAACGGGCAGCGTGTTCGCGGCTGCCCTCGGGGTCGACGGCAAGCGGACTCGTGATGTAGCCGACGTTGCTGTAGTTAGCCGTCATATCCAGTTCGAGCTCCATCATGTCCTCGACGAGATCCTCATCGCCGTCGTAGCGTTTCAGATATTCCGCGCGCATGATGTCGAGATAGTCCGCATCGGTCGAGGGGCTCGATTCTGCCCAGCTGGGGAAAGCCCAAAACGTTCCCTTGTACTTGTTGAAGTATTCGAGGTAGCGCTCCTCCGAACCTAAGTAGATGCCGACGCAATCGTCAACGCGCGGCACGACGATGGGAACATCAATTGCTTCGATGCCGACGATGCTGTCGGAGCACAACCCGAAACACAACGCCAGATAATCAGGGCGCCGCCTGCGCCTCCAGCTGTCGCATTCCTCCCGGAAACGGGCTATCGACGCCTGGAGTTCAGAGTTCAACACCTTCGGCGCCTCATGCAATCCCTGGGGCAGAAACGTCACGTCCACGACGTTCTTGCTCTTCGCAATGAAATAAGACAGCTCGCGGGTAAACACTCGACAGCTAAAGACGTGCATGTACATGATGACCCCTTCCGCAAGGCCGTCATTCGCATCCTGTTTCCACCATACTAGACTTTTTTCCCGCGGGGAACTCAGCATTGCGCTGGCAATCAAACTCCCGCGGGGAGGGTGATTCCGCATGCAATCGATTCGCATTGGCAATCAGTCTCCCGCGGGGAACTTGACTGCCTGCTTTTCAAGTCACTTTCTCCAACCACGCACCAGCATCCGCATCGCGTGAGGGTCGAATGATGCTACACTGTGAACATTGAGCGCGCTGCTACTGACGGATTAACGTGGGCAACCACGGGGGAACAGCACGCAATACAACAAGCCGACCGTCTGGGCAAGCCGCAAGCATCGAAGGGGTCGGCTGTGCCTTCGTCGAGTCCTCAAATGCACAGCGGCTGCACGAGCATTGGAGGACGAACATGCAAGACTTGGCAGAAATCTTGAGGAACAACCCCTACCCCGGACGCGGCATCGCGGTGGGCGACGGCGTGGTGTATTACTTCATCATGGGCCGCAGCCTGAACAGCCGTAACCGCATTTTCTCACTCACCGATGACGGCATCCAAACCGAAGCGCACGACCCGGCGCTCGTCGAGGACCCAAGCCTGATCATCTACCACCCCGTCCGCACCATGGGCGATGCGCTCGTCGTGACCAACGGCGACCAGACCGACACGATCGTCGAGGCTGGCAGCTTCCGCGACGGCTGTATGGCGCGCGAATACGAGCCCGATGCGCCGAACTATACGCCGCGCATCAGCGCCATCGTTAATGGCGACGGCACGTTCGAACTATCCATCCTCAAGCACGTCGACGGTCGTTGCGTGCGCGAGTTCTTCGCCTACGAGGGATGCGACGAAGGTTGCGGTTATTTCATTAGCACCTATCAGGGCGACGGAAACCCACTTCCGACCTTCGCCGGCGAACCCATTCCGGTCAAATTGCCCGATGCCGATACGCTCTGGGACGCCTTGAACGAAGACAACAAAGTGTCGCTGTACGCAAATATCAATGGCAACGTGAAGCTGTACAACAAGAACCTCGGAGACTAACCAAAAGGAGTTGTCTCTTTTTGGCTTGGCGAAACGAACAGGAGAAACGGATGAACGAACTCGAACTCAAGTACGGGTGTAACCCCAATCAGAAACCGTCACGCATCTTCATGAGAGATGGCGGCGACTTGCCCTTGCAAGTGCTCAACGGCAAACCGGGCTACATCAACTTCATGGACGCTCTGAATTCATGGCAGCTCGTTCGTGAGTTGAAGGAAGCCACGGGTCTTCCTGCTGCGGCGTCCTTCAAGCATGTAAGCCCTGCCGGTGCAGCTGTTGGCGTGCCGCTTTCCGACGTCGACCGCCAGATTTATTTTGTCGAAGACGAGGGCGAGCTTTCACCCATCGCTTGCGCTTACATTCGCGCACGCGGCGCTGACCGTCTATGCTCGTACGGCGACTGGGCTGCGCTCTCCGACGTGTGTGATGCAGACGTAGCGCGCTATCTGAAGCTTGAAGTGTCGGACGGCATCATCGCTCCCGGCTACACCGACGAAGCGCTAGAGATTCTGAAAACGAAGAAGAAGGGCAACTACAACGTCGTGCAGATCGATGCTGACTACGTGTGCGCCGAGCAGGAATACAAGGATGTTTTCGGCATCACGTTTGAACAGGGGCACAACTTCTTCACCATCGACGAGAATCTGCTGGCAAACGTCGTGACCGAGAACAAGGAAATCCCCGATGCCGCAAAGATCGACCTCATCGTGGCGCTCATCACGCTGAAGTACACCCAGTCGAATTCGGTGTGCTACGTGAAAGATGGCCAAGCCATCGGCGTCGGTGCCGGACAGCAGAGCCGCATCCACTGCACGCGTCTGGCGGGCAGCAAGGCCGATACGTGGTACCTGAGGCAGCATCCGAAGGTCCTGGGCCTGCCGTTCCTGCCTGGAATCGGCCGTCCGAGCCGCGACAACGCCATCGACGTCTACATCTCCGACGAATGCGACGATGTGCTGCGCGACGGTGCATGGCAGCAGATCTTCACCGAGCAGCCTGAAGCACTTTCCCCGGAGGAAAAGAAGGCATGGATTGCCACGCAATCTGGCGTGTCGATTGGATCAGACGCCTTCTTCCCGTTCGGCGACAACGTTGAACGCGCGCGCAAATCGGGCGTTGCCTACATCGCCGAGCCCGGCGGATCGATTCGCGACGACAACGTTATCGAAACTGCCAACAAGTATGGCATCGCCATGGCATTCACGGGCATGCGCTTGTTCCACCACTAAGCCCGAGTTTTCCGCGCTTGCATGTACTCGGCTTCCCGCGCGCTTTCCCCGCGGGAAGCCGATTCGCGATTGGATTCGCGATTGGATTCGCGACTGAACTCGTGATTTGCCTGCAACCCGTTCCAACGCATTTTCCCCGCGGGAAAACGCTTGATGCTATACCTTCCATCCGCAAACATCTGAAAGAGACTAAATGGCACCGTTAGACAGAGAGCGCATCATCGTCCGCACGAGTATCATCGGTATTGTTGCCAACATCCTGCTCGTCGCATTCAAAGCTGCAGTCGGTCTTGCCGCAAACTCGATCGCCATCGTGCTTGACGCTGTCAACAACCTGACAGATGCGCTCTCGTCGGTCATCACGATCATCGGAGCAAAGCTTGCAGGCAAGAGACCCGATCGAAAGCACCCTCTCGGACACGGACGATACGAGTACCTTTCAGCAATGGTCATCGTTGCCATCGTGCTTTATGCGGGCATCACTTCACTTGTCGAATCAATCAAGAAAATAATCTATCCCGAGGTCGCCGATTACTCGATGGTGACACTTATCATTGTCGCAGCTGCCGTCATCGTGAAAATCATCCTTGGACGCTATGTCAGCGCAAAGGGAAAGCAAGTTGATTCAGGTTCACTTATAGCTTCTGGAAAAGACGCCCTGTTCGACGCTGCAATTTCCGCTTCGGTGCTTGCTGCTGCGCTCATCTATCTGGGAACCGGAATCGCCCTCGAGGCGTACGTCGGCGTAATCATCTCGATTGTCATCATCAAAGCGGGCATCGACATGCTACGCGAAACGCTCGATGATATCCTCGGAAGTCGACCTGACGCCGATTTGGCGCAAGGCATCAAACGCACCGTTTGTTCTGACCCAGACGTCCTGGGCGCTTATGATTTGCTGCTCGAGAGCTATGGGCCCGATTTGACTATCGGCGCCATTCATGTGGAAGTGATTGATACAATGACCGCTTCCGAAATCGATGCTATGACACGTCGCATTCAAGCTGCTGTGTTGAAAGAGCATCATATCGCCTTAGCAACCGTTGGCATCTACTCACGCAACACAAGCGACGACGAAGTAGCCGAGATGCGCTCGTCTATCACGCGCGTTGCAATGGGGCACGAAGGCGTCCTGCAAATGCACGGGTTCTATGCCGATCTCGAGCAGAAACGTATTTCGTTCGACTTGATAATCGATTTCGAGACGCCCGATCGCGTCGATCTCTACAAACACATCAGCGACGATGTACAAGAGCTTTACCCTGATTTCGATTTCGTCATCACGCTCGATCGGGATTTGAGCGATTAAGAAAAAGAGGCTCCATCCCCTCACCCTGCTCTTTGCTTTGACGCAAAGAGCTTGCTCGTGTTCATAGGCGAAGGAGGCCATGAAGAGAGGAGGCGTCCGGGCTGGAGGACGGATGCCTCCGCCGATCCAGAACGCCTGGTGCCAGCAACATCTCCAAATGAAAGTTGCACAGCATTTCTTATCGCAGAAAAGGCGATGGCCGTAAGACGCTGAAGCTGGCGCAACGAGCAATGAATTGAATGTTTCACCAGCGCAATTGCCATGTCTCGTTGCTTATACGGCAAAGCACCCAAACGAGCCACTGTCACCGGAATGCCCGCTTCGACGAGAACGTGATTGGCGCGCAAACGCGCTTCATCATCGCGCATGGGGCCTATTGTGTCTATGTCAAGATAACGCTCTATGCTTTGCTTATAGTCTTGTTCGATGTGATGGAATGAAATGAACCGATCGACGCTTCCGAATATCGACATTGCCAGAGTTTGCTCGCACGTCTCCGAAACTCCTGTCAAGTATTCCCCGTAGCTGCTCCATGGATAGTCACCCATAAGCGTTCGCTCCTCGTGGTGGATAGGGTTTCGATGGATGTACCTCATTACCGACAAGAATTGAGAATCCGTTTCTACGCATACACTGCCGAAACGGTCCTCGAACAAGGGGCCGGTTCTTCCATGCCGCTTGTTGAAATAACGTGCGTAGACGGAGCCGATTTTTCTCATTACTGCAGATAACGTTTCATGTTGAGCCCGAACAAGCAGATGGGTGTGGTTGCTCATGAGGCACCAGGCATGTATTTCAACATGCAACTCGCTCGCATAACGAACAAGTCGTTTTAAATAAAACTTCCTGTCCTCGTCGTCTTCGAATATGTCAAACAGGCAAACACCGCGTTGGAACACGTGATAGAAACCAGATTCGCTGCGCTTCCTCTTCTTGGTTGCCATGTTTCCCCTCAATCACCCATCTGCATCGTCATTCCTGCAATGGTAGTGGGCTTATCCATTGAGGGAACCTGTATTCGTTCGTGTAACAGGCGCAGCTCGACCCATAAACACTTGCCTGATATCTCGAAAGAGTCGCAGCGGCATCTCTTTATGTTCGATAGCAAGATTTGGAAAATGCAATAATGTGGCAATCGCCTCCCCAATCGCCTTCCCCGCGGGACGTTGATTCCCGCGGGATTCCCGCAGGACGTTGGTTGGATTGGTTTCTCCGCGGGACGTTGATTCGGGAGCACTCTCCCCGCGGGACGTTGATTGATCCCCGATCGCCCAATCGCTCTAATCGCTCTCCCCGCGGGACATTGATCGGGACGCTGATTCAAAGCTCCACAACCCCAGCGACCGAGACCTACTCCGCCCCCGCCATTAAGAGCGACATCTCCAGATAGACGCGCTCCTCGAAATCGTCCAAATCGATTCCAGTTAATTCGTAAATGCGCTCGAGGCGATTAAGCAGCGTCGAGCGCGCCACGTACAGCGCCCCTGACGCTGCCGTGGCGTTGTAGCGATGGCGTGCGAAAGCGACGAGCGTATGCAACAACTCAGTTCCATGCTCTTCGTCGTAACGCGCAAGCACCACCGCAGCTGGATGGCTGACATATTCCAGGGGCATTTCTCCCCTGCTCCGCTCAAGCAACCAGCCGAATGCGTATTCCTCAAAGCGGTAGCACCAAAATGTCGGGTCGACCACGCTGCCACGCTCGTAGGCTATCGACGCTTGCGCCTTCGCTGCACCAAGATCGCCCATGCTCTCAAATGGCCTGCTTATGCCCACCTTTGCCAGATTGTCGCGCGCGATTTCGACCAGTTCGCGCAAGAAGCCTTTCCCAAATGCTGGAGGCTGGTTGCCGATATCTGCAAGCATGAACAGCCCTTCATCGAGCACGACACAGTACGCTTGTGGCCAGGAGAGCTCGAACCTTCGAGCCAAGTAGCCATAGTCCTCCTTGCCCTCATGCGTAAAACTCCTCTCGATGCGCACGACAAGATATTTGCTGTCCGCTTCATGCCCAGCCTCCGCAAGCACCGCATCAGCCTGAGCCGTATCGCCCCCTTCGCCAGCCAGCAGCATAGCCAGCATCGCCCGAACACGCTCTCCTCCATGGGGTCCGAAGCCAAACGATCCGATGCGGGCGAATAACTCTTCCGTATATCTTCCCAAGTACTCGAGGAGAAACTTTACATACCGAGCATTGAGAGCGCCGAACTCGTGGCGCATCAGGAGCGTGCCGATGAGCCGCGAGCCGTTGAACAGGTTCTTCATGAAAAGGTCATTCGACCCTGGAACACTGGTCACACGACGGCTCCTGCGCAAGTTGCGGTAACCACCAAACGCCATGAACAAATCAACTGCATCATCTTCGAACAAGATTGGCACGTGCAGGGATTCGTCCATCCCGTCGTTTTCCGCATCATCCGACCAAGATTGGCACACGATGCGATAACCCTCGTCTATTAACGCACACGGAATTCCAGTCGAACTCGTGCATGCATCGACAATGGACTGGAAATCAGCATACGTGTCGACACATGCACGAAGCCGTGCGTCAAGCCGTTCGTAATGCACGTATACACCTTGAAGGTAGTTGTACAGATGCTGGAAAGGAACCTCGGCTTTTACAAATATCACGGAGAGCCCAACGTTGCGCGCCGACTCCGCGCAAGCCTCACCCAGGCAGATGCACAGCGTGTCTGTCATGGTCGAAGCGTCATTGACTCGCTCGTGTTCGGGGATGAGCACCGCATGTCCGCTCATGTCCGAAGAAACGTCGTAGAGGATGGGATAATCCACGGGTTTCACCTTCGACACGGCATCGCCTTCCACGAATTCGAACTCCCGCACAAGCAGGTAAAGAATCACGGCACCATCAAGCTTCATGCCATCTCCGTCCCTCACACGAATAAGCAACACTACAATTTGTAGTGCTAACTATAACAATACTAGCAATATCGCCACCCGTAAAAGCTTACTGTGCTTCTTACAATTCATTTAACAAGCCTCTTCATGAGGAAAAATGTTGTGACGCATTTTCACATGCGCATGAATAGCAAATGCTTCAAATCGTCCATGTGAAAAATGCACCAGGGAACGTGCGAACAGGAGGATCACATGCTTACAGCGAAAGAGAACTTGCGCCAGACCATCATCGACGGAGGGAAGCCTGACCGCTTCAGCAACAACTACGAGGGCATTTACCTGATGATGCATCCGTGGATCATGCATTCGGGCGCCTTGCTCGCACCTGGCGACAAGGGCAAGGTCAATGCATGGGGCGTCACGATGGACTTCCCCGCTCATACCCCCGGCGCGTTCCCCGTACATACGCCTGACAAGGTCGTCGTGAAGGACATCGAGGACTGGAAGGACTACGTGAAGGCTCCGCCGACCACGTTCGCCGAGGCTGAATGGGAGGAATTCCAGAAGCAGTACGAGGAGGTCACCAATTCTGGCAAGGCGTACGCAGCTCCCCTTTACGTGACCGGCCTATTCGAGATGTCGCACTACCTGTGCGCCATCGACGATGCCCTCGTGTATTACATGACGAACCCCGACGAGATGCATGAGCTGCTGAAATACGTCACCGAGTTCGAGCTGCGCATTGCCGAGGGTATCTGCGACCACCTGCACCCCGAAGCGATCTTCCATCACGACGACTGGGGCACCGAGAACAACTCGTTCCTGCGCCCCGAGATGTTCGCCGACTATTTTGTCGAACCCTACAAGGAGATTTACGGGTACTACCACGACCACGGTGTCGAGTTCGTATTCCATCACAACGACAGCTATTCGGCCAACCTCGTGCCTTACATGATCGAGATGGGCATCGACGTTTGGCAGGGCAACATGGAGTCGAACGACACGAAGGCAATGCTCGAGAAATATAAGGGCCAGATTGCGTTCATGGGCAACATCGACAACAAGGATGTTGACTTCCACGGCTGGACTCCGGAAGACGTGAAGCGCGTCGCCTACGAGCACCTGGATGGCTATGATTTCCAGAGCTACATCCCGTGCATCACGCAGGGCGGCCCGGGCTCTACGTTCAGCGGCACCTATGTCGAGCTGTGCAAGTACATCGACCAATACAACTGCGAGAAGTTTGGCTTCACTCAGCAGGAAATCGAAGACGCACGCCTCCCGCTGCAGGTGATTTTCGGCTAAACAGACCCGAACAAGCTGGAGATTCCGCACATACGAAGGGCCCTGCTAGAGCAGGGTCCTTCTTTCGCAGATGTCTGATAGCATGACGATGCCATGATGAACAACCCGCCTCATAACAGCCGAGAAGCCTGGCTCTGCCGACCGCAACCCAAATTGGGGGCAATGGGCCTCATCGTATTCATCATTCTGGCAAACACCATCATCCCGTTTTCGATTGACATGTACACGCCCGCCGTGCCGTCTCTACCAGGCTATTTCAATACGACGGAATGGATGGTCAATTTCACCCTCATGGGCTTTTTCCTATTCTTGACCATCTCATCGCTTCTCATCGGCCCGATATCGGACAAGCTTGGACGGAAACCCGTGCTTGTCGCAAGCATAGCAATCTACACAGTAGGTGGCGCCCTATGCGCGATTGCGTCAAATATCTTGACGCTCATCGGCGCACGGCTCGTGCAGGCCACTGGTGCGGGAGGCATCACGTCCGTCAGCATGGCGCTTGTCAAGGATTGCTTCGTCGCGGAGCGCCGTGAGCGCATGATAGCGATCATCCAGGTACTCGCCGTCGTGGGGCCGGTCATCGCACCGCTCATCGGCGGATTCTTGCTTCGGTTCTTCTCGTGGCGCGCTTCGTTTGTCACCCTTGCTGCGCTTGGCGCCATATGCCTTGTGTTTGGGATCCTGTTCGAAGAAAGCCTGCCCGACGAGGACCGGAACGATGTCGGGTTGATTTCTGCCTTGGGTAGACTCGTGACCGTTGGGCGCAACCCGTCTTTCACCGTGCTGCTTATCACGCTTTCGCTGTTCAATGTGGCTTTTACGGCATACCTTGCTGTTGCGTCGTACATCTACGTTGACACGTTTGGCACGACACCGCAGCAATACACCTACTTCTTCGCCATCACAGCAGCGTTCACTGCCCTCGGTCCATTCATCTGGGTAAAAGCGAGCAAGAACGTAACTCCGCGTTTGTTCACGAACATCATGATGGCACTTGCGTTCGTCGCCGCCATCGCACTTTTGACGGTTGGCGAGTCATCGGTATTTTCGTTCTGCGCCGCTTTCATCTTGTTCGCAACGTTGCAGAGCGCCATCCGCCCATACATGGTGAACATATTGCTATCGCGGCAGGAAGGCGATACGGGCAGCGCTTCGTCGCTCATCAGTTTCATGGTCAGCATATTCGGTGTCGTCGGCATGGGCGTTATCGTTGCGCCGTGGCCAAACTACATTTTCGGTCTCGGTGCCATCATGCTCATCTGCGCGATTCTATCGTGTGCGCTTTGGGTTTACCTTCTGCATTCTCCTCGCACACATATTGAAGAGTTCGACAAATAGATCTAGCCGTATTTTCCCATCGCTTCGCACCGCATCGCGCATCTTCCCGCGGGGAAAATGATTCGTGGTTCAACATGCCAATAGCAGACAGGCCCCGTAGCAAACAAACTCCCGCGGGGAAGTTGCGTTGGGAACGACTAGGCTATCTCGGAACAAACTCCCGCGGGGAAAACGCATTAGCACACCCGCAATCATGTTCCCGCGGGGAGAGTGAGCGGAGCGCAATCAACTTCCCGCGGGGAGAGCGGAGCGCAATCAGCTTCCCGCGGGGAAAGTGATTAAGGCGAATGCGCCTGAAGAAGAAGGATGCAAGCACGCAAAAAGGAAGCCGCCCAATATGGGCGGCATCCGGAGAGCGTGTTGCTTGGAATCAGTCGGCTTAGAAGAACTCGACGATCTTGGCAGCGGCGGAACCGGCATCGGGGGTGTAGGCGTCGGCGCCAACCTCGTCAGCGAATTCCTGGGTGACAGGAGCGCCACCGATCATGATCTTAATCTGGTCGCGCAGACCGGCCTCAGCGAGAGCCTTGATGGTCGCGTCGATGGCCGGCATGGTGGTGGTCAGCAGAGCGGAGAGGCACACGACCTTGCACTCGGGATGAGCACCAACGTACTCGACGAACTTCTCGGGAGCAACGTCGACGCCGAGGTCAGCAACCTCGACACCCTTGCCCTCGATGAGCATGCGGACGAGGTTTTTGCCGATGTCGTGCATGTCGCCAGCAACGGTGCCGATGACGGCGAAGCCGAGCGGCTCGGAACCGCCAGCAGCCAGAGCGGGCTTCAGGACCTCGGTACCAGCGTTCATAGCGCGAGCTGCAACGAGCATCTCGGGAACGAAGCACTCGCCCCTCGTGAAGCGGTCGCCGATGACGCCCATGGCATCGATCATAGCGTCGAGGATTTCCTGCGGATCGATACCCTCGTCCAGAGCCTGCTGTACGAGCGGACCGGTTTCCTTCCTCTTACCCTTCATTGTTTTCTCGCGGAGATCGTCGAGCAGTGCCATGGTAACCCCTTTCATAAAAATGAACTTTTAACTGCGTTGATTGCTATGGTCATAAAATATATTTATTACCTTTGAGCGTCAATACTAGCAATTGCATTTCATGCAATCTGCACTAACTGTTTTGTGCGAAGAATTGTCCGCTCCGTTAGCCTACCAAAGCCGACACGGTCCATTCGCGCACGACAGTCATCGTCCCCATTGCAAGGTAGTCAACGCGGTTTTCCTTGATCGTGCAATCAAGCTCGCCCACGGCTCCACGTCGCCGCGCTTCAGCAAATGATTGCTTGCGCGCCAATTCCCGTGCGGCCTCCAATGCTTGATCGACTTCCTCGAATGGCAAAGTCTCCTCGCTTCCGCATACCTGGTAATAGGAAACAACACCGCTCGATTCGCGTATCGGGTTCACGCGAACAGTCGTCTCGACAACTACACGCGATGCAGCAGCACCGATGGCATTGGCAACCTCCGCATGCTCGGGTATAACGCACGGCACATGAAGCGCGCTCGCAGCCCCCTCGAGGAACACATGCGTTGGAGCGCCAATCCCAATGAAGTGGGCATCGCCCGAGAACCGCACATCAAACGTATGCGACCTATCGTCATGCCTTCGTTGCCACGCTCGCTTTGCAAGCTCGTGCATCTGGGAATCGAGCTCCGTCGAGCCCTTCGGCCAGAACGCATCCTGCGAGAACACGCCAAGTGCTTGCTCGAACAAGCGGAACTCTGCTAGCTCATATACTTCGTCAGCGAGTTTCGCAATCTCGCCTTCGTCTTCAGACGCTTGTTTTCCGCGATATGACTTCAATATGCACTGAGCTCCAAGCTGCGACGCCTCGACATCGAATACGTCGAAATCGCCTTTCAGGTGCATGGCGTCGGTTGGGGTGAATCCGCAACGCATGACGACACCTTCGTCTTCGAGCTGCTGAAGCCTCAATCCCGTGATGGCTGCACGATCGCTGTAAAGCAGTAGCGGTCCCTCGCGCAATATCTCAATCAGGCGTTGATCGGGTTCGCGGAAACGGGAAAGGTCTCGAGGGTTGCGCATGAGATACAAGAATTCGTACCGCGAATAGAAATCGACAGGCGCACTTTGGTAGTACCACTTCAATGCTTGCTTGATACTCGGCCAGCGCGATGCGGCAATGCAGAGCGGCGTGACCTTGCGGGTACCCAACTCGAGCCGACTGTTCTTGGTGTAACGCACAACCGTGTCGCCACCCAGGGCGATCGTGTCGATGGCAACACCGGCAACCTGAGTTTTCCATCCACCGATGATGATGCCATCCGTCCTGTTGGGACGCCCTTCATGCACAACAGACATATCAGATGTCGTGCCGCCGATATCCACTATCAAGCTCTCGGGAGCATTGGAAAGCACCTGCGCACCCGTCACCGATGCTGCAGGTCCAGACAGAATGGTCTCGACCGGCCTTGTCCGCGCAAGCTCCGCAGACATGAGCGTACCGTCACTGCGCACAACGGAAACAGGTGCTGAAAGGCCTCGCTCGGCAAGCGCATCATCAATTGCATCGAGGAAATCCTCAATGACGGGAACAAGTCGCGCATTGAGAAGCGCAGTCGCTCCTCGGCCGATGACGTTGGGCTCCACCGCCACAGTCGTCGCCTCGACCACAAGCTTCCCGAATCGTTTCTTGAGGAAATCCGCGCAACTATGTTCCACGATTGCGCCGTTGTTCAGCGCATACAAGCTCGCGATGCCGAACGACTCGGCATTTTCGAAGAACGAAGGGTTGCTCTCGTAGAGCGCTTCCCAATCGGGGACGGTAACCTCGCTGCCATCGAACGATCCGACGAATTCCGTCGTGATCACGTCTTCGTACGGAATACCGAAAACGCGTTCTGCATCCACCCGGCGAAGAATCTCATCCGTCGTTCCAACGATGATGAGCTTGGCGCGTCCACCCTTGCCCTCAACGCACGCATTGGTAGCCAAAGTCGTCGAAAGTGCCACGTGGTCAGCCAAGGCCAAGGTTTCATGTGGAATGCCATCCATTGCAGCAATGATGCCGCGAGCAAGGTCCTCCTTGGTCGTAAGCGCCTTCGCCTTTGCAAGCACTTCCAAGCTATCTGTGTCAATTACCACAGCATCCGTGTACGTGCCACCGGTGTCGATGCCCAACCGTATCATGCTGCCGCCTCCTCGTTAGTTGTACAAAACGCAGCTCGTATAAGCGATGGTGTTCTTGCCGTGGTTATAGGGAATGCCGGCTTTTCGGCAAGTTTCAGCAACAAGCACCCCTGAAGCCGACATCGATACGAACCGTTTGTCCGGGAACCGGCATGGCTCGTCGGGATACGTGCACGTCTTGCAATTCCTGCACTGAGCAGTCGACAATGACATGACTTCCGTGCCCAACCCTGCAGCATCGAGATCTTCGAGCAGCTTATAGAAACGTTCATTCTGTTTTGCTGAGGTTTCGATGATGGTCTCGCCATCAAATTCGTCCTCAAGCTGCCCGACCGATTGAACGACCGCGCAGTATGAATACTCGTGCATCTGACGCTCGATATCATGAATGTCGCCGCATCCCGGCGGGCACGCCCAGGTCTTGCCGTACTTATGGCACCTATCCGCCTCGCACATGTGACGCACTTCTTCGAGAACTTTCAGGTCAGACGCAGCACACGTCCCCACGCAATCGAAGCCTTGCTTCTCGATCAATTCCATAACCGTGTTCATGAACGCCCCTTTGCCCGCTCTCTGGCGCAGCACGCCGTCTTTAGCGCGCTCCTCTCAGCGCGGCCATTCCCACGTTATCAACCTTGCTCGAATTCCATCATCTGTATGTAGTAGTCGTTGAACTCCGACGAGAGCGATAATTCCAGATAGTCGCACAGGTCGACGATATGCGCCTCGCGCTCACGCGCAGTGTTCGAAAGCACGAGGGCAGTCGCGCCCTCGCCCGAGGTGTTACCCACGCTCTTGGCGCACGGCAACAGCTCGGCAGGGAACAAGCCTATGGCAGCTGCAGATTCAAGGTTCAGGTAAGCTCCGAATCCTCCTGCGATGTCAAGCGTCTCGATGCTCGACACTTCAATGTCGGCTGCATCGACCATCGTCAGAATGCCTGCACATACAGCCGCCTTGGCAAGCTGCAAGCTGCGCACGTCGTTTTGAGTGATATAGACGGTGCGATCTTCGGTCAGGTAGAACACATTACCGTCGTTCTCGACTCCCATGTAGCGCGTAATCGGTCCATCCACCTCGTCAGCATCGAGTAAAAAGCCTGTATCGTCGACAACGCCCATGCGAACCATGAGCGCCACGGCGTCGACGACACCAGTACCACACACGCCGATGGGATCCACATCACCCACAACCGAGGTCTTCAATTCGCCATCTTTGAACGCTACCTTCGAGATGGCGCCCGGCGACGCTGGCATACCGAACAGGATGTTGGCGCCCTCGAACACGGGACCGGCTGCCGTGGCGCAACACACAATGCGCCCGTCATGAGCAAGCGCCATCTCGCCGTTCGTGCCCAAGTCGAGGAACAGATGCGTGCCGGCACGGTCAAGCTCGCATGCGAGCATGCCCGCCGTGATGTCGCCACCCACGTAGCCGGCGATGCAACGTGTGAAATAGCACGATCCCAAGCCATCGATGTCATGAACGTCGCCGAACAGGGACAACGGCGTGAACGGATTCACTCCGATGGTATCTGGCGGCAAGCCCACTGCGATATGCTGCATGACCGTATTGCCGGCAACGGCAACAGCGGACACGTCTGCCGGATCAACGCCAGCTGCTTTGCACAGCTTGGCCTTCATCTCGCACAGCGCATCTTGGATGATGCTCGTCATCAGATCGAGCTTTCCATCAACGCTTGCAGAGATGCGGCTGATAACGTCGCTTCCGAACGCAATCTGGGGATTTGGCCTGCCCACCGTGGCAAGCCGCTCGCCTGTCGCAAGGTCATGCAAATGTGCCACGACGGTGGTGGTTCCGATGTCGATTGCCATGCCGAAGCCTTCAACACCGCTGTCGAGCGGAAACTCCTGGGCCATGCCGCTTTGCAGGACCTCCATAGTGCCTGCGCGCTCGACGACGACCTCCATGCCATCGCTGACGGGCGTTGTGCACGCCAAACGGTAGTTGAGTCCCGTGTCATCTTTGACAAGCACTTGGCAACGGCGGCACTTGCCTACGCCGCCGCATGTCGCTTGGATGTCGACCCGCTGAGCCTGCAGCACGTCGAGCACAGTCTGACCGGGCTGAACCTCGACTTCGTGATGAGCTCCTGCATCATCGATGAATAGCTTCATGGGGAAACACGCCTTTCGAAACACAATGCAGCGGAACCTGTTGCAGCAAGATGAAACAGGTTAGGCTAATCAGCTCGCTTCACCTGGTTCCATTATAAAAAACGGCGGGCATAAGCCCGCCGTCAAAAGGAGGTCGACGCTTTTAGTCGCGATCGATCGGACCAAAGAGGTTGTCACGATAAGCCTCGAGGTACTCCATGCAGAACTCGTCCTCGCCGAGCAGAGCCTCGGTGGCATGCAGAACGCCGTTCATGTCGCGGCTCGTCGGGTCCATGATGGCGGAATCCATGCCAGCAGCCATAGCCAAAACCATGAACGGGATGTTGATCATCTTGCGGACCGGCAGGCCGAAGGAGATATTGGAAAGGCCGGAGGTGATGTGTATGGTGGGATACTCTTCCTTGATTGCCCTAACGCACTCGTTGAAGACGAGCATGCTCTCGGGGTTGGCGCCCAGAGTCTCTACCAGCGGGTCGATGTACAGACGATCGGGGGCAATGCCGTATTCCTTGGCCTTGTCCATGATCTTGTGGAAGACCTCGAGACGGCCCTCAGCGTCCGAAGGAATGCCGGAGTCGTCGGACAGCAGCGCAACGCAGCCCCACTTGGTGTCAGCGATGACCGGGAACACGATGTCCATCTTGTTGCCCTCGCCGGAAACGGAGTTGATGAGACCGACGCGGTCGCCGCAGAACTTCATGGCATCGACGCAGACCTGGGGGTCAGGGCTGTCGATGGCGATTGGCAGATCGGACTCTTCCATGATCAGGCCGATGAGCCATTCCTGAACGTCGAGCTCGCCCTCGTTGACCGATGCGCAGCAGTCGATGTAGGTGGCACCATACTCGGTCTGCTTGCGAGCCAGCATGCGGATGTACTCTTCATCCTTGGCGGCAATGGCAGCGCCAGTTTTGGGAATGGAACCGTTGATTTTCTCGCCGATGATAATCACGATAGCCTCCTTGAAAAGACGATTTGATGCAGAATCTCACCTGCATCGTTCACTGTAAGTTGTTTTACCTGATTACGAAACTCTTTTTTCGCTCAACGTCAAACAATCCGTCATTCTGCACAAGTTTAAGCTATTACCTCACTTTCCCTCATCGCGCGCGAGTTCGGCAAGCTGTTCGTATCGAGCCGAGACGAGCTTCACCCCGTTCTCACGCACATGTGGAAGAGCGCAGTTCTTGCAGTTCTTCCGTCCGCTCTTCGTATAAGTGAAATTGCCCCCGCAATCAGGCCCGAGTGCATACAGCGGGCAATAGCAGAACAGGCAGTTGAAATCACGTTCATCAATGCCCTCGTGGCAAGGAAAGTGCTCGCATGCGCGGTTCGTGAAGAACGATGTTCCGAACGCGGGATGGTCGCCGCCAGCGCAGCGCTGTCCAAACCCGTGGGATTCAAGCCAATCGGTGCCTTTGAGGACTTGCGGGACACCGCAGACCATACGCACAACCGCATCTGCCCGCTCTGCGAGATTCTTCGAGAGAGCACCCACTCGGTCGCGCCAATCACGTTCCCCGCGGGAAATCGGTACGATGCCGCTGCCGACCTCTTGGCACAAGACGACCTGCTTGGTTGCCGCGAGGGTATCGACAAGCGACGCTGCATCCGCGTCTTCAGAACGCACCAACTCTTGTGCATCGAGAAGCACAGGGCAACTGGAAGAAAGCTCTTCGCTCATGTCGGAGTCGGCAAAGCCGAGCGAGTGAGCATACGAGCGCTTGCCAGAAGCGATTCCTCCAACCACGAGTATCACAACGCCACCACCTTCGAAATCACGACAAGTGCGACGATCATTGCCAATTCGGCAACCTGGAGGAAAAAGCCAGCGAGATCGCCGCTCATGCCCCCGAATTGCGATTGCGCAAAGGGATAGAGCAAGCCGAGGCACACAAGCCCAACGAGCAAAACGAATATCGCCGGAACGCATGTGGCTGTCATCACCACGCCGCAGACCACGAGTTCGATGGCGAGAACGATGAGAATCCTCTTGCCGCGCGCCGATTCATGGAACATTGAGAGCATGCCCTTCGATGAGCTGGTGGGAAACACAACCGTTGCGATTCCGCTCATGCATCTGCTAGCGATGTGCATGCCCGCTAAGAGCACTACGATGCGCCAGCCGGCAACGAGCTCGCTGGCCACCGCTGCATACGCCACGATGTAAGCGGCCACCGCAATAGCGGCAAACGCGCCCGAATGCGGGTCTTTCAAGATCTCGCGCTTTCGCGTGGGCTCGGCATGGCTTGATTGCGCGTCGACGACATCGCAGAAGCCATCCATGTGGATTCCGCCCGACACTGCAATGGGCAACAGCGCAAGCCCTGCCCCAAACAACGTCGGACCGAAACCGATGGCTTGGGAAAGCCACACCCACAAACCGATGACGATACCGATGGCGAGGCCCACTACGGGAAAGAAGCACATCATGTAGCGCATGTTCTCTTCGCGCCATTCGATTTGAGGCACGGGAATCTTCGAAAAGCTACTGAGCGCAAGCAAGAGACCTTGCAGCACGTTCACAGCTTCCTCCATCTCGCCATTCCGTCGTTGCATCGGCTTGAAGCCTTGCAGCCGTCCTTGTCCAACTTCCCCGCGGGAAATCGTTACCCTCGCGGGAGATTGATTCCAACTTCCCCGCGGGAAATCGTTAACCTCGCGTCGAAGCTCTCACGTTCTCCCCGCGGGTAAACGCGTTCCCCGCGGGAACTTGCTTCAAATCATTCTACCTTTAACAACACGGGCACTCCCGCGACGCACTCGATGACTTGGTCGCTCAACGAAGCCAATCTGCACGACACCTCGCCAAGCGCTTCCCGATAAACGCGCGTCTCGGAAGGGTACGTTTCGCCGTCGCAACCAACATCGTTGCCAACGACAACCAAATGATGGCAGCGGTGGGAAAGCTTCTCGATTACGTCAACGACACGGTCCGCAACCCCGTCGTGCGACGCCGCTTCTCCGAACATCTCGTTTGCCACAACATTGCCAAGGCACTCCAGCAATGCGGTCGCGCCGACAACACGCTCATCATCCAACACGGCTTCGAAATCATCAAAGCATTCAATGGTCGTAAAGCCCTTGCCAGCACGCTGTGCACGGTGCTTGCGCACCCGTTGGGCCCCCTCTTCGCCGAAAGGACGCATGGCAGCTAGATACACGAGGCGGCCGCCATCCAACGAGCATAAACGCTCGGCTTCAGCGCTCTTTCCGCAAGATGCACCGCCTGTGACGTACGTCATCATTTCAAATCGACCTCGTACGCCTCGATACCCGTGTCATCGAACGTGGTGCCGTTGTACAAAGCAAGTGCAGCATCGAGCAGCGGGAACAGAAGAACAGCGCCCGTGCCCTCGCCCAGCCTCAAGCCAGCATGAATGATTGGCTCAATACCCAGTTCATCGAACAGCATACGCGCTGCCGGTTCGGCGGAAACATGGGACGGGAGCATGGCGCATGTGCATGCCGGGCAGAGACGTGCAGCGGTATATGCAGCCAAAGCGCTGATAAACCCGTCGATGACAATGGGCGCCCGATGCACAGCACCACCGATGAACAACCCTACCAAGCCAGCTATATCAAACCCGCCGAGCTTCGAAAGCACGTCGAGCGCGTCATTCGCATCGGGCTCGTTAACAGCAAGAGCACGCTCAATGGCCGCGCATTTCCGCGCCAGACCAGCGTTGGACAAACCTGCTCCACGGCCCGTGACGGTCTCGGCCGGCAAGCCGAGGAACGCTGCCGCCATGGCGCTCGAGGTCGTCGTGTTCCCAATGCCCATCTCGCCCGTTGCCAGAATCTTGTAACCGTCAGCCTTCATCTGGGCAACAAGATCAACGCCTATTTTGATAGCCGTCAACGCCTGCTCGCGGCTCATGGCTGGACCGAGCGAAATGTCACCCGTACCGCGCGCTATACAGCGGTCGATAACGCCTGGCACATCGGATGGAGTCATCATGCCCATGTCAACCGAAACCGCATCTGCATTGACTGTCTGCGCCATGCGGCACACGGACGATATCCCACGAGCAACGCTTCCGGCGATGACCGTGGTGATCTCGGGCTCACTTTGCGTAACGCCCTGCGCGACCACGCCGTTGTCAGCGCACAGCACCATAACGGCCCGCTTGCTGATATCAACGTCGATGGAGCCCGTAAGACCTGCGATCTTCTCGACCATCAACTCGAGCTGACCGAGGCTGCCAATCGGCTTGGCTACAGCATTCCACTTGTCCCGAGCAGCCTTGAGCGCACCCTCGTCAAGGGGCTCGATGCGCCCTGCCACCTCATCAAACCAGTTTTGCATGGGCTCCTCCTGGTATCATTACCAAAAAACCAAATACAACATGGTGCACAAAAATGGTACAGGATAACACTTAAATGTCGTTTACACCTAGTTTTAAGCCATCTTGCTGCTATTATAAGCGTATTTTATTACCCCTGTGAAGGAGTCGCCAATGGATGACGTCTTGCTAGAAAAAATCCGCGAGTACCGAAAGCTATTGAAGATGGACAAGCCCGAACTCGACATGGCTCTCTTCCTGAAAATCCTCGATATCACAAACGAATCGAGCGAGGTGAAAGTTGCTCTCGAGCCTGTTTCCGAATCGGGCGAGTGGATTTCCGACACACCGACCTACTCCGTCTGCGGCGTGAAGCGTCTCGAAGACGGTCGATTAGCCCTCCGCGTGAACAAGGAAAAGCGCGCTATGGCGGCAGGAGACTTGTACGAAAAGCTCAAGAAGGAGCTCAAGAAATCCTCTGGCGATAGCATGCCCGTATTGTTCCTGCAGGGCGATGCGGTCATCCAATTGACCGAGGCGTTCTCGCACTCCATGACCAACGACCAATGGGCAGGCCTCCCCTTCGACCTCGTACTCGGCGTGCGCAAACGCGCCAATAAACCGCAAGAAGACCAAGAAGAAGGCCAGGAGAACGCGGGCGACTAGCATCGACATCGCGTTCAGCCATAATGCGCTACGGCAGCGCTAACGAACAAAGGGCCGCCCAGAGCAAACGCTCTGGGCGGCCTTCTAACAATCAGGATCGAAGCGTGTCAACAAAAGGCGCCCCTTGACGTCCTACAGGTTGTGCTCCGCCCAGTAGATCTTGGAGTACTTCTCAATCTCTTCCTGAGTGGTGTCGTAAACACCGGGGAAGGTGGAGATGGGAAGACCCTGGGACAGGCTCGGGATGAAGTACAGCGGGCCGTTCTCGTCGCACGTGCGCTTGACCTGCTTCGCGATCTCCTCGCGGGTCCAGCCCTCGTAGTCGACCGACGCGGAGTCGATGCCGCCCATGAACGTGATGTCCTTGCCGTACTTCTCGATCATGCCGGGGATGTCGTTGGTGTTCATGACGCCCTGCCAGACGTCGATGCCCATCTCGATCATGTACGGCACGAGCGTCTCGGCGTAGGAATCGGAATGGTGCGCGATCAGCTCAACACCGCGGCTCTTGTAGTAACCGTAGATCTCCTTGTAGGGATCGAGGAAGAACTCGGCGAACATGTCCGGATCGGTGAACGTGTTGATCTGGGTGCCCCAGTCATCATGATGGAAGACTCCATCGGGATGCAGGTGATCGCAGATGACCTCGGCAAGCTTGAGCTCCCACTCGGTGATGTACTTGATGAGGTCCTTGAGCTCGTCGGGGCACTCGTAGAATGCGATGAGCACGTTCTGGATCTCGCACAGATAGTGGCACTGCTCGAAGACGCCGGGAGCCACGAAGGCCATGGCGAACTGCTCTTTGCGGTCAATCTGCTCCCAGACCTCCTGGTCCTTCTCCCACTCGGCCTCGGGAATCGTGTAGGGGTCGGGGGCGGTGACGTAGTCCTGCCACTCCTCGATATCCTTGCACACGATCTTGTCAGGCGTGTGGACGGGGAAAGCGCCAGGCTGGCCATCTGCCCACGAAACCGTGACGCCCCAGTTGTTGACCTTGTTGATCTCACCTGGACGCGGGTTGTTGCGCCAGCGATAGCTGGCGAGGTTCCTGAACGGAATGTTGAACGCCTCGTACTGCTTGACGAAGCGCTCGGGCTTTCCGCCCTTCATTACCTCGATAAGATTCTCTCGCGGAGTGAGCTTATACTCGCTCATCTTCACTCCTCTCTTGTTGGTACACTGCCGCCCCGCGCCGTAACGCGGGGTGCGTTTGGTGCAGCCCATTCACATGCAAATCTTGCCGATAGGGCTCTACGCCCTATTTGGCCTGCGCCTCGCGCTGTTTCTCAAGCCCCTCCTTTAGAGTTGGCTCGATTTTCCTGAGGTAGTTGTCGAAATCGTAGTGGTCGCGCCCCTTGAGGGGAAGTCCGGCCACTTGATACAGCACCGTGAGCGCTTTCTCGTACTTCCCGTTGTCGATCAGAATATCGATGATCTTCTCGGCGAAGTGCATGCGCGTGTAGTTGCTGTGTTCGCCCTCCCACCACAGGTCATATTCGTGCATCAGTTTCTTGACGTTCTTCTTTTGGTTGTAGTTCTCCAGGATGGGCATGCACGTCTCGTGTTCGTCCTTGACGTCTGCTTTATTCCTCGAGTTGTTTCTAACCGTGTGAATGGTGACCAAGATTCCGATAATCAGGATGGGAAAAAGAAGAATGAGAATCTGATCAGGATTGAAGGTCCTTATCAACAGGACGCAGATGACAATCGCCACAACCAGGACACCGGTCCTGAGACCGATTTCAAGCGGCGACTTCTTCTGCCGACTCGCGCGCGCCTGCGCAAACGCGTCTGCAAATCCTGCCATCTTCACTCCTTCTATTTCTCGCGAAGCTCAAGGCGGGCAAAAATAATCGAGCTTCTCCAACTATAGCATGTGATTGGGTGGGGACGGTGCGCGGCCCGTTTGTAGAGCCGCGCACCGCTCGTCGAGCGTTACTTACTCAGCGTCTATTCGTTGTCCTGACGCTCAGCAATCTCCTTCTGGGCCTGGGTCAGAACGTCATTGTTGATCCTGTAACCGAAGATGAGGATCAGCATGGAGATAACGCAGAGGATCGCGGGAAGCACGAACCAGCCGTTGACGATGCCCTCTTGCAGGGCAGGCGTGGACTGATCGGCGGTCATGCCGGCAACGAAGCCAGCTGCACCGAGGATGGCGGGGATGACAACGCCACGCGCGAAGAAGCCGATCTTGAGGGGCAGAACCTGCAGGCCGGAAATCCAACCAGCGGAGTTCTTGCCGGTCTTCCACTCGGAGTAGACGACGCAGTCGCCGTACATCGCGGGGATAACCGCGTAGATGAGGCCGTAACCAGCCTGTGCGATGGTCATGCAGACCACGACGACCATCATCTGCGTGTAGCTGACGCGAGAGATGAGCAGCATAGCGATCATGACGATGAAGGCTGCAATGACTGCCTTCTTCGAACCCTTGAGCGCCTTGGAAACAGGGCCGCCAAGGTAAGCGCCAACAACGGTGCCGACATTGGTTGCGAAGATGTAGGTGGCGAGCATGCCAGGATTGAACGCAACATAGGTGAAGTAGTAGACAGCCGTGCCGCCGACGACGAAGTTGAAGATCCACTTCGCAACGTCGCCCAGCATCAGGAAGATGACATTGGGGTTCGAAGCAATGGAACGACCAAGGTCGCCAGCGCTGTTGTTCGTCTTGTCTTCCTTCTTGGCGGCCTTCCAGTTGGCGAGCTCTTCCTTGGTGTATTCCTTCTCATAACCCTTGGTGATGAAGAAGTGCACGTTGTAGAGCGCTGCCATGACGCAGCCGAATACGAACGCTGCAAACGCGTAGTTAGCAGGTGCTGCAGACGGGTCGGTGTTCTGATTGCCGAGCAGCATGGCGCCAACCATGGCAACAGGCGGGAAGATGTACGCGAAGAGAATCTTCGACGCGTTCGACCACATACCACGGGTCGAAGCGAGGTGCGCGCGATCTTCGGGCGTTTGGCCGACGACGGCGATCATGGAAACGTTCGCGACATACGGGAAGTCCCAAGTGCAGTGCGACGCGACATAGAAGATCGTGATGAGCACTGCAGTGATTACCGGATTGTCCGAGAACTTGACATAGTCAAGCGCGAACAGAATCGGAACTGCCCAAGGCATGATGAACAGGAAGGAGCGGTAGCGGCCCCAACGCATGGGCTTGATCGTGTTGATGATTGCGCCCCAGAGCCAACCGACGATTGCGTCGATGACGGAACCGACCGTCGACACGATGCCGGCGAGTACCGGGTCAAGCATTGCGCAGTTGGTGAGGAAGAACACGAAGTAGTAGTTCTCTACCGAGTTCATGATGTTGAAACCGAAGTCACCAACACCATAGAAGAACCTCAGCGCCGTTGACAGCGGCTTATAGTCCGCTGGCAAGCTGGGCTCTTTTACTTCCACTGCGGCAGCTTGCTCCTGTGGAACTTCCGCCTCTGTGGCTTTGATTTCGTCACTCATTACTCTCCCCTTTCTTGACATGAGATGACTGTTTACCCACCTTGGCAAAAAGGATAGAAAAAACGTCGGTTTCTCCACAAGTGCAACACATGCTATACTTTGCCCAATTAATTGTGCACTAATGCACAATTAATGATTAGCGTACATAGTTAGATAAGGGAAACTCGACGTCAGACGCCCAATCCAGTTTAGAAAGCGAAGGCTTTTATGAAGCTATCACTGAGGTACATGTACACAAAGGTCCTGTCTATCGACGAGACGGCGCGCATGGCCGACGAGCACGTTGCTCCTTTGGACATCGAGTGGGTCGGCGTTGCCTCTACACGGTTCGCGAGTCACGCAAGCTTTTTGTACTTCGTCACCGAAGAGAACGAGGTGCCTGCACGCCCGCTTGACCCTATCGACATGTTCGGATGCGTCGTGCCCGAAAGCCTCGCCGAGCAATGCAGGGGCATCCCTCGTATCATCGTTTCTGATGACTGTGATTTCGATGCCATGTTCGCAAAACTCGTCACCGAAATCGAGCGTTATCGCACCTGGCATGACCGCATCAGCGACCTACTCGTTGCTGACGCCCCCTATCAGGCGCTCGTGAACGCCACATCCGAGTTTGTTCCGCGCCCCATGTACATCGCTGATGCAAGCTGGCGCATGATTGCCCGGGTCGACTTTGAAATGGACGAGATCAGCGCCACCTGGCACTACCAAACCCTGCACGATGGCCTGTATCCGCACCACATTGTAGATGCGCTCAACCGCACGGGAGACTATTTCCGGATCACGAACCTCCCGCACGCCTCACTCATCGACTCGGAAGTCTACACGATGCGCATCTTGGCGAAGCCCGTTCGCCATGCGGGAAGGCTCGTAGGCTATTACTTCATGATCGACACCTGGGGTGATTTGGGGTATTGCGAAGTCGAGATTGCCGAAGAATTCGGTTCGATGATCGCACCGCTCATGGCAGCCCGTGATGCCCAACAGGGCTACATAGCCGGCTTCCAGGACAACTTCATCTTCCATATTCTGGACGGGCTGCTCACAAGCAAGAGGGACATCGCCCGCCAGCTCATGTCCGAACGACACTGGAACGTCGACTCCGATTTCCGACTGGCAACCGTGCGTTTCGAGCCAAACGAATTCGAAAACCATCTCCTACACATGCGCACGATGGGCATGTTGCTGGGCAACTTCGAGAGCCATGCCTATTCGTATCGCGATACAGCTATCGCGCTGTTCCACAAACCGGAAGACGCCTCGGAAGATTTCTTCAGCCACATGCAGAAATGCAGTCAAGCGCTCAAGCGCGTAATCGTCGTGAGCAATCGTTTCAGGGATTTCTCTCAGCTGAAAACCTACTATGATCAGAACATTTATGTACACGAAAGCATCGAGGCCGCTATGGACCTCGAACCGCGCGTCATCTCATGCGACAGCACATTTCAGCAACTACTTGCCGACAGGTGTCGGGGCGAGCTTCCCGGCTGCTACGAGGCCGACGTGCTTCGCTCTTATGACCACCTTCACAACACAACCTACTGCAGGACGCTGTACACGTACTTGAAATACGAGCGCAATGCCGTGGCCACAGCTGATGCGCTGTACATTCACCGCAATACTTTACGTAACCATCTGAACAAAATCGCAGAAATCACCGGGTCGGACTTCGACGACGCTGACGTCCGGTTTCACCTGCTCATTTCGTTGAACACACTATTGAATTCGAGCGCGGAGTACTCCCGTATCATGCAATGATGCACTTCCAAGAGCTATCTCGGAAGCGCCGCAACAACTTACCCGAGAGCTTTGAGATGTTCCAGGACATCATCGAGGCCCTCGACGAGCTGGCCATCGTCGTAGAGATACGGGATCTTGTTCGCGTCGCCCCCGAGCCCGAGCAGCTCGTTGTAGGGCCCCTCGTACTCGACATCGCGCAGATCCAGCTCGATACCATGCTCGTCGGCATAGCGCGTCGCAATGGCGCACGTCGTGCATGGCGCCCAATAGTACATGATCGGTTTATCCATGATTCGTTCCTTTTGCTTCTCCAACGTGCAGCCCGCTTCAGTGGTTCACCGCCCGGGGCTTTTTACGTTTGCCTCGATTACAGCTGCAAGAACAGCCACTCGATGATGGTCTCCTCGACCTCGAACTTGAGGTCATCGTAGTTATGGATCTCGTGGCGGTACCCACTGAAGAGCTTCGTGATGACGTTATGCCCGGTGTCGGTTAGCCAGTTCGCGCACATGTACACGCCCTCGCCGAAGTTGCCAACCGGATCCTGATCTCCCGCAATGAGCAGAATCGGCAGCTCAACCGGCACTTTCTTCGCCCAATCCTCGCCCTCGATGACGAGCATCATGTCGATGAAGTCGCGGATGCTGATGTTGTGCACTGGTTGCGTAAACGCATCAAACGGGTCGGCGGCATGATCCTTCTGCACGTACGGGTCGTGGCAAATCCACTCGTTGCCGAGCTCCACACCTTCGGCGCAGCGGGAGAACATCCAACCGAACAAGTCGTTTACAAACTCGGGGTTGCTTTCGTGTGCCTCGCCCGCCTTGACGGCAGCATCGACCTTCATGCGGGTGGCACGCGTGTTGTTGAAAATGCCCGTTGTGCCGCAATAGATAACACCCGTTAGCTCATCGCCGTACTTTGCCGAGAAATCGCGCGCAATCATCGAGCCCATCGAATGACCGAACATGAAGTACGGAAGATTGGGGTATTTCTCACACACGACGTCTTTGAACAGCTTCTCGTCCTCCATCATGGTATGCGGACCGGCATCGCCCCAATCGCCCCATGTGTCGTTGAGAATCGCCGTCGCACCATGGCCAACGTGATCGTTTGCGGCGACAATGAAACCAGCGTCCATCAAGGCAACAATCATATGGAAGTAACGGCGGGAGTGCTCACCGAAACCATGAACGAGTTGCACGACGCCTTCGGGCTCGCATGCAGGAACGTAAATCCAACCAACCACCTGATCGCGTCCATTTGATGAGGGGAATTTGACTTCGTGCAACATGACTCGCTCCTTTTCTTGGAAGATTCCTGTCCACAAACCATCCGGCTCTCTGCCGTACACGACCATTATCCTCTTTTTCGACAGCGGTTCGCGTATCATGAGTAAAAAGAAGCTGGGAAGGGGCTCCCTATGGACGAATGCAAAATCAACGGCCAAACGCAAGGTGCCGGTTTCGACGAACTCGTCAAAGCGATGGAAGATGACCTGTACTGGGTGCGATTCTTCGCCCGCCCCTGCTGCCCTGCCCCTGATTTGGAAGGAGCCGCTGACATGCTCGACCGCCTGAAAGGCGAAGTCGACGAGCGCGCCGACTTCACACCTGAACAGAAGCAGACGCTCTGCGAGGCCATCGAATCTCGCAAGGAATGGTACCCACGGTCGGGGCTCTGCAGGGCAAAGCGCAGCTCATGAGCAACTCAATTGCACCACGCGCGTCCTAACCGATTGATCGAGAAAACGGAAGCAGCTATGAGCACAGACATCACCCGCAGGAGATTCGTCAAGATCACGACTGCAGCAGCAGGGCTGACTATCGGATCAGCGTTTTTGGCTGGATGCTCGACGAGCACAGCCTCAAGCGCTTCGGAAACGACCACAAACGCCGTCAGTACAACAACGTATGACACAGGGCGTGCGCCGAAATACATGGGCGCCATGAACAAGGCGCAGAAAATCGACACCACTCCCGACGAAAGCGAGGCAATTGCCAAGTTCATCATCGTCAGCGACACGCATCTCTCGTTTTCGTACCAGCCGTACATCGACCGCGTGCAGAACATGTTCGAGGATATCGCCGAGTTTTGCCCCGACAACGACGCCATCATCGTGAACGGCGATATTACCAACACCGGCTCCCTGGAAGAGTACGCAAAATTCGCCGAGCTCGCTGAGGCGTCGGGGTTTGCATATCCAGACGATTTCGTGCTGGTCATCGGCAACCACGATCAATACGATTCGAGCGAGGGGACGCAAACGGTTTCTAATCTTTCGGACCGCTTCAAGGAGCAGGCAGGCATCTCCGATCAGGTGCACCCGTACTACGACCGCACCATCAACGGCGTGCACCTCATCCTCATGGGCCCCGACAGCTATCCGGAGAGCAGCTGGGAACACTTCGGCGTCTCCGCCGAGGAGATCGAATGGTTGGACAATCTGATCGACGTCGATCAGAACAAGGAGCAACTCTCGTTCGTCTTCATGCACGAACCGCTCTACGAAACCGTACGCAACACGCAACCCGGCGACTGGGGCCACGAATGGTCGCTTTCCGACCAGGACAACTTCAACTTGCACGATTGCATAAAGAAGCACCCGAACGTCATCTTCTTCACCGGGCACACGCACGCGCTTCCCGACACGGTCCAGCTTGACGATGAAGAGCCGCTCTACGTTGGTACGGGGTCGATCGCCTATTGCATCGATGATGTCGACGACGACTCGACGGGCAATGCCGACATCGAAGAGTACGGATCGCTCGGCTGGGAAGTCACCGTATGGGAGACGTGCATCCGCTTCCGCATGCGTGACTTCATCAAGCGTGAATTCACCGATCTGGAAAGCGCAATCTATCAGTTCTAACCAAAAATATGCACAACAAGGAGGGCGCCATGACGAAACTTGAAGCCGGTATCGAGCGCGATCAAGCATTCGCGCTGTTGAACGAACACAACAAAGAAGAGTTCCACATCGAACACGCCGAAACCCTCGAAGGCACATTGCGTTATTTCGCCCAGGAATTCGACCCTGAGAACGTTGAGTTCTGGAGCATCGTCGGCTTGTTGCACGACCTCGATTGGGAGGAATACCCCGAACTTGAAGTACATACGCTGAAAGCCGAGCCATGGCTACGCGAAGCGGGCGGCACCGATGAACTCGTGCATGCCATCCAGTCGCACAACTTCGCCGCCGAAGGCTGCCCCGACCCCGAGCTCTTCATGGAAAAGGTCCTGTATGCCACAGATGAGCTGACGGGCCTTATCGGAGCTGCGGTGCTCATGCGCCCGTCGAAGAGCGTCATGGATTTACCGCTCAAATCCCTCAAGAAAAAGTTCAAGGACAAGCGCTTCGCCGCCGGATGCTCCCGCGATGTCATCCGCCAAGGTGCCGAACTCTGCGGTTGGGAACTCGACGAGCTGATGGAGCGCACCATCGCAGCAATGCAGTCGTTCGCCCCAGATCGCGACACGTTCGTTCCTGCTGAATAACCAGCGCGCAGTATCCGATAATCGCCTCTTCACTCCACCTCAAGCCAGTTGAAAGAGAAAACCATGACCCATCACAACTACATGACCAAGGGAACGTGCTCGAGAATGATCGAGTTCGATCTCGAGGACGGCAAGCTCCACAACATAAACTTCATGGGCGGCTGCCATGGCAACTTGAAAGCAATCGGCCTGCTGCTCGAAGGAGCTGATGCCCAGGAAGCGGCCGACAAGCTGCGCGGCAACACCTGCGGCAACCGTCCGACGTCTTGCGCAGATCAGCTTTCGCGCGCCATCGACAAGGCTTTTGCGGTTGAAGCGTAAACGCCTCGGTGCGCGTGATTCCTAATCGCCCTTCAAAGACCCCTATTTCCCATACTCACCGTACTCGCAGCCTATGGTCGCGGCGCGCAGGTCGTCGATGAGCACGAACGTGCCACCGCGTTTCTCGAACAGCTGAACGCGCCCGACGCCTGTACCTCCGTTCCACAAACGGTTATGGCGTTTTGCCCCGTCGGGCGATTCGTAATTAACCAACAGCATCTCGCTCTTCGGACATGTGACGTCGGTTACAAGGCGCGCCTTGAACGTCTGCTGCTCGACATGCCAAAACAATGCATCATCGGTTTCCCAACAATCAAATTTCGTTGTCGAGCCAGTCCAGAACTTCGAGAAGTTGAATTCGTACGGCTTGCCCTCGTAGTTCATGCAACCGAGCAATTTGCGGTCGAGTGCCACACCCTTCACCACAGGTCGCCCTCCGCCGATGTCGAAAGCGGAGTTCTCAAGACGTTTGCCCGAAATGGTGCTAACCAGATTGCACGACGAGAGCCACACCCATGGACTCGTGAAATCGGCACCCCAGTTTTTGTCGGCATATCCGAAACAGGTATCAGGCTCGACGATGTACGTCTCACCATCGAGCACAACGGTGCCGCAGTATGCAGTTTTGATGCCCTCAGCATGCCAGAACATCTCGAATGCTTGCAAAGCCCGCAACGGCGCACTCGCGCCATAACCGACGTTGAAGGGAATCTGCTTGTCGACCTTCAAATCCCACAGCATCGTACCCGCATCACACATCCACTCAGGATGTGATGCAGCATCGTCGGGCGCAATGCGAATGCTGCCAATTAGATCGATCTCACAGCACAGGCAATCGTCAGCCTCTACGAAAAATGGCACGTTTTCACCCAGCGTCACGTCTTTCCATGAGAAGAAGCGGTGTAGCTGTTTGGCATTCTCTCCCCAACTCCCCGCCTTCACCATCACGTACGAAGGCCTTCTATGTGCAATCCTGTTCTCGGGAAGCTGACCAAACACGGGCTCGTCCCCACCCAGAGCCGGGTTGCAGCAGAAGAACTCTATGAAAAACGACCGCCGCTCGCCCGTCTTGGCATGATGGCCTGTGAATGAATGCCACCACCAGTCATAACCCTGTTCGGCAAACCCACCTGTCAGCATGAATTGATTCCTCGAAATGTCGTGAACATCGCAAGCCATGAGCGTTACCCTTTCGTGTCGCTTCCTGGACAGATGGTAGCATGAAGACGACAAGAGGAGCTTTCGAGGCACCACAAGCTAGATGTCGCGCGCCATTCCGACAACGTCGTAATCGCCGTTGAACTCTTCGCTGCCCGTGAGCGAGAAACCCTGGCTCTCCCAGAATTCACGTGCTGAATCGCTGACCTTCGGGCACTTGAGCTCGAGCCGATCGTAACCCTGCGCCTTCATCGACGCGCGGACGTCGGCAAAGATGCTCGAACCAACGCCTTGCCCTTGCAAGTCCGCATCAACCATGAACCAGCCAATGTATGCGTCGTCAGCTTCAGGGTAGCCGCAAATGAGGTCGAGGACTGCCACCAAATCGTCTTCTTCGTCATAGAATCCAACGAAATGGGCTTCGGCACCTTCGTGACTGTTCGCTTCCGCCGATACATTGCTGACAATCTCGGTCAAGCGCGAACGCGAAGGCCTTATGCCAAGCGCGCGGTAGTACCGACGATTCGAGCGGGCGAGCGACACCACATCTGCAATGTCGGCAGCCGTGATGTTGCGCACATCGTAGGACGTGCCGAGCGATTGGATGTCGAGCCCGAGCGCTTCGGCTTCCTCGCCCCTGTTGATGACCTGGTCGAACTGCGTGTCAAACAACTCGCGGTACACGCCGTTCTTCGCAAGCAGCTCCTCATGCGTGCCCTGTTCGGCTATCACGCCATCCTTCACGACAAGGATCTGGTCGGCTTTGAGAATCGTCGAAAGCCGATGTGCGATGACGATGCTCGTCCGCCCGACCATGAGCTGTTCGAGCGCCTGCTGAATCGCGTGCTCGGAAATCGAATCGAGCGCACTCGTGGCCTCATCGAGAATCAGAATCTTCGGGTCCTTCAAGATGACGCGCGCAAGCGACAAGCGTTGTTTCTCGCCGCCCGAAAGCTTCAAACCGCGATTGCCCACTTCGGTGTCGTAGCCGAGCGGTTGCGCAGCGATGTAGTCGTGGATGTTGGCGATCTTGCATGCCTCTTCGATGTCCTCGAGCGTTGCGTTCTCGTTCGCATAGCGCAAGTTCTCGAGGATCGTGCCGTTGAACAGGTACGCTTCTTGTGTGACGACGCCGATCTGGCCACGCAGGTATGCGAGGTCGAAGTCGCGCACATCGACACCTGCAACAGTGACGCTGCCAGCTGTCACATCGTAGAGGCGCGGGATGAGGTTCACGACCGTCGATTTGCCCGATCCGCTCGGACCGACGATTGCGTACATCGCACCGCCAGGCACCTCGAAGTTCACGTCGGTCAGCACGAGCCTATCGTCGTCGTAGCCAAAAGCCACATGGTCGTAGCGAATCGGCTTGCGCTCGACGTCGGGTTTCAACCCATTCTCAGGCGAGACAATCGTGTTCTCACGGTCGAGATAGTCGAAGATGCGCACGAACAGCGCGAGCGAACGCGTGAACGTCACCTGCAGGTTGAGTATCGACTCTACTGGTCGGTACAGCCGATTGACCAGCGCCACCATGGCGGTGACAGTGCCGACCGTCAACGTCGGATCGAACTTCTCGATAATCAAAAGACCGCCGGCGAAGTAGATGAGCAGTGGCCCGAGCTGGGTGAACATCCCCATCGCCACGCTGAACAGCGAACCCGAACGTGTCTCCCGCATGCTGAGATCGGTGACCTCTTTATTCACATGCTCGAATTTCTCATACTCGCGATCTTCACGGGTGAACATCTTCACGAGCAACGATCCGCTGGCTGAAAGCGTTTCGTTTATGACCTGGTTCATCTCGTCAGTCTTGGCCTGCGTCTGCGTTGCGTACTTGAGCCGCGATCGGCCAGCGGAACGAGTCGGCAAGATGAGCAGCGGCAGTACGGCCATGCCCACAATCGCGAGTTTCCAGCTCATGGTGAACAGCGCAACGAGCGTCGTCACGATGGTGGCGACGTTGCTGACGACCTTCGAGAGTGTGCCGCTGACAACTGAGCTGACACCGCTGATGTCGGTGTCCATACGCGTGATGATGTCGCCCTGCTTCTCGGTCGTGAAGAACGAATGCGGCATGTGTTGCAGGTGGTCGTACATCTGGTTACGCATGTCGTAGATGATGCGCTGCGATATCCACGCGTTGATATAGTTCTCAAGCACGCCTATCAGCTGGCTGGCCACCATGGCCGCCAAGGCGATGAGCAGCAGCTGGATGAGATAGCGCAAATCTTCGCCGACAAGCGCCTCGTCGACGATCATACCCGTGACAACCGACGGCACGAGACCGACAACCGCGGCAATTACGATTGCCACGAATACAAGCGCAAACTGCAACCAATATGGCTTGAGGTACGAGAGAATGCGAACGAGCAGGTCCTTCGTCAGCTTGGGGGCGTTTGCCTTTTCCTCATCGGTCAGGAACCGAGCCCCTGGACCACCGAGCGGCGCTGGCATAGAACCCCCTTAAAGTGACGAACTACCTGCTTTCAAAAAACATGCCCTGAACCCTACCATTACAACATGTCGATGTAACGGCAAGCTGCGAGCGCAGCCACGGCGCCATCGGCGGTGGCCGTCGTGATCTGGCGAATCTCCTTATTGCGGCAGTCGCCTGCCACGAAGATGCCGGGAGTCTTCGTCGTGCACGACTCATCGGAATCGAAATAACCCCAGTCGTTCAAATCGGCAAGCTCGGCAAATGCCCCGTTCTCGGGAACGAGGCCGATTGCCACGAATAGGCCATCGCAGTCAACGCGCTGTTTCTCGCCCGTCGTGCGATTTGCGATTTCGACGGCTTCCAAACCATTGCTGCCGGCAATTACCGAAGAAATCACAACATCCATGCGCGTACTGACATTGGTGTGCGAGAGCAGAACCTCTTGGAGCTTTTCCTCGCCCCTGAACACCTGGCGTCTGAGCAACATGATGACTTCTTTGCACTTCTCGGCAAGAAGGATAGCGTCCTGCAATGCGGAGTTGCCACCGCCCACAACGCAAACCACCTTGTCCGTGTAAAAGTCGCCGTCACACACTGCGCAATAGGAGATGCCATCTCCCACCAGGTCGTCCTCGCCGGGCAACCCGAGCATGCGGTGCTTGACGCCGGTCGCGATTACCACGGATTTTGCCTTGTAAGCACCGCCTTCTTCGGTGGCAACGATCCAGCCTTCGCCATCGCGAGAGACGCCTGCGACTGTCTCGATCTCGATGTCTGCGCCCTGCTCGAGAATCTGGTTCATCATCTCGTCGGCGAGTTCCATACCCGACACCTGAAGCTTGCCGGGATAGTTCTCGATCTTCGGCGACTGAGTCATCTGGCCGCCAAAGCTCTCCTTTTCAATGACGAGCACGCTCTTGCCGTTGCGGAGCGCGTACAGCGCTGCGGTCATGCCCGCGGGCCCCCCGCCGACTACGATGATGTCGTGCATTCTCTGCCCCCAGATTGATTAACGCTCGGTTATCCAGCCCTTGATGTTCGAGACTCCACGGAACTTCTCGAACCCTTCGCCTTCAAGAACCACCAGCGTTGGGGCCTGCTTGATGCCGTACCTCGTCACGAGCTCAGGCTCTTCGTCAGCGTTCAGCGTCTGGTATGCAACGCCTGCCTTGTCGAGCAACTGCATCGCTGCGCGGCAATTCGGGCACGTGGTCGTCTTGAACAGAATAACCTGGGCTTCTTCGGCAGCCGGAGCTTCAACAGCCGCAGCTTCGGGCTCTTCGATGGCCTCGGGCTTCATCAGCGGCTGAGCCGGCTCGCAGCAACCGCGCTCCTGCGTGGCTTCCCAGATGACGTCGTCGACCGGTGCCGGGTTCGGCCCCACATGCGTGAGCGTCGAGCTGGCGATGTCGTAGACCTTGCGATCCTTGTACTCTTGGGCCTTGCCGTCGTTCCAGTTCTGAACCGGACGGTAGTAGCCGGTGATGCGGCTGTAGACCTCGGTCTTCGCGCCGCAGTGCGGGCAGGTGAACTGCTCGCCGGTCAGATAGCCGTGATCCTTGCACACGGAGTAGGTCGGCGACATCGTGTAGTACGGAAGCTTGTAATTCTCGGCGATCTTGCGCACGAGATTCGCGGCGGCCTTCCAGTCGGGCAGCTTCTCGCCGAGGAATGCGTGGAAAACGGTGCCCGAGGTGTAGAGCGTCTGCAGGTCGTCCTGGATGTCGAGCGCGCTGAAGACGTCCTCGGTGTAGCCAACGGGCAGGTGCGAGGAGTTGGTGTAGTACGGCGTGCCGTTCATGTTGGCCGTGATGATGTCGGGGTACTGCTCCTTGTCGTGCTTCGCGAAGCGGTAGGTCGTCGACTCAGCCGGCGTGGCCTCGAGGTTGTACAGGTCGCCGTACATCTCCTGGTAGTCAGACAGGCGCCCGCGCATGTGGTTGAGCACGTCGCGCGCGAAACGCTGCACGCGCTCGTCGGTGAGGTCTGCCTTGAGCCAGTTGGCGTTCAAACCAACCTCGTTCATGCCGATGAGGCCGATCGTCGAGAAGTGGTTCTCGAACGAACCGAGGTAGCGCTTCGTGTAGGGGTACAGACCCTTTTCGAGCAGCGTGGTGATGACCGCACGCTTCGTCTTGAGGCTGCGTGCCGCAATGTCCATCAGACGGTCGAGGCGTGCGTAGAAGTCAGCCTCGTCGGTGGCCAAGTATGCAATGCGCGGCAGGTTGATGGTGACAACGCCAATCGAACCGGTGGACTCGCCGCTGCCGAAGAAACCGCCGGACTTCTTGCGCAGCTCGCGCAGGTCGAGGCGCAGACGGCAGCACATCGAACGCACGTCGGAAGGCTCCATGTCGGAGTTGATGTAGTTGGAGAAGTACGGTGTGCCGTACTTGGCCGTCATCTCGAAGAGCAGCTTGTTGTTCTCGGTTTCATCCCAGTTGAAGTCGCGCGTGATAGAATAAGTGGGAATCGGGTATTGGAAACCACGGCCGTTGGCGTCGCCCTCGATCATGATGTCGATGAACGCCTTGTTGACCATGTCCATTTCGGCTTGGCAATCGCCGTAGGTGAAGTCCATCTCCTTGCCGCCGACGATTGCGTTGAGGTTCTTGAGGTCGTTGGGAACGGTCCAGTCGAGCGTGATGTTGCTGAACGGTGCTTGAGTGCCCCAACGGCTGGGGGTGTTGACGCCGTAGATGAAGGACTGGACGCACTGCTTGACTTCCTTCTGATTCAGA